>DGJU01000018.1:0-7486 GCA_002387605.1 Alphaproteobacteria bacterium UBA4588 | reverse complement strand
ATGAAAGTCAGCTATCAGGTGTCTCCTTGTCAAACCCGGGCAGAGGATGCATCCAGTCTGGCACAGACAGGCGAAGGGGGGTACCCGCGGAATGCAACGCGCCGGTCCCATCTAGCAGGCCAGCAACAGCATCAAGCCTTACAGAGGCTAGTGCCACACTGCCCGTCTCCTCAGATATAACCGAATGGCAGACGCCAACTAGCTTATCATCACCCTGCTGGTTTTTATAATATATCTCATCGCCAGACGTCAGGTGATGGCTCTCAGATGCCACCGGAAAGAGCCGCCGTTTTACAAGGCCACGATAATGAGTGCGGGCGGTTACTTCCTGGCCGACATAGCACCCTTTTTTAAAATCAACAGCACTCAAATGCTGCAGACCAGCTTCTAGCATCAAGGCACGGTTTGGCGTTAGGTCAGTTGAGCCTTGCGGTATGCCAAGCTCAATCCGCTGTTTCTGCCAGTCCTTATCATCAGGGAGTGCCGCGCTGGCGCTCCCCATAAGCAGGCGGCCAAGGGCAGGATGACGTTCATCATCAAATGGCTGCCATGATTCGTCTGGTGCGTCAGTCCCGTTCCAGATGTGGGCAAAACAGGATGTTGTATCTTGTGTTATGCTGAGCTTTCGGCGCAGTCGATAGAGCATCAGCTTTTTGGCGAGCGGGCCTATCTGGTCTGTTTCGCTTACTAAACCAAACTGGTCTGGCCCCAAGCAGAGGACGAGCATGTCAAACAGGATACGCCCTTGCGGTGAAAGCAGGCAGGCGGCCCGCGCGAGCCCGCGCGGTAATGTTTCAATCTGGGCGGTTAGAATATCATTTAGAAATTCTCCGGCGCCCTCACCTGAAATTGTTACCATATGAAGGGATGGGTGCCCGCAAAGGCTGTCACTCTTATCACTCATAAATAATGGTTCCTGTGAAAGGGGCGATATAGAAATGCCGTTTACCTGCCCATAGGCAACGGGTTTCATCGGGAATTAGCGTCGTAAAATATTCAGATGTCTTTGTATGAAAACGCTGGGTGCAGAGTAAATACCGAATATCAATCCAGTCCTGACCATAGGATATCTTGCCAAGCGAGCGTGTGCTAGCTGAAATTTCAGGACTGTTGCGCGCAAAACACTGACCTTTTTTGCCGCCTTTGCAATCAGACTCTTCTGAGCCAAGCATTCGCAGGTAAGTTGCCGTACCGTCGGAAAATCTAAACCCTTCATCATCAAAAGTCTGACAATCATCATCAGGCGGTGTCTGGCTTTGGGTGAATTCACAGGTAAACCATACACCCTCTAATGTTGTTGAGAGGTCGTCGGCAGCACGTGCCATGCTTGAGCCAACCAGCAACAGGAAAACATAACAAAAGGCTCTTAGTTTTTGCATTATGACGGCTTTCTAAAATGGGTCAGCCCAAAAAGATTAAACCAGATAAGAGGCATCGCAAGACTAAAAATACAACAGCCAATCATAAGCATCATCAGATCTGAGAGGCCGGCCCCCCTATCGATCATAATCCCCATCAGAGCAGGAGACAGCGCGCTGGAAAAAACATTCAATGGTGTCGCCAAGGCTTTGATTTCACCAAGCCAGCCTGTTCCATAGCGTTCAGCCAGTAAAGCAGAGACTGTTGTTGGCACCATCCCGCCAGCCATTCCGAACAGAATAAAGAATATCGCAATCGCGAGCACAGACTCCCCCTGCCATAAAAACATAAAGGCAAGCAGCATAGGTATTTGTGTAATGGCAGCTATCCGGTGGGCTGTATATCTATCAATCAGAATGCCTGCCAGAAACGCACCACCAACAGCCGCAAGCGCATACCAGATATAATTAGATGACCAGATTAACAGCGGTATCTGTTTTAGCTCGGCAATATGGATTTGGTGAAAAAATAAGCCAGTAATCGTAAAGCCAGGGACCATCATAAGCCAGATGATGACACACCAGAAGGCGGTGTCGCCGGCGACATCACGCCGCCGGTAGGAGATATCATTCTGCACTATCTCATCGGTGTTATGAGCTGTCCTGCCCGGGCCGTCTTGTTGCGCTGTCCGGGCCGTCAAGCGCAGTATAAATGGCGCAAAGGTAATAAAGGCAAATAGCGGAACGAGCATCCAGATAATCCGCCAGTCCAGAACAGACAGGGCAATGATCACAAATATCGGGAAAAAGGCTTCTCCAATATTCATCCCAAATCCGGAGATAGCCAGCGCCCGGCCGCGCGTTGCAATATAGCGCCGGCTTACAGCAGTTGAATAGACATGATACATCATGCCTTGCCCGGATAGTCGCAGAAAATAAATCCCGATAGTGAGCGTTAGCACTGAGCCTACCGTCGAGAAGTGCATAGCAGCAAGACAGACGCCGCCAAGCGTCATGAATGAAAGGCGCGGGACAGAAATCGTATCAGCAAGCTTGCCAAGCCAGAATAATGTAATCGCGCTAGCGGTTGTGGCAATGGCATAATAACTGCCAAAATCCCCATGGCTAAGAGATAGATCTTGCCGTATTTCAGCACTGAAGAGCGAGATAAAAAAGGTCTGACCAAAGCCCGACCAGAAGCTCATCAACATACCATAAAGTAAAAACCGCCATTCAGTGGACAGCAGAATGCCGAGAGAGATAGAGCGCGCCGCAGGCGATGGTAATGGCATAGGCGAGCATCCAAAACGAAAATTCACAAAGGGCGAAAAGGCACAGGTAAAAAAGACATAGGTAAAAAAGGGCGGTGTTTTTCGCAAACGCTAGGCGAGATAGACGCCTTTGTCCAGTATCGCAGAAGCGCTGTTAATCGCTTATAAAAGCATGTCAGAAAAACAGAGATTAGTTTTTATTTACTTCATCCCTCCCATCAGACAGGATACTGCCATTAATGGGAGATGGAATGCGGGTAGATTATATTATTATCGGGGCTGGATCGGCAGGCTGTGTTCTGGCCGCACGGTTGAGTGAAAACCCAGATGTCAGCGTCCTTCTTGTTGAAGCGGGCGGGGCAGATACTAACCCGTTTATTCATATTCCAGCTGGTTTTGTAAAAACCATGGTGAACCCCTCTCTGAACTGGATGTTTACCACGGCGGATGAAGATTATCTGGGCGGCAGACAGCTGAAAATGCCGCGCGGTAAAGTGCTCGGCGGCACCTCCTCGATTAATGGCATGTTGTATGTGCGCGGGTTGGCGTCAGATTATGATGGGTGGGCCCAGCGCGGCAATCCGGGCTGGAGCTTTGATGAAATCCTGCCTTATTTTCACAAATCCGAAGATTTCCAGCCGAAGGATACAGCAGGCGATGATGGCTATCATAGCACGGGTGGCCCGATGCATATTGATCAGCCGCGCACGCGCTACCCCGCGCTAGATGCGATTATGGATGCTGCCGAAGAATGCGGCTATCCGCGGAATGATGATTATAACGGGGCAGGGCAATTTGGGTTTGGCTATTATCAGCTGAATCAGAAAAATGGTCGGCGCCAATCTGCCTACCGCGCTTTTGTAAAACCCATTGAGAGCCGCAAGAACCTGACGATTATGACGGGTGCGCAGGCACAAACACTCCTGTTTGCCAGCGATGATGCCTGCCATGCGATAGGGGTTAAGGTGCGCCGGCGAGGCAGGACTGAAGACCTATTTGCGTCTCATGAAGTTATTATGTGTGCCGGGGCAATCCAGTCACCACAATTACTTGAATTATCAGGTATTGGTCAGCCAGACAGGCTAGCCGAACTAGGGATTAAGGTGAGGTGCGAGAGCAAGGGTGTTGGCGAAAATCTAACAGACCATTACCTTACGCGCCTCACATGGGAGCTAAGCCAGCCTATCTCGCTGAATGAAAAAACCCGCGGCATAAAGCTTCTGGGTGAGCTTGCTACTTATCTGCTACATCAGCGCGGCAGCTTGTCTATGCCAGCGGGTATTCTGGGGGGGTTTGTGAAAAGCGACCCTGTTATTGATGAACCTGATATTCAGTTCCTTGTTGCTCATGCCAGCTTTGCCAATCCAGCAAAACGTACCTTTGATAAGTTTCCGGGGCTATCTATTGGGCCAAACCAGTCACGCCCGCATAGTCGCGGACATGTCCATATTACCTCTGCTGATCCACTGGTTGCACCAGAAATTGCGCCCCGCTATCTGACAGCAGAACATGACAGATTTGTTCTGGTTGAGGGAATGAAAATCGCCCGCCGGATTATGGCAGCAGACTGTCTGAGGGACCTTGTGAAGCGCGAAGTGCGCCCAGGCCCTGAAATTGGTGATGATGAAGGCTTGCTTGCCTTTGCGCGCGAAACAGGAAATACAGTTTATCATCCTGTTTCAACCTGCCGAATGGGGCCGGATAAAGCGGCAGGTGATGTTGTTGATGCAGAATTGCGGGTACATGGGATGCGCGGATTGCGGGTGGTTGATGCCTCTGTCATGCCGCAGATTACGTCTGGTAATACCCATGCGCCAACGGTCATGATTGCTGAAAAAGCCGCTGATATGATAAAGACGGCATATCGTATCTGACGGCATGTAAAAAGAACCTATCCGCTTCGTGCAACAGCCCCTTCTCATTACCCCACCCTGCCTGCTATAAGACAATTGTGATTTGTCACAGTAGCAAAAAGAGGGCTGATAATGCTGGATACACTTCCACAGTGGGATTTAACACATCTTTATGATGATGAAGGAAAAGGCGCTTATGCCGACCTTGATAAGGTACGTGCAGCGCTTGCCGAAGTGACATCATTTGAAGGTAAGCTTGATAAGGCAACGCCATCTGAGCTAGTCTTTGTCATTGAGCGCTATCAGGCGTTGGCCGAGACTTTCTCGCGCATTCTCTCGCATGCAGATCTGAAATTTGCTGCTAATATGTCCGACCCAAAGACAGGCCAGTATGCGCAGGATATGAGAGAAACTATTTCTGCGCTATCCTCAAAGCTTCTGTTTGTTGAGCTAGAATTAGGCACTCTGCCAGATGCGCATTATCAGGTAGCATTGACGGATCCTGACTTTTATCACTACCAGCCATGGATGCGTGTGTTGCGGGCCTCTGCGCCTTATCAGCTTGAACCTCGGCTAGAACAAATGCTGGTGGAACGTGCGCCAACTGGACGCGGCGCATGGGTTCGCTTATTTGATGAGACATCAACCGCCTTGCAATTTCCGTTTCAGGGCGGCGTGGTAACAGAAGCCGAAATTCTCAATCATATGACAAGCACGACCCCGTCTATCAGACGCGAAGCAGGATTGTCGCTCTCCGCTGTTATGGCAGAAAACCAGCGCCTGTTTTCTTTGATCCTGAATGTGATTGCCAAAGATAAAGAAGTTGATGACAGATGGCGTGGGTTTGAGCGTCCTGTCTCATCGCGAAACGTGGCGAATGATGTTGATGATAGTACAGTAGATGCCTTGTGCGAGGCTGTGAATGCCAGAACAGGTGAAATTGCCCATCGCTACTATCAGCTAAAAGCGCGCTGGATGGGAACTGAAACCATTGATTGGTGGGATAGAAACGCGCCGCTGCCGGGTGATGATGATAGGCGCTATAGCTGGGATGATGCAAAAGCCATTGTGCTGGATGCGTTTGCTGGGTTTGATCCAGAAATGGCAGCCATTGCCCGCCGGTTTTTTGATGAAGGCTGGATTGATGCAGGCGTGCGTTCTGGTAAAGCATCTGGCGCTTTCAGTCATCCAACAGTGCCGTCTGCCCATCCCTTTATCCTGATGAATTTTAATGGCAAGGCACGTGATGTCATGACGCTTGCGCATGAAATGGGACATGGTATCCATCAGGTGTTGGCGGCCGAAAAGGGCTATCTTATGGCAGATACGCCGCTGACCCTTGCTGAGACAGCCTCTGTCTTTGCTGAGATGTTGGCGTTTCAGGCGCTTGTACGTGATGCCGCATCGCCGGATGCCAGACGTTTTCTGCTCGCTGGCAAGGTAGAAGATATGCTCAATACGGTGGTCCGCCAAATTGCGTTTCATAACTTTGAAACAAAGTTTCATGAAGCACGTAGGAGCGGCGAGCTATCGAGTGAAGATATGTCAGACATCTGGATGGAGACGCAAACAGCCGCCCTCGGGCCAGCTATCCGGCTTGATGATGATTATCGGCCTGTCTGGGCGTATATCCCGCATTTTGTGCATACACCGTTTTACGTCTATGCCTATGCTTTTGGTGATTGCCTTGTGAATGCTCTCTGGCAAAGCTACCAGACGCGCGCTGAAGATGACCGTCAGATGTTTGTAAATGATTATCGCGGGCTTCTCATGGCAGGTGGCACACAGCGTTATGATGAGGCGCTCGCACCCTTTGGTCTTGATGCGACGAAACCTTCCTTCTGGCATCTTGGCCTTGATATGATTGCGGACATGATTACCGAATTAGAAGAACTCTAATAGGCCGGCTGGGCTTGCTTAAAATAACAGCTGAAAGACGAGCGGCACGATTAACGAGGTAACAATGCCGCTGAGTCCCATAGCAACAGCAGCGAACACGCCGGCTGTCTGATTGCGGCTCATTGCGCGCGCAGTGCCAATGCCATGACTTGCTAGCCCGATACCAAAGCCGCGTGCCGCCATATTTTTGACCCGCAATATATCTAGCGTAAAGGTGCCAAGCGAGGCCCCTATAATTCCTGTGATAATCGTAATAATGGCAGTTAGAGACGGAATGCCGCCAATAAGCTCAGAAATACCCATCGCAATTGGGGCTGTGACACTTCGCGGCATCAGAGACGCAATCGTCACGCTATCAAGGCCGAACAGAAGGCCAAGCCCGTATGAGATAAGCACAGCAAATACCGAGCCTAAAATAATCACTGTCAGGATAACCATGCTTTCGGACCGGATAATGCGCCAATTCTGATAAATCGGAACAGCCAGCGCCACAGTCGCCGGGCCAAGCAGAAAGTGGATAAATTTGGCGCCGCTAAAATAACGCTCATACTCAATATCAAATATTAGCAAGCATCCGCTTACAATCAAAATGCTCATCGCAACAGGGTTTAGCAATGGGAATAGGTTTGTTTTCTGATACAGAAAATCAGCGCACAGATAGGCTCCGATTGTCAGGGTAAGCCAGAATAGTGGCTCTGCCTGAAGATAGACCCAGATTTCATAAAGGCGGGAGGGATCAGTCATCATTATGTTTCGTCAGACGCTCAAACAGAACCGCCGTCAGCCCAAGCGATAAAACCGTGCCAATCAGAATAACAGCCATAACGCTGAGGATATTATTTTCCAGATATTGCAGATGCATGATTACCCCAACGCCAATCGGAATAAATAGCAAAGATAGATACCCCAGAATGCCGTCAGCAGACTGAGAGATAGACGTGCTTAACACCGCTATCACAGGACTGCTCATTCCTTTTGTGCAGATAAGAGCTATCAGCAACAGAATAAGACCGACCACAGGTCCTGGAATTAATAGCCCAAAATATTGCTGAATAACTTCACCAATAAGCTGAAAAAAGAAGATGATAAAAATGCCTTTAAGCAT
>DGJU01000040.1 GCA_002387605.1 Alphaproteobacteria bacterium UBA4588 | reverse complement strand
AGCGCACCACGAAACCCTGTTGCCAGAAGATAGGTTTCGACTGATTCAGCGCGGCTCGCTGCTGGCTTAAGATAGCGTACTTTGTCAAACTGCTTGTTGAGCAATTGCATAATGTCATTATCAGCACCGCCGCGGAATGCCTTGGCAAGGAAGATACCGCCCGGTTCAAGCACTTCGGTTGTAAAATCAATTGCCAGCTCCAACAAAGCCATCGTTCGAAGATGGTCGGTGCTCCGATGGCCTGTTGTCGATGCTGCCATATCAGACAGCACAGCATCTGCACGGCCGCCAATAGCGCTATGAACAGCTGTTAGCATCTCCGGCTCAGTAATATCACCCAGAATAATCGTCGCGCCGCCAAGCGGCTCTGTTTCCAGCAGATCAATACCCACAAGCGCGCCAAGACCAGCATCAAGCCGGCACCGCTTCGAGACAACCTGAAGCCAGCCTCCCGGCGCACATCCCAAATCAATAACCCGCATATGAGGTTTTAAGAACTGATGCTTGTCATCCATCTGCTCCAGCTTGATTGCCGCGCGCGAGCGAAGGCCGCGTGACTGGGTTTCCGCAACGAACGGGTCATTAAGCTGGCGGGTAAGCCAGCGCTGTGATGAAGGCTTGAGGCCGCGCATTTTACGTGGTTGACGGGTCAGACCTGTCTTGGATTTATAGGACCGGCCGGAGCTACCCTTTTTTGCGCCGCCACCCGGTGTTTTTTGTCCAGTCATACTGATGTTCTCCGCAACATGTTTTAGGCGCCAGAAAAATAAGATCTAACCCCTGAGCGGATAAGATGCCATAGCCGTGAGACAAGAACGTCCAAATCGCGTCCGATACCAAGTGTTGCCGGCACTAAAAACAGCACAAGACCTGTTGTTACCGCAAGCCCAAAGACAATCGTTGTTGCCATCGGAATAAGAAACTGCGCTTGCAAGGATGTTTCAAACATCAAGGTTGATAATCCGCCAATCGTCGTCATCGATGTCAGCAGGACAGGCCGCAATCTATCTACGGTTCCTTGAATGACCGAACGTTCGAAGTCACCCCCCGATTCTTCCAGCCGCCGCTCAATCGTCGACACCAGAATAATCGAATTATTCACCACAATTCCGGATAGTGCAATCAGCGCAAAAAATGATAGAATATTGAGGTTAAGCCCCATCACATAATGCCCCAACACAGCCCCGATAAGGCCAAACGGGATCATGATCATAACAGCAAAAGGACGTGTCCAGCTCGCAAAAACCCATGCCAGAATGGCATAGATACTCAACAGGGCAAGCTGTCCGCCAGTCCCAATATCAGCAAAAGCTTCATTTTGTTCCTGATCGCGCCCATCAAACCGGTAGCGCAGATTATTATCCTTCACATATTGTCCAAAATCACCCTCGACAAGCGCTTCAACGGCCTGCGATGTATTCAGAACCTTATCATCCAGATCGCCCTGAATAGCAACTTCCCTAAAGCCATCCTTACGCCGGACAACCGAAAAGCCGAGCCTGTTTTCAATTGAGGCCACATCGCCCAGATTAACATAGGTGCCTTGCGGGGTAATCAGCCGTAAATTTGCCAAATTATCTGTTGCAACCTCATCTTTTGGCAAGGCAATACGAACAGTCACAACCTCATCACCGCGAGGGAAACGGCGCACCACCGCCCCATCAAGTGCAGCCCGCACCTGAGCGCCAATGGTTTCAACCGTAAAGCCTAGTGAGCGGCCAAGCGGCGAGAGACGAACAATTCTTTCTTCCACGCCATAATTCAGATTCTCTTCAACATCAGATGTACCAGCAACGGCTTCTGTTAGCTGGATAACATCCAGAGCCGCTATTTTAAGCTGGTCTAAATCATCTCCCATCAAGCGGATATCAAGCTCACGTCCCGGCGGCCCTCCTTGCGGGGCACGCACAATCAAACGCTCCAGCCCCGGCATCGGGATAATAGCTGTCCGTAATGCAGTCACAAATTCATCAGCGCGAACACTGCGCTGGTCAGCTGTTTTCAGTTCAATGACCATCCCTGCGCGTAAATCATTTGCCCCAACGGCCAGTTCACCATCATCGCCGCGGATATTTGTTCCGATGACACCAAGTGAGAAAACGACAAGGTCATTTTTGCTATCGGATAACTCGTCTTCAACAGAAACAAGCGCCCGTTCTATTTCGGTCAGCATCACTTCGGTCTGGCTTCGGGTTGAGCCTGAGGCCATCACAACATTCGCATAAATCCGGTCGGCTTCGGGGGAGGAGAAAAATACAAAGTTAACACGTCCACTCGTCATCATCCCAACGGCCGACAAAAGCAGACCTACTGCAAAGGCGAATGTCACATAGCGGAACTGAAACGCCTTTGTCACAAGAACACCAAAAATGACATCCCTTAGATAGTCAAACCCATTATCAAAGCGCTGCCTGAACCATGAGGGTTTTTGATCTTCGCGCCCCCCATAATGACCAAGATGGGCAGGCAGAATAAAGAAACATTCAATCAGACTTGCCAGAAGAACGGCACAGACTACCGCTGGAATAGCGCCGATAATCACCCCGATAATGCCCTTAATCATAAAGAGCGGCAGGAAGGCAGCAACAGTTGTCAGCATCGCTGAAATAACCGGTGGCCCCATCCGCTTCGCTGCGAGGATGGCAGCAGATTCTATCGGAATATTCCGCTTTTTGCGCAGATATTCAGCATGTTCACCAATCACAATGGCATCATCAACCACAATACCCAGCGCCATGATAAGGCCAAACAGCGAAATCATATTGATCGACTGCCCAGTTGCAAACATCACACCGAACGTCGCCAGAAACGCAACAGGAATACCAGTTGCAACCCAGAAGGCAACGCGGAATGGCAAAAAGGCAAATAGTACCAGCATCACCAGAACAAGGCCGCCAAGACCGTTCTGAACCATCAGCATAATACGTTGTGAAATCAGGTCAGCGCGGACATCAAACTGGTCAAGCATCAGCCCATCAGACAGGGTAGCGCGCTTTTCCGTAATGTAATTTTGAACAATTGCATTTGTTTTAAGAGAGTCACTGGTTTTGCCGCGCTGAACAAGAATAACAATCGCTGGATTGCCATCATGCTCATAAAGGTCTGCAGGCGTGCTGAATGTATCTTTGATGGTTGCAACATCACCTAGTGTGACAGCGCTGCCATCGGCCCGAACCAAAATTTTGATATCTTCATATTCGGGTGCTGTTTTTCGAAGCCCCAGTGAGCGGACCCGAAGCGCGCCATCAGCAAACCGTCCAGCAGGAACATCAATAGAACTGCCCGCAACGACACGCGAAATATCGTTCAAGGTTAACCCGAGACGGGCCAATTCAGATTCCTTTATCTCAATCAGAATTTCAAACTCAGGCAGGCCAAAGATAGACGCTTTATCAACGCCGCGCTGCAACAAATCTTCTTTGATAACCTTGGCATGATAGCCAAGTGATTCAAGCGGATAGGGCCCATGTAAGACAATTTTTGAAATCGTATCGTAGAATTCACCTTTTATGATTTTAGGCGCTTCAGCCTCAGTCGGGAAAGCAACCTGCCCAACAGCTGCTTCAACATCAGCAAGGGCTTTTTGCATGTCTGAGCCAAATTCAAACTCTATCTGTGCAACCCCTAGCCCTTCATAGGACATGGAATTCACTTTTTTTACATTGGCTATCGTGCGCAGTTCCGGCTCAAGCGGCTGAATAATATTATTATCAACATCTTCAGCCGTCGCGCCTGACCAGGCAACCTGAACACCAATGATTTCGACATCAACATCCGGAAAGAACTGCTTGTTCAGTCGCATGGTGGAGGCCACGCCAACGGCCAGCATCAGTATCATAATCAAGTTTGCCGCCGTACGGTGGCGAGCAAAGAATTCAATCATTGCGGAAAACATCGCGTCTTTGCTCCTTTTTTTCTCAATCCTAATGGGTGCCGTTTGATGAGTGTGTTAGAAAAGGCGTGCTGCCCTGCTTACGCTATTTCGTGTCTGCTATTCTGACTTTTAGTCCGTCGCCTATCCCCGGCAATCTGGTCGCAATGACTTTATCACCTGTCATCAACGCGCCAGAGACCCAAATCCGGCCTGGCGCGCGTTGCAGAACCGTAATCAGTCTTTCGCGTGCGCGCCCCTCTTCAACAACATATACTTTATCCTGTCCGACCAGTGCTTCTTCGGGCAATTCAAATGCATCGACAAATTCGCGTCCAATAAAATCAATTTGGACAAAGGCGCCCGGCGGCAATGTTCGCGCAGCATCAGCTGGTAATTCAGCATAAAGCCGCCCGCCGCCATCTGTTTTATCAACAATAATTTCAGACCGCGTCAGAACAGCTTGTGCGGTCGCAACAACCTTGCCGCCAGATTGCCATGACAAGCTAATCGTCTGGCCAATAAGGCTTGGGGCATTCGCATATATATCAGCGGCAACCACAAACGGCACTTCCAGCCTGCTTAAATCAGTTAATGTGGCGATTTTATTTGCATTGCTTACCCGATTGCCAAGGGCAAGGCTAACAGCTGACAATGTGCCATCAAATGGTGCTATGAGTGTTGCGTCTTCTAAATCTTTCAGCCGGTTCTTTTCAGCTACTTTGAGCTGCTTTAGCTTGGCACGAGATTGGACAAGCTGGTTGCCGGCAACAGAAAGGGCAAGCTCAGCCTCATCTGCCTTTGCTTCTGTTGCAACATTGCGTGACAGCATTTTGGTGAGCCGTTCAACAGCCCTTGTTCTCAGTTCAACTTGGCGCGTAAGAGCATCGCCTTGACGTTTTTCTGCATCCATCTGCACCCGGACATCATTTAATGCCAGGGTCAGGCGCTCTAAATCCAGCTTTGCCAGAACGTCTCCTGCCTGCACATCAACCCCGTTTTGCAAGTTATCCGATACAAAACCAACCTCGCCCGCAACGCCAAAGCGCAGCTCGGCATCACGCGCAGCAACCACCGTTCCAAAGGCTCGTTCTGCAGGACGGGCAATACCCATCTTTGCTTCGATAACAGTAATCGTCCAGGTTTGTTCACTAGGGGAGCGCGCTACCACGTCTGGCTTGGTTGATTGCAGCCAGGTATAAATCATGAAAAACCCGCCCAGAACAAAGAGCGCCGGCAGTCCTTTTTTCAACAGCATCGTCACCTGACGCTTCATTGCCCTAGTCTCCTAACCTCTATTATGATGCGGCCCCTGC
>DGJU01000073.1:17066-17937 GCA_002387605.1 Alphaproteobacteria bacterium UBA4588 | reverse complement strand
AAATGGCAAAAGTTGCGCGCGCAAGCTCTATTCCCATCGCGGCAGGAGAACGATTATGCGGCGCCTCTGAATTTGCAGCTTTTATTGATGCAGGAGCTGTTGCTATCGTTCAGCCTAATCTGGGGCGTGCTGGCGGCATGCGTGAAGCCGTAAAAATCGCAGCTTTGGCAGCTGTTCGTCATGTGATGGTTGCACCGCACCTTTATTGCGGCCCAATTGTTGCTGCTGCAAATATCCAGTTCGCTACCGCCATTCCGAACTTTCTCATTCTGGAATCAATTCAGAAAATGGACGGGTTCCACAGCACGCTACTGACAACACCGCTCACCTGGGAAGATGGCTATATTCTGCCATCGGACAAACCGGGGCTGGGTGTTGAGCTTAACGAGGACGTGGCCCGGGCCCATCCTTATGACGGGCATCAGCTTCACCTTGAAATGGGCCAAAACCCCTATAATCCGCGTATCGACCAGCCATTTGCTGGGGGCTAGAAAAATACCGCAGTGGGGAGCAGAGTCTAAATCAGGCGAAACACTCGTTCAGGCTTGACATTCTAATGGCTGTGAGTATAGTCCGGACGCTCATGCTAACGGAATAAGAGATATGTCTTTGGCACACCTCTTATGGCTGAGATTAGGTTTCAACTTTTTTGAGTTAAGGATATCGCCATGTATGCTGTGGTGAAAACAGGCGGAAAGCAGTACCGCGTTGCCAAGGATGACACCATCCTGGTTGAAAAATTAGAGGCAGACGAAGGCGCACAGATCACACTGGATGAAGTGATGATGCTGGGCGACGGCGAAACTGTTACAGTTGGTCGTCCAACTGTTGCAAACGCCTCTGTGGAAGCACAGGTCGTAAGCCAGACACG
>DGJU01000073.1:16507-17001 GCA_002387605.1 Alphaproteobacteria bacterium UBA4588 | reverse complement strand
TAAGCCTGCGGCTAAAGCTGCTGCAAAAAAGGCACCTGCAGCAAAAAAACAAGCAGCGACCAAAGAGGCAGCCCCGAAAGCGGCCGCAGCTAAGAAGCCTGCAGCAAAAAAAGCAGCGGCTAAAAAAGACGCTTAAGAGACGATTTTCAAGAACGGAGAGTAACCCATGGCACATAAAAAGGCAGGCGGTAGTTCCAGAAACGGACGCGACTCAGCTGGTCGCCGTTTAGGCGTGAAAAAATTTGGTGGCGAAGCTGTTATTGCGGGCAACATTATTGTGCGCCAGCGTGGCACTAAGGTGAACCCGGGCGATAATGTTGGCATGGGCAAGGATCATACCCTTTTTGCACTTACCGATGGTAAGGTCGCGTTTCGTCAGAGATCAGGCGGAAAGATGTTTGTGTCTATTGTAGACGGTGCTGCAGCGGCTGAATAACGCCAGCGTATCACTGATTTTACATAATAGACGTTAAATTTGTACAAAAGGGATGACC
>DGJU01000073.1:11764-16460 GCA_002387605.1 Alphaproteobacteria bacterium UBA4588 | reverse complement strand
TAAGGCAAGATAGTTCAGATGAAGTTTCTCGATCAGGCTAAAATCTTTGTGAAGTCCGGAAATGGTGGCCCAGGCGCTGTCAGTTTTCGCCGTGAAGCAAATGAGCCTCTGGGCGGGCCTGATGGCGGTAATGGCGGCAGGGGCGGTGATATTATTGCCCGTTGTGTTAGCGGCTTAAACACGCTCATCGATTATCGGTATCAGCAGCATTTCAAAGCCAAGGCCGGCGTTCCAGGTGCGGGACGCGATAGGTCAGGCCCAAAGGGCGGTGATGTCATCTTACGGCTACCTGCTGGCACCCAAATCCTAGCCGAAGACGGCGAAACCGTTCTTGTCGATCTTACCAAAGAAGGTCAGGAAATCACCCTGCTTAATGGCGGTATTGGTGGTAAGGGAAATGCGTTTTTTAAATCAGCAACGAATCGGTCACCCCGAAAACACCAAACTGGTGAACTTGGCATTGAGATGTGGGTATGGCTCCGGCTGAAGCTGATAGCTGATGCCGGTCTTGTTGGCATGCCGAATGCCGGCAAATCGACCTTTTTGTCTGTTGTGTCTGCGGCCCGGCCTAAGATTGCCGACTACCCCTTTACCACATTGCATCCTAATCTAGGTGTTGTGGGTATTGATGATCATGAATTTGTTATGGCAGATATTCCCGGCCTTATTGAAGGCGCGCATCATGGAGCTGGAATTGGTCACCGCTTTCTCGGTCATGTAGAACGGTGCCGGGTATTAATGCATCTGATTGATTCGACAGCATCAGACCCATTGCAGAATTGGCGCACGATTCGCTCGGAACTTGCTGCCTATGATGAGGGGCTTGCCCGCAAACCAGAACTTATCGTGCTCTCAAAGAGTGATTCGGCACCAGATGACTATCTAACAGACTTATCAGATGCCTTGCGTGCTGAGGGCGTAGAGCACATTATGTCCATGTCGTCTGTTTCGGGGACTGGTGTAAAAGATGTTTTACGCGCACTTTTCAACACGATTACTGCCGAAGCAGAAGCTGAACGTCGCGCCACTATGCCAGAAACAGAATGGCAGCCACATGATGATGCGTAAGGAAAGAAACCGTGATGAGCGATACATCTCTGGGCGTATCTGATAACAGCGTTTTTGCGTCTCTTCTTAACAAAGCAGACCGGATTGTTATTAAAATCGGCTCCGCATTAGTGTTTGATCCAAAGGCAGGACAGGCCAATGCATCTTGGATGGCCGGTCTTGGTGATGATATCGCCATGCTTCGTGCGCGCGGCAAACAAGTCATTCTTGTCTCGTCTGGCGCGATCGCTCTTGGCCGTGAAAAGCTCAATCTTGGACGCGGCGCCATCCAGCTCGCAGAAAAGCAGGCAGCTGCTGCAACAGGACAGGTTGAGCTGGTGCAGAAATGGCAGGCAGCTCTGGGGGTTCATGATATTCAAACAGCCCAGATACTTCTGGCACCAGATGATACCGAAACCCGCCGTCGTCACATTAATGCCCGCGCAACAACATCTACCCTCCTTGAGCTGGGCGCTGTACCTGTGGTGAACGAAAATGACACCATCACTACCTATGAAATCCGATTCGGAGATAATGACCGGCTAGCAGCGCGCGTGGCGGCGATGATTTCGGCTGACTTGCTTATCCTGCTATCAGATGTGGACGGGCTTTATACAGCCAACCCCCATCATGACACAGCAGCAGAACATATCTCGGAAATTCACGATATTTCTGATGAGATTCTAGCAATGGGAGGCACCTCGCATCAAGATTTTGCCTCTGGCGGTATGGCAACCAAACTGGCTGCTGCAAAGATTGCAACACAGGCAGGTGTCGCCATGCTGATTTGTGATGGCCAGCATAACCGGCCCGTCTCTGCGCTGATGAATGGGGGACGATATAGCCTGTTCCATGCACAAACTAGCCCAACAACAGCGCGCAAAAACTGGATTGCAGGCGCGCTTGATCCAAAAGGGGCTATTACCCTTGATGCTGGCGCGGTTACAGCCCTTACAGCAGGAAAATCACTTTTGCCAGTTGGCGTCACCTCCCTTACAGGGCCTTTTGAGCGCGGCGATCTTGTTACCCTGCTTGGACCAGATAGTAGTGTGCTTGGTCATGGTCTTGCCGGTTATTCCTTCTCAGAGGCTACTCTGCTCAAGGGTCAAAAAAGCGCTCATTTTGAAGAGCTTGTCGGATATGAAGGCCGCGCTGAGCTTATACATGCAGATGATTTAGTCCTCACAACAGCATCAGCAAAATCAGCAAGGAGTTTGTCAGATGACTAATGATAACCAGCAAATAGCGCCCCTAACAGAACAAGCAGCCGCTAGCCTTATTACGACTATGGCAGCAGA
Source organism: Alphaproteobacteria bacterium UBA4588 (assembly GCA_002387605.1). Classification (GTDB taxonomy): domain Bacteria; phylum Pseudomonadota; class Alphaproteobacteria; order Puniceispirillales; family Puniceispirillaceae; genus UBA4588. Next base: position 14,115 of record DGJU01000073.1, on the reverse strand, counting down.
GGCTAGGGCTGCTCAACATAGTCTTGGTCAGTCTGACAATGCAGCGCGTAATGCCGCCCTTATTGCAGCAGCAGCAGCACTCCGCGCGTCTGAGGCTGATATTCTAAGCGCCAACCAGCGCGATAGGGCGCGCGGCGCCGATACAGGGCTAACAGCTGCTTTTATTGACCGGCTTACCTTAACGCCGGACAGCATTGAGGCAATGGCACAAGGACTTGAGGTCATTGCACAGCTTGACGACCCGCTTGGCGCCGAGCTAGCCCGCTGGACTGTTCCTACTGGCCTTGATATTGCGCGGGTTGCCACAGCCCTTGGGGTCATTGGTGTGATTTACGAATCGCGCCCAAATGTTACTGTAGATGCTGCCGGTCTCTGTATTAAATCAGGAAATGCGGCGCTTTTGCGGTGCGGAAGTGATTCGCAAAATACCAGCAGCCTGCTTGCATCACTGATGCAGTCAGGCCTTAGAGAGGCGGGCCTGCCGCATGCCTCTATTCAGATCATGCCGACAACTGACAGGCGTGCCGTGGGGGCAATGCTTGCCGCGGCTGGTGAGATTGACGTGATTATTCCGCGCGGTGGCAAAGGTCTGGTTGGGCGCGTTCAACAAGAAGCCAGAGTTCCTGTCTTTGCCCACCTTGAGGGTATCTGCCACCTTTATATTGCACCGGGGGCTGAGCGCCAGATGGCTGTGGATATCGCCGTAAATGCGAAGATGCGGCGGGTTGGTATTTGCGGTGCTGCAGAAACCATTTTAATCGATAAAGCAGTGGCTGATAGTCATGCTATGCCGATTGTATCAGCCCTCCTTGATGCCGGGTGCGAGGTGCGCGGCGATGCGGTGATAACAGCCTGTGATGCGCGCGTAATTGCAGCAGCAGATGATGATTTTGGTCAGGAATTTCTAGCGCCCATAATCGCTATAAAAATTGTTGATGATATGGAACATGCGATGTGGCATATCAGCCAGTTCGGGTCTGGTCATACAGAATCAATTATCACCTCCGATGATAAAGAAGCAGCAGAGTTCCTCACCCATGTTGATAGCGCGATTGTAATGCATAATGCGTCAACCCAGTTCGCAGATGGCGGCGAATTTGGCATGGGGGCTGAAATCGGTATCGCAACTGGCAGGCTACATGCGCGTGGTCCTGTCGGCGTAACACAACTTACCAGTTTTAAATATATTGTCCGCGGCAATGGTCAAAAACGCGCCTAACAAGCCGCATCGGCGGCACCTATTTTCAGCTGTACCAAGCTTCCGATATCACAGACGTATCGGGCTTATGGGCGGCTCGTTTAATCCAGCGCATGACGGTCATCTGTATATTGCAGAACAAGCGCGCGTTGCAGCTGGGCTCGATGAGGTCTGGTGGCTTGTTAGCCCACAAAACCCGTTAAAGACATCGGATGGAATGGCGAAGTTTGAAGACCGACTTGATTATGCACGGATGCTTGCACAGCCCAGATGGCTCCGCGTTCTGGACTTTGAGCGCCGTCATCATACAACAAAGACGGCTGATACACTTCGTAAGCTAGGCCAGCTTTTTGCCCATCCCCAGTTTTTCTGGATAATGGGCGCTGATAATCTTGAACAATTTTCAGCGTGGGACAGAGCAGCTCTTATTGCCGGCACGGTTCCGATTCTTGTTATGAACCGGCCAGGTTATACCTATCGCGCATTAGGCTCGGCAGGCGCAGCTCTTCTAGGGCATAAACGCCGCATCATGTCACCGCGTCGCCTTGGGCGCGAGAAGCAACCTGTTAGGCACGGACGCCAGAAATATGGCTGGTCATTTATTCATCAGACCAGAAATCCCCTCTCAGCAACGCTCCTACGCGCCGGCGCACGCTAGCTTATGAGGGCGCTTACTTGCCCAGTTTGCAAAAACAGGCTATTAAGGGCACTCAGCTATAGACCTTAGTAGATTTGCTTTAGGAGAGTTCATCATTACCAATGATACTCAGCAGCTAACCCCTAATCAGGTAAAAGACCTGGTGTTGCAGTCGCTTGACGATGATAAGGGTTTAAATATCGTGTCTATCCCGCTTGCCGGGAAGTCATCCATTGCAGACTTTATGGTGATTGCCTCTGGCGGTTCATCACGTCAGGTTGCGGCTATGGCTGAACATATCGATACGCGTCTTAAAAAAGCTGGCGTTGAAGTGCTGGGCAAAGAAGGTGCGCAGCAAGCCGATTGGGTGTTACTCGATACTGCAGAAGTCGTTGTTCATCTGTTCCGCCCAGAAGTCCGTGATTTTTACGCTCTTGAGCGCATGTGGCAGCCTGATAGTGTGGATGAGGTTGTACATATCACGGCCGATGCCTGATTATGTCCAATAGCGGTATA
>DGJU01000073.1:0-11693 GCA_002387605.1 Alphaproteobacteria bacterium UBA4588 | reverse complement strand
AAGGATGGCCCTGAAAAGCAGCTATGGGAGATGTATCTCTCACGTTTGCCACAGCGTGGCTCGCTCATTGAATTTGATACAAAATTGCCTGCTGGACCGCAGCGCACCAAAGATGAATCTTCTAAAATTATGTCGTGGTTTGATGAAAAAGCACCAAAAGGTGCCCGTCTTGTCTGCCTTGACCCGTATGGCAAGGATACCAGTTCTGAAGGTTTAGCAAAGCTTCTTGTGCGCTGGCGCGATGATAGCATTCCGGCAACTTACTTTGCGATTGGCGGCGCAGACGGCCATCATCCAGATTTACTGGCACGCGCTGACCAGAAGCTCGCATTCGGCAGCGCAACATGGCCGCATATGCTGTTTCGCGCCATGCTGGCAGAGCAGCTCTATCGGGCAGAGATGATTTCTACCGGCCATCCCTATCACCGGAGCTGATTCGCTATCACGCTTGCCTCCTTTTCAAACAAGCCTATATTACGACCATCATGTCACAGTCCAAAAATTCTATCGCTCCGATAAGACCTGTTACCCTCTGCATCATGGATGGCTGGGGATTATCTGATGAGCCTGCCCATAATGCCGTCAGCAAGGCACAGACGCCGGTCTTTGATAAATTGCGAGATACCTGCCCCTATAGTCAGCTTGCGGCATCTGAAGAGGCTGTGGGGCTGCCAAAGGGGCAACCAGGAAATTCAGAGGTAGGGCATCTCACTATTGGTTCCGGCCGGCTTATCGAGCAGGATTTACCGCGTATCTCCAGAGCCTGCAAGACAGGTGAGCTAGCGCAGCTGCCAGCCTTAATTGCCTTTATCACTGACATGAAGCAGTCCGGCGCCACGGCTCACCTTACGGGCCTTACATCACATGGCGGCGTTCATGCGCATATAGACCATATTGTTGCGTTAGCACACGCTCTTTGTGATGCAGATATCCCTGTCTGCCTGCATCTTATCTCAGATGGGCGTGATACCCTGCCGCAGACCGCCTTACATGATATGCCTGATATATTGGCACGCCTGCCAGACAAGGTTATGATTGCCAGCCTGACGGGCCGGTATTTTGCAATGGACAGAGATAAACGCTGGGAACGCACCCAGCAGTTCCTTGACGTGCTTGTTGGCGCAAAGGCACCCAATCATGCACAGGACGCCATCAGCGCCCTTGAGGCAGCTTATCGCCGCGGCGAAACAGATGAATTTATTACCCCAACTAGTCTTGGCAGCTATGACGGGTTCGCGCCGGGCGATGCTATTATCATGGCGAATTTCAGAGTTGATCGTGCACGCCAGATTATGAGCGCCTTGTTTCTGCCGGAAACAACAGACTGTGCCTTTGGCCATCTTGATAATAGGGTGCCCCTAACAGGGCCAGGGCTTGCCATGACACCATTGTCAGACACGCTTGATGGAATGGTACCGCATCTGTTTAGCCCGCCAGATCTCTCTAATGGACTAGGCGAAATTGTGGCACGGGCAGGACTTCGCCAGCTCAGGCTGGCTGAAACCGAAAAATATCCGCATGTGACTTTTTTCTTTAATGGCGGACAAGAAAATCGGTTTCCTGATGAAGAGCGAACTGTTGTACCCTCACCCAAGGTAGCGACATATGATTTGCAACCTGAAATGTCTGCTGCAGACCTGCGCGATGTTGCCGTTGCAGCTGTCCAAAACAGAACACATCACCTCATTATCGTGAATTTTGCCAATCCTGACATGGTGGGTCATACAGGCGACTTATCTGCAGCAATTACGGCTGTTGAAACAGTTGACCGGGCTGTGGGCGAGCTGGTGGCAGCAACGCTGGCTGTTGGTGGCCAGATGATTGTGACTGCTGACCATGGTAATTGCGAGGTAATGTGGGATAGCACGGCGCAATCTGTGCACACAGCCCATACAACCAACCCTGTCCCTTGTCTTCTTGTTGGCGCAGATGAGAGCGCCACAGTTCGGGATGGCACATTAGCCGATTTGGCACCATCATTGCTCAGCTTATTAACCCTTGAGGTGCCAGATGAGATGACCGGCACATCGCTCATTTCACATAAGGTGACTTGAAATATATAGTCAGGAAGTGGCACTGTGCAGACCTGACCTTTTTTGAACGTAATACCAGAAGGCGAGTATTATTATGCGAGAGTTCCAGAAGTATTATCAGACCTATGCCTCAGCCTTGTTTCGGTTTGTCAGTATAGGCTCAGCCGCTCTGTTAATGGCGATGGCTGTGCCGAGCCTCACCACAGCGCAATCTGATGACAAAGAAGAGACTTATCGCCAGCTCTCGCTGTTTGGAGATGTTTTTGAGCGGGTGCGCTCTGACTATGTCGAAGAGGTGACTGACCAAGACCTTGTCGAAGCCGCGATAAATGGGATGCTGACCTCGCTTGATCCGCATTCAGGCTACTTGCCTGATGATAATTTTAAAAAAATGCAGGTTCAGACAACCGGCCGGTTTGGCGGACTTGGCATTGAAGTCACAATGGAAAATGGGTTTGTAAAAGTTGTCTCGCCGATTGATGATACCCCGGCTGCAAAAGCAGGACTTCAGCCAGAAGATCTGATTGTAACAGTTGATGATGTTAGTCTTGTCGGACTGACCTTGGCCGAAGCTGTTGAAAAGCTCCGCGGCCCGGTAGGGTCTGAGATTCGTATTATGGTGCAACGCGCTCAGGATGAGCCTTTCGAAGTCAGCATCATTCGCGATGAAATTAAAATCAAATCTGTGCGCTCCCGCCTGTATGATACAATTGGCTATGTGCGGATTACTACTTTTTCCGAACAGACGACGCCCGGCCTGATGAATGCCGTTGATGATCTATATGCTGAGACGGACGGAAATCTCAGTGGCATTGTACTTGATTTACGCAATAATCCGGGCGGCTTACTCAATGAAGCGATTAGAGTATCGGATGCCTTTCTTGAGGAAGGCGAGATAGTTTCAACCCGTGGCCGTGATGACAGCGACATTCAGCACGCTTATGCGCGCGCAGGAGATATCACCCGCGGTCTGCCAATTGTTATTCTCATCAATTCCGGTTCTGCCTCTGCATCAGAAATTGTTGCAGGCGCGTTGAAAGATCATCGCAGAGCTATCCTGATGGGAACACGCTCCTTTGGCAAAGGCTCTGTTCAGACTATCGTGCCATTGCCGGGGCATGGCGCTATGCGGCTGACAACAGCTCGTTATTTCACACCGTCTGGTGTTTCTATTCAAGCACGTGGCATTGAACCTGACATTGAAGTAGTTCTGGCCCGGATTGAAAAAGTCGAGGGCGGGCCGGTGCGTGAAGAAGATTTACGCGGTGCACTTGATAAGGGCAAAGCCGATAGTAAAACAGCAGATGATGACGCGGCAGATGACGATCCAGCTGATATTGATTACCAGCTTGCCCGCGCCCTTGACCTGCTTCGCGGCTTATCAGTATTTGACCGATTGACTGGCGAAGGCCGCTCGTAAAACTATCCCTTAATAAGGAAATGCTGCTGTTAGAAAGGCTTGCAAATGCTCCCTCTTAACGAACGACCCTACCGGCCTTGTGTTGGCATTATGTTGCTTAATAATGACGGCAAGGTCTTTGTTGGCAAGCGCATTGATAATGTGACTGAAGCCTGGCAAATGCCACAAGGGGGGATTGATGAAGGTGAGGATGTTATCACGGCTTGTATGCGTGAGTTGGGCGAGGAAACTGGCACCCGGAAAGCTGAGCTTATCGCCGAGCACCCTGATTGGCTAAATTATGATATTCCCCAGCCCCTGTCTGACAGGTTATGGCAGGGAACATATCGCGGGCAACAGCAGAAATGGATGCTATTGCGGTTTACCGGAACAGATGCCGATATCAATATTGAAACAGAAGAGCCTGAATTTATTGAATGGCGCTGGGCCTCGCCCGACCAGCTTATTGACCTTGCTGTGCCGTTTAAACGAGATGTTTACGAGCGTGTGCTGAGCGTCTTCAGCCCGCTTATCTAACCGGCTCCTATTTTACCAGACACCTCATTGCAGGCATAAAAAAACGCTCAGCCTCATTTAGCAGAGGATGAGCGTTCTATGAAAGATAATGTAGCGGCAGTCTTAAAGCGCTTCTGCGACAATAGTTAAGAATTCTGCATCGGCACCTGTTGATGCCAAAGCCCGCTCGCGCACTTCCTGCGATGAGGCCGTATCCAGATTTTCTGCACGTTCAGCCAGAATGGTCACGCCGTTTTCTGTTACGTCAGCAACGCCGCCATCAATCATGATGCGGTCAATGATTTTCCCGCCCTCATGCACTTCAACAACACCGCGCTGCAGATTAGCAAGCACAGGCGCATGATGAGCAAGCACACCAAACAAGCCTTCGCTGCCCGGTATAACAACCATCTCAACGGACTTTGACAGCATCACGCGCGCTGGCGTGACAAGTTCAAGCTGTGTTGTTTCTGCCATTGGTTAACATCCTTTTACAGGCCCTTTACTGGCCATTTCTCAGCGCCAGAATTAAGCAGCTTCAGCTGCTAGTTTCTTACCCTTTTCAATGGCCTCGTCGATCGTACCAACCATGTAGAATGCTGCTTCTGGAAGGTAATCATAGTCACCATTCACGATACCCTTGAACCCTTTGATGCTATCTTCAAGGCCAACAAACACGCCAGGTGAGCCAGTAAAGACTTCAGCAACATGGAAAGGCTGTGACAAGAAGCGCTGAATTTTACGCGCACGCGAAACAGTCAACTTATCTTCTTCTGACAACTCGTCCATTCCCAGAATAGCAATGATATCCTGCAAGGACTTATATTGCTGAAGTACTTCTTGGACTTCACGGGCAGTATTATAATGCTCGTCGCCAACAATCCGTGGGTCAAGAACACGTGATGTTGAATCAAGTGGGTCAACCGCAGGATAAATGCCGATTTCAGCAATCTGACGTGACAGAACAGTTGTCGCATCAAGGTGCGCAAACGATGCAGCAGGTGCAGGGTCAGTCAAGTCATCGGCAGGAACATAAATCGCCTGAACAGATGTAATTGACCCTTTTGTTGTTGAAGTAATACGTTCCTGCAATGCACCCATATCAGTTGCCAATGTAGGCTGATAGCCCACAGCAGACGGGATACGACCAAGCAACGCAGACACTTCTGAGCCAGCTTGTGTAAAGCGGAAGATGTTATCAACAAAGAACAGAACGTCCTGACCTTCTTCATCACGGAAATATTCAGCCAATGTAAGACCTGTTAGGGCAACACGTGAACGCGCTCCTGGAGGCTCATTCATCTGTCCGTAAACAAGTGCGGCTTTAGAGCCCGGCCCATCAGTTTTGATAACGCCAGATTCAACCATCTCATGATACAGATCGTTGCCCTCTCGTGTCCGCTCACCAACACCAGCAAACACTGAATATCCACCATGTGCTTTCGCAACATTGTTGATTAATTCCATGATTGTGACTGTCTTACCAACACCCGCACCGCCGAATAGTCCAACCTTACCACCTTTTGCATAGGGTGCGAGAAGGTCGATAACTTTGATGCCTGTAACAAGAATTTCTGATTCTGTTGACTGGTCAACATAGGCAGGGGCTGCGCGGTGGATTGCTGCCGTTTTCTTCGATTTAATCGGCGCACCTTCATCAACCGGCTCACCAATCACGTTCAGGATACGGCCGAGTGTTTCCGGGCCAACCGGCACAGTAATCGGGGCGCCTGAATCAACTGCTTCAGCGCCGCGAACCAAACCTTCAGTTGCGTCCATCGCAATGGTACGAACAGTTGATTCGCCGAGATGCTGGGCAACCTCAAGAACAAGGCGCTGACCATTATTGTTAACTTCAAGCGCGTTCAGAATATCTGGAATTGCTCCATCAAATTCCACATCAACGACAGCTCCAATGATCTGGCTGACTTTTCCGACTGCATTTTTGGCCATAGTATTATACTCCAGGCTACGTTGCGTGAACGAGATACCGTTACAGGGCTTCAGCACCAGAGATGATTTCGATCAACTCATTGGTGATGTTTGCCTGACGGGTTCGATTATAAACAAGTGTTAAACGATCGATCATATCGCCCGCATTACGGGTCGCATTATCCATCGCTGTCATCCGGGCTGCTAGTTCAGCTGCGGAGGATTCCAACAAAGCACTAAAAATCTGCGTTGCAAGATTGCGCGGCAGCAAAGCACTCAGAATTTCAGCTTCATCAGGCTCATATTCGTATGAGGCTGTAAGGCCGTCTGCTATTGTCTCTTCTGTTGCCTCTACTTCAGCAGGAATGAGCGAAGTATGGGTAACAGTTTGTGTAATCGCATTAACAAAACGATTATACAGAAGCGAGACAGAATCAAATGTTTCAGCTTCAAAACCATCAATGATTTTTTGGCCTATTTCAGATGCGTTTCCAAAGGTCATATGTGAGCCTTGGACGCCTTCAATGCGGGAAAAAACGATATCCGCAATCTCAGAGCCCAGCGCAACGCCAGCCTTGCGGCCAACAACATAGACCAGAACCTTGTGACCAGATGCCTGCTTTTCAGCAATTAATTTTCGGGCTGTGCGAGCAATAGAGCCGTTAAAGCCGCCACATAGACCTTTATCAGCTGACATAATCACCAGCAAATGTGTTTTATCATCAGCACGGCCAACCAGAAGCGGGCTCGCTGAGCTACGATCTGTCTTTGTGGCAAGACTGGCAATCACTGCGCTCATACGGGCAGCGTAAGGGCGGCCTGATTCAGCTGCTTCTTGCGCACGACGCAATTTTGCAGCCGCCACCATCTTCATCGCAGAGGTAATTTTCTGCGTTGACTTGACGCTGTTAATCCGTGTTTTCAGATCCTTCAGATTAGGCATCTGCAGAACTCCTCACCCGTCGGCTTACTTATGCGAAGCTTTTCGCAAATGACTCAATCACTGCACGCAGCTTTGCATCAGTTTCATCTGAGATTTTCTGCTCATCACGAATGGTGTTCAGAATATCCTTACCAGACCCCCGAAGCATATCTAGAAGACCTGCTTCAAAACGGCCAATATCTATAAGAGCAATCTTATCAAGATAACCCTTCACACCCGCAAAAATCACGGCCACCTGTTCTTCAACAAGCATTGGTGAATATTGTGGCTGCTTTAGCAATTCAGTTAGACGGGCGCCGCGCTCAAGCAGTTGGCGTGTAGAGGCATCCATGTCTGAGGCAAACTGCGCAAAGGCAGCCATTTCACGATACTGAGCAAGCTCAAGCTTAATGGAACCAGCAACCTGTTTCATCGCCTTAATCTGCGCTGCAGAACCAACACGTGATACAGAAAGACCTACATTCACCGCAGGACGAATTCCTCTGTAGAACAAGTCGGTTTCTAGGAAAATCTGGCCATCTGTAATCGAAATCACATTGGTTGGGATATAGGCTGACACATCACCGGCCTGTGTTTCAATCACAGGAAGCGCTGTTAGAGACCCTGAACCATTTGCGGCATTCAGCTTGGCGGCACGCTCAAGAAGGCGTGAGTGAAGATAGAAAACATCACCTGGATATGCTTCACGGCCCGGCGGGCGACGAAGCAGTAGGCTCATCTGACGATAAGCAACAGCTTGCTTTGATAAATCATCATAAACAACCAGAGCATGCATACCGTTATCACGGAAGAATTCGCCCATTGCACAAGCAGTATACGGCGCAAGGAACTGCATCGGAGCTGGGTCAGACGCTGTTGCGGCAACCACAATCGAATATTCCATCGCACCATTTTCTTCAAGCGCGCGGACAATCTGAGCAACTGTTGAACGCTTCTGGCCAACAGCAACATAGATACAGAATAGTCTCTTACTATCATCTTTGCCAGCGGCGGCATTTTCAGCCTTCTGGTTGATGAAGGCATCAATTGCGATGGCAGTCTTACCTGTCTGACGGTCACCAATGATAAGCTCACGCTGGCCTCGGCCAACAGGGATAAGGCTATCAATCGCCTTCAGGCCTGTCTGCATAGGCTCATTCACTGACTGGCGCGGCATAATGCCCGGCGCTTTGACTTCCACACGGGTGCGGGTCACATCTTCAAGCGGGCCTTTGCCATCGATTGGATTACCAAGAGCGTCAACAACGCGCCCCAGCAATCCTTTACCAACGGGCGCATCCACGATTGATGCTGTGCGGCGCACTGTATCGCCTTCACGAATACCGCGGTCATCACCAAAAATAACGATACCGACATTGTCAGTCTCAAGGTTAAGAGCCATGCCCTTAACACCACCGTCAAATTCGACAAGTTCACCTGCCTGCACCTGGTCAAGGCCATGGGCACGGGCAATGCCATCACCGACAGACAGCACACGGCCGACCTCGGCAACTTCTGCCTCGCTTCCGAAATTGGAAATCTGGTCTTTGAGGATCGCTGATATTTCAGCTGCACGAATATCCATCACGCAACACCCTTCATCGCGGCTTCAAGCCGGTTAAGTTTTGTTTTGAGTGACGTATCAATAAGGCGTGAGCCGATACGCACGACGAGACCACCTATCAAGCTCGGGTCAACCCGAAGTGACAGTGATATATTTTCGCTTCCCGCAATTTGGGAAACTGTTTCTTTAACAGATTTCTGACGCGCTTCATCAAGCGCGACGGCAGAAACGACTTCAGCAGATACCTGACCATTGCGACGTGCAACTTCATCAATAAATGCTTGAATGATTTGGGGTAGCACAAACAATCTACCATTTTCAGCAATAGCGCCAACAAACTTGATTGTCAGCGGGTTTGCCTTCGCAGCTGCAAGCACAGCCTGAATAGCCCTTGACTGCTCAGTGCGCGAGTAAGCAGGAGAAGATACGAGCATCGCCATATCATCATTTTCGGCAATAAGAGATTTAACGGCTGCAAGGTCAGCTGACACGGCATCCGTAGATTTAGCCTCAACAGTGAGGTCGTATAATGCGCCAGCGTAACGACCAGCAAGACCTTTTGCGTTTGAACTCACTTTGTCTGCCCTCAGAAAAAGACGTTACCACCAGCCCGTCGGGCTGGCCAGGGCGGCATCAGGGTTGTTGGTAGCAAAACGCTTCACAAACAAACGGCCGACTTCAGGTCTAATACGACCTATTTGCGGCTACCCAAATTCCACCAGTTCGGGTGCTATCATACCCCCATCATAAAGACAAGCATTGCAGAGGCAAAAAAGTGCTTTCCGCGTGAAAATGTCGCAAAAATTCTGCCTTATAGGCCGACTACATAAAACTATAGGGATCAATGTCACAATTAATCCGTATCTGCGGCGGCAACTTTACCCCATCAAGCCAGTCTTTCAAGATTTTCTGTAAATGGACATCTTTATCGGCGCGGATGAGGTAGCGTACCCGAAACTGGCCCCGAATTCGCCCGAGGGGTGGTTGTGCCGGGCCAAATACATCAACCTTGGCAAAAGACGGCTTTGTCGCCCCTAGCGCCGCCGCCGCCGCGTCCAGACGGGTAATATCAGGGCCTGTCAGGGTCACAGAGGCAAGCCGGCCAAAAGGCGGCATGCCAGCCTCCCGCCGCGCAGTGGCTTCAGCTGTCATAAAGATATCACGCGCCCCAATCGCTTTTTCGGCAGCACCTGCTGTCGGAGCAGACTGCGCACTAAGTGCCTGCATGACAGGATTATCTGGCTGAAAAGTCTGAATCAGAACCTCGCCTGGCAATGTGCCGCGCCCTGCCCGCCCTGCAACCTGCCATAATAGCTGGTAGGTGCGCTCTGCTGCGCGTAAATCACCGCCATCAAGACCTAAATCAGCATCGATAACAGCGGCAAGTGTAAGTAACGGGAAATGGTGCCCTTTTGCTGCCATCTGCGTGCCGATGATAATATCAATCTCGCCAGCTTCTACAGCAGCAAAAAACACAGCAGCAGCTTCTGGGCTAGCCACCATATCACTAGACAGGACAGCAACACGGGCATCCGGAAATGATAAGCTTACTTCTTCAGCAAGTCGCTCGACACCCGGGCCAATGCTTTTTATCTCACCTTCAACGCCGCATGCCTCGCAAGCCGCCAAGAGCGGCTGGCTGATGCCGCAAATATGACATTGCACCTTGCCTCTCTGTTTATGGGTAACAAGCAGACTGTCACATTGATGACACGCGCGCCGATGCCCGCATGCATTACACAGGCTCATCGGGGCATAACCCCGCCTATTCAGAAATAAAAGCGACTGTTCTTGGGCCTTTAGCCGTTCTGATATTGCTGTTATCAGCGGATCAGACAGCCATTTTCCAGCAGGCGTGCGGTTCAAACGCATATCAATAAGCGATACCTTCGGCAGGGTTGCCGAACCATAACGGGCTGTCAATTGCCAGTAATGCCAGTGCGGCAATGGTTCTAGCACTGGCAGTGTTGATGCCGCATTAGCCCTTTTATGCGCGCCTGCATTCACCCAGCTCTCCAATGACGGTGTCGCGCTGGCAAGTACAATTGGGATATTTTGAGTTTTTGCCCGCAGAATCGCCATATCCCGCCCGTGATAGGCAACATAATCTTCCTGTTTGAAGCTACCATCATGTTCTTCATCCACAATGATAAGGCCTAAATCTGAGAAGGGCAGAAATAAGGCTGAGCGCGCGCCTGCTACGATAAGGGGTTGGCCGGACACTGCTGCCCGCCATAGACCGCGCCGGCGCGCTGGCGTGACCGAAGAATGCCAAATAGCGGGCTGAAACCCAAACCAGCGCTCAAAGCGTTCCTGCCAGCCTCTGGTAAGCGCAATTTCGGGCAGCAGAATAAGACATTGTTTCGATGCCGCCACACAACGTGCCACCAGGTCAAAATAAACTTCTGTTTTCCCCGACCCTGTCACCCCATCCAAAAGATGCGCCTGGAACCCCTCAAATCCGGTTTCTGCAATACCTTGTGCAATCTTGCCTTGCGCCTCGGAGAGAACAAGGTTTTCCCGGGCTGCTGCCATACGCTCAGGACTAACCGCATGCACGAGCTCGGCGCGTGGTAGCTCTGTGGTCTGCAACTGACCAGCTGCTGCCATCGCCCGAATAATAGCAGGAGATACCGCCGCCTCACGCGCCAAATCTGATGCGAGCAAGGGTGGCAGGTCTGCTGCAACTTGGTGAACACGTTTGCGTTGCTGGCTTAAGTTGCGAGCCTCATCTGGCCCACGCCCTTGCCAGAAAAAATGCGTCTGAAGCGCCTGCGGCTCAAGCGCAGAAGGCGTATTTAAGACCAGCTTCATCGCCGCCCCAAAAGGCGCCAACGTCCAACGTGATACATGGGTAAGAAAGCTGAGAACATCATCTGCAAGAGGCGGGCTATCGGCACAGCACAGAGCATGTTTTAGCTTGTCTGCCGGTGTCTGCGGCGTCTGTGTAAACCCCATGACAATACCCCAGACAGACCGGCTACCAAGCGGAACTTTGATAATTGTCCCCCTTTGGACAGGTGGAGGGGCTGTCTGATGCGCTTGTTCATTCACGGCAGGCTGCGGCGGATAATAGTCATAGACAAGCACATCGCCGCGCCCCAGAGGCACAGGAACAGCCACCTGAAGAACAGTATCTACCGGACCATCTGCAAAAAAAGCGGGGGCGTCAGTGCTAGCCATTATCTCTCTTGCCATAACATCAACACCTCCAAAAGGCGCACTATCATGGCTTTTCTCGTTGCCTGAACCTCTTTCTAACCAGTAGAGTGATGCGCAGGAAGTTAAAAATAGCTGTTTGCGTCAAAAAGCGAGCTCGTTACCCCT
>DGJU01000034.1:16519-49544 GCA_002387605.1 Alphaproteobacteria bacterium UBA4588 | reverse complement strand
TGGTGCGCGCACTAATGTAGCAAACGGCGATAAGGTGATTGGCACCAATCATACATTGCCAACAAAAAAAGCGGGACGTTATACGGGCGGTCTGTGGGTTGGTAAGTTTTTAAAGACCCATAGCTATCAGAGAGTCCTTACAGATGAGGCAGCTGCCTCTATCGGCGAATATTGCTCACGTTTATGTATGTTAGAAGGGTTTGTTGGGCATGCCGAGCAGGCCAATATTCGTGTTCGCCGATATGGACGAAAAAATGTACCATATGGCGAAGCTGCTGAATAACTACCACAGAAAGAAGACCTTATTATGTTAACGCTTCCTCAGACACCTTCGCTTAGGCTGGACGGAAAACGTGCTCTTGTAACGGGCGCCTCGTCGGGCATTGGACTTGCTTGTGCCGTTGCTGTGGCAGAAGCAGGTGCGGATGTTGTTGCTATCGCCCGCTCGGCTGACAAGCTTTCTGCCTTGGAAGAGGCAGCACGCGCGCAAGGCTTGTCTCTGACAGCACAGACATTAGATGTGTCTGATACTGAGTCAGTCGCGGCTTTTATTGCACGACAAGAGCCGTTTGATGTGATGGTTAATGCAGCAGGTATGGGGCGTCATGGCCCGGCCCGTGATGCTAATACAGATGATTTTGACGCGGTGATGCAGCTTAATTTACGGGGCGCTTATTTCCTAACCCAGCATGTTGGCCGAAAGCTGATTGATGCTGGTCGGGCAGGCTCGCTTATGACAATTTCATCCCAGATGGGCCATGTTGGCGGAATCGATAGATCTGTTTATTGCGCCAGTAAGTTTGCGGTCGAAGGCTTTACCAAAGCAATGGCCATTGAGTGGGGGCCGCATAATATAAGAGTAAATAGTGTTTGCCCGACATTCATCAAAACAGCTTTGACAGCTAAAACCTTTGAAGACCCAGAACGCCTTGCTTGGATTACGCAGAAAATCAAATTAGGCCGTGTTGGGAATGTTGAAGATATCATGGGTGGTGTCGTATTTTTGGCATCCGACGCCGCGGCTCTGATTACCGGAACAAGCCTCATGATTGACGGGGGCTGGACAGCAGGGTAGTGAAAGGAAATTTCTATGCCAAGAGATCGAGTAAGGGAGCGCATTACATCTTTGGATGTTGCGCGCCGGGCAGGTGTAAGCCAGTCGGCTGTAAGCCGTACCTTTACACCGGACAGCTCTGTGTCCGCAAAAACAGCTGAAAAAGTCAGGCAAGCCGCTGCAGAGCTTAGCTACCGCCCTAATATTCTGGCGCGGTCTCTTATCACCGGAAAATCACATATTATTGGTGTTCTTGTTTCATACCTTGATAATTTTTTCTATCCTGATGCGTTAGAAAAATTGTCCAACACGCTTCAGTCACACGGCTATCATGTTCTCATTTTCATGGCAGCTCAGTCTAAAAACTCAGCTGGTGAGGTGCGCCAGTCAGATAATAGTGATGATGCAGCGGCTATTGATAAAATCGTCGGCGAAATTTTAGATTATCAGGTAGACGGCATTATCCTTGCCTCTATTTCTCTGTCATCTACGCTGGCAGCTCAATGTCAGGCAGCCGGTGTGCCTGTCATTCTGTTTAATCGCTCCCAAAGCGGTGATTATATATCATCAGTTACCTCAGATAATTTTGCCGGCGGCATTAAAGTCGGCGAGTATCTTGCCCAAACTGGACATAAGCGGCCAGCCTATATTGCAGGATTGGCAACGGCATCAACACAACGGGATCGTGAAGCAGGCTTTATGACGGCCCTTGCAGCAGCAAAACTCACGCTTTATTGGCGCGGCGAAGGGCATTATGATTATGATGCGGCTGCCCGCGCCGCTCGTATAATGGCAGCACTTGACCCATTGCCAGATGCGGTATTCATTGCCAATGACCATATGACATTTGCTGTTATGGATGTGCTGCGATACGAGTGCGGCCTATCTGTGCCTGATGATATATCTGTAATAGGCTATGATGATGTTCTGGTCTCCAGCTGGCCAGCCTATAATCTAACAACAGTTCGACAGCCAGCTGATGAAATGGTTGCGGAAACGGTCTCTCTGCTGCTTAAGCAGATTGATGAGGGGCAATCAGATGTTGTGCGAAAGGCGATTGACGGCCCGCTTATCCTGCGTGGGAGCTGTAGGACGCAGCAAGCGTAAACCGTCACTATCAGAAAACAGTATTTTAGCCCCTACCCTTGCGCATCACGGGCAGCCGCAAAGCCGCTTTCTAGCTGGTCAAAAGCACGGATAAGAACCTCTGGTTCTTGTGCATAGCAAAGCCGCAAATGGCCCTCTCCTTCTGGACCGAACGCGCGTCCGGGCGCAAGGCCAACCTTTGTATGATGTAACAGGCTGCGGGCCATCGCCAGCGAATCAGTGACCCCATCAACAGAAAAGAAACTATAAAAGGCGCCATCGGGCTGAATGAACCTTACACCGTCTAGCTTCTGAAGACGGTCTTTTACGATCTCATAGCCTGCTTCAACCCGTGCCTGAAGACGGCTAACTTCTGGCTCGCCATCTCGTAACATAGCGGCTCCGGCCGCCTGAATAAAACCTGCAGGACAAGCGATGCTAAATTCGGTCAGCTTGGCAAAAGTTTCTTCAAGCGCTGGCGGCATAATAACAAAGCCAAGTCGCCAGCCTGTCATAGACCATGCTTTTGAAAATGAATTCACTGATATCAACCTATCTTCAGCATCTGCAAGGCTGAGGAAACTTGGCGCATGAACCATCCCACGTGATAATCGTGCATAAACATCATCTGCAACAAGCCAGATTCCGTGCAGGCGGCAATGTGCGAGTAGTATTTTCTGCTCATCAGCACTCATTACCCAGCCAGTCGGGTTGTTAGGAGAATTCACCAATACTGCCCGAACGCCGGGATGAAGCGCTTCAAGCAGGCTACCCATATCAAGCTCCCATCGCCCAGCTTGGACAGTAAGAGAATGCATTCTGACATCAGCCCCAGAAATTTTAAAGGTTTCGGCTAGATTCGGCCAGACAGGGCCAATGCAGACAACCTCATCTCCTGGTGAGGCAATGGCTTGGGCTGTCAGGGCAAGACCCTGCATGCCAGAGGCTGTTACAGTGATTTGCGATAGTGAGGCCTGATAGTTATATAAGGAGCTAAGATAATGACGTATTTCCTGCCGTAATTCTGTAGCGCCATTATTTGGTTGGTAGAAATGATCACCAGCCGCAAGCGCGTCGGTGGCAGCTTTGACAGCTATATCGGATGTTGGCCAGCATCCCTCTCCAAACCAGAGCGGAATAACATCATCCAATTTCATACCTTCTTCAGCAATCTTTCGGATAAGGCTAGATTGTAATCCTGTCGCGCGCTGGCTTATATCCATGAAAAACTCCTGCTCGAATGAGGGAAAATCATAAGAGTCAGTGGCATCGACTCTCGTAACATTATCTTAAGCAAAATGAGCGATTGTGAATAGCGCCAAATATAGGCTAGGATCACTGTCTTACTTTTTAGATAATGAACGAGATTTTAGGAGAGTCATATTATGGCAAGATTTGTGTGTGCAGAAAAGCCGGGTAATGCAGATGTGCTTCAGGTGCGCAACCGCCCAACCCCGACCCCTGGTCCAGGTGAAGTACTCATTGAGCAGACAGCTATCGGTCTTAACTTTATCGATATTTATCAGACCTCAGGTATTTATCCGTTTCCGGAAAATGAGCTATTTGTTCCGGGCAACGAAGCTGCTGGCCGTGTTATGGCATGTGGCGAAGGTGTGACGGGCTTTGCAGAAGGTGATCGGGTTGGCTATCCAATGGTTGTTGGCGCTTATGCTGAAGAGCGTATTATCCCAGCTGCCAAACTTGTTCGTTTGCCGGATAATGTATCAGACGAAGTAGCAGCAGCATCAATGCTAAAGGGCATGACGGTTGAATATCTGGTGAATAGGTCAGCCCATCTTTCTGAAGGTGATGTTGTGCTGTTTCATGCCGCAGCAGGCGGTGTTGGTCTGATCGCCGGGCAGTGGCTTAAGCATAAAGGTGTGACGGTTATTGGCACGGCCGGCAGTGCCGAAAAAGTCACCCTGGCAAAGCAGGCTGGCTATGATCATGTTATCAATTATAGCGAAGAGAATTTTGTTGATGCAGTGATGGATTATACCAATGGCACAGGCGTGAAGGTTGTCTATGATTCTGTTGGGAAGGATACCTATCCGCATTCCCTCAAAGTGCTTCAAAACTATGGATTGCTTGTTTCATTTGGCCAATCAAGCGGTCTTGCCAGTGATTTTAAGATTTCTGATCTAGCACCCCATGGCTCGCTGTATCTGCAGCGCCCGACATTGGGAACTTATATTGCGACAGCTGAGCGTCTTGCTGATGTCTCAGCCAACCTGTTTGATATGCTTGCAAATGACCATCTGTCTATTTCCATCAATCAGCGTTACGACCTAGCTGATGCTGCCGCAGCGTTTGAGGCTCTTACAAGCCGTAAGACAACCGGTGCAACTATCTTTACGACAGGTAGATAAGGTAAAAAAATACCCCTATGGTTTTTATGCGGGCCGGGTTATCGCCCCGTTCGCATAGACCATAGGGGTGTTTTTGGTGTCGGCATGACTTATAACCTTGCCAAGATATATTTCATGATCGCCGCCATCATGTACGGCATGTGTTTCACATATCAGAACAGCGGCAATATCGTTAAGCACCGGAAGCCCCTCTGCTGACGCAGCCCAGCTTATTCCATCAAACCTATAATCATGTGCTGAGGCAAACCGGTTACATAAGTCTGTTTGGTCTGCTGACAGGATATTAATCGCAAAGCCGCGGCGTGCCTGAAAATCATCAAGACATTCTGATGACCGCGCAAGGCTCCATAAGATAAGGGGCGGGGCAAGCGAAACCGAGTTAAACGAACTGATGGTCAACCCTACCGGCGCGCCGGTCTCACTCAGCGTTGTGACGATGGCAACACCTGTTGGAAAGCAGCCTAATGTTGTGCGGAATGCTTTGCTGTCGGTGAGGGGCTGGGGTATCAAAATTGTCATAACGGGCTCATCTAAAACTATCAAGGATAACTAACAGGTCCATGAACGCGTTAGCAAGGAAAGGTTATCAATTAATAAGCAGATTTCGCAGGCTACTGGCTATCTGTGTTCTTTTAACACCTCATGTTAAATGATACGATGCCCATATAGCTTTAGACGTGCATAAATAACAAAAAACACAATCATTTCGATAGCAAAAGACATAGATATCTGGGAGATGTTACAATGGGATTTAGTAAGCCGGCTGCTTTGCCATCAATTATGGTTGCACCAAATGGTGCCCGCAAGACGACTTCCGATCATCCAGCTATCCCGGTTACGATAGAACAGACCGCTATCACAGCAAAAGCCTGTTTTGATGCTGGTGCTGGCGCTATCCATTTTCATGTGCGCGACACAGATCAAAAACATGTGCTTGATGCTGGCTTTTATCGTGAAGGGCTAGAAGAGCTAAACCGTGTTGTCCCAGACATGCATCTCCAGATTACCACTGAAGCTGTTGGCATTTATTCACCAGATGATATGCGGGCAGTGACCGAGGCTGTGATGCCGCCCGGTGTTTCGATTGGCATCCGCGAGATGATCCCATCACGGGTTGTGTCTGCTACAGATATTAAATTCTATACGATGCTTTTGGAAGCAGGTGTTCGTGTTCAGCATATCTGTTATGCACCAGAAGATGTGAAGCTGCTTTCCTCGCTTTTGACCAGTGCTGGCCTGCCACGCACTGATTTATGGTGCCTGTTCACCCTTGGGCATTATTCCGGGATTCCAAGCCATCCTGATATGATACAGCCTTGTCTAGATGTTTTGGCGAGTGACGATATGCAGGCGGATTGGGGTGTGTGCGCGTTTAATGAGCTGGAAGCTGTTTGTCTATCTGAAGCTGTAAAGGCGGGCGGAAAACTGCGTGTCGGATTTGAAAATTCGATGCTCATGAAAGATGGCAGCCTTGCCCCTAATAATGAGGCACGGGTGGCAGAGGCAGCTCTGCTCTTCTAGTCATATCGTATAGCTGGTTAGCCGCGTGAAACGCTAGCTCAGAAGAGCTTCTGTTTCCCGCCGCAACTGGAAGGCTAATCTATTTGTATCAAGCTCCACATCATCCCATGTCAGCACCTGATCGGGGCTCACAGGCCGGATAAGTCGTGCCTTATTGGCAAGGCCGAGCGGCAAGTAACCTGCGGCAACAGAGGTTGCTGCTGGACGTAGCCCGCCATAAATCGTTGCCCCGCCCTCACCATCCAGAATCGTGCCAACATGAAGCGCTGTTTTGGCAACCGCAGCGACATCTGCGTTAAAACAAACAGCCGCTCCTGTTGCTTCGCCGCGCACTGCAACAGACGCAACGGACATGCCTAGCTCCAAGCCAATAAGATGCCATCTTTTATAAAGGCAGCTATATCTGCCGCTATCATCAGTGGTGACTTTATATTCTTCAAAACAGTTTTTGATATAATCTGTATCCGCTTCAATACAGACCCAAACGCCTTTTCTGATATCATAGGCAATAGGCTCACCATGCGGCGTCAGGCTAGAAATAACCTCAACCATCCCGGGCCCATCTAACACGCCGCCAACTGATTTCGGACGCATTAATTGGGGAATATCATCAACAGATCCTGAGGGAAAGGCTAGTCCCTGTTCTGGGACAGTTAACCGGCAGGCATTCGCAATAGCCGCTGATTCGATAGCTGGTTTAGAGCCATCAAGAAAGGCGTTGAACATTTTCGGGTTTAATCTGCCGCGCTCTGCCTGCTCCTTTGTAAGCCCCCAATGGTCCCAAACGGTCTCTGGTGTTGATAGGCGGTAATGGGGCATCCATTTATGGCCCCGCCCTGCTGCCATAACTGAAAAACCACAGGTGCGCGCCCAGTCAACAAGGTCACATACAAGCGCTGGCTGGTCCCCATAGGCCATAGAATAAATCTGGCCCGCAGCTTTGGCCCGGTGTGCAAGCCCCGGTCCACAGAATGCGTCAGCTTCAACGGTAACGTTAATTACATCCTTGCCAGCATCAAGGGCTGCGATGATATGGTCAACCGCAATAAGCGGGTCACCTGTTGCTTCGATAATAATATCAATACGCTCATCAGTAATCAGCACGCTGGCATCATCGGTAATAAAAGTGGTGTTCTTTGCGCAGGCATCATCAAGATGTGCTGCGCTATAGGCCTCTTCTTTCCAGTCAACAAAGGCAAGGTTAGCGCGCGCCCGGTCAGGAGACAGATCAGCAATACCAGCGATGTGAATCGCAGGCAGCTTTCGGGCTTGAGCCAAAAACATGGAGCCAAACTTGCCAGCGCCGATAAGCCCAACGCGTACCGGTTTTCCAGCTTCTTTTCGGGCTAATAATTTGGCAAAAAGATTCATAGTGACTGTCCCCATTTAAACGAATAAATCTCTTATTATCCTAGCCGATAACAAAGCATTTAGACAAGATCTCAAGAGAAGCTTGCACTTTATTGAAGACTGCGTTGTGATAGGTAATAGGTAGGTTTTTGATTATTATGAAAGAAGGATGATTATGACGTTTTCAGCGGCAGCGCAGGCGCGCTTTGATTTATCAGGCAAGACAGCATTGGTTTCAGGCTCATCACGTGGGATCGGTTTTGCGCTGGCATCAGGGCTTGCAGAAGCCGGCGCGCATGTTATTTTGAATGGCCGAGATGCAGCAGCCCTTAACGCTGCCTCTGATAAAATTTCGGCCATTGGCGGTACAACATCACAGCTTATTTTTGATGTAACAGATAGGCAGTCTGTCGAGGATGCGATTAACGGGTTTGAGCGCTATACAGGGCCGATTGATATTCTTATCAACAATGCTGGTATGCAACATCGTGAGGCGTTAGAAGATTTTGATCTTGCCGCCTTTGAACGTGTGATGGCAACCAATGTAACAGGTGTCTTTACGCTATCGCAGCTTGTTGCCCGTCATATGATTGCCCGTAAACAGGGTAAGATTATCAATATCGCATCAGTGATGACACGGGCCGCCCGCCATATGATTGGCGCTTACACAACCTCAAAGGCAGCCGTTGCAGGATTAACGCGCGCGATGACAGCTGAATGGGCACAACATGGTATTGGCTGTAATGCTATTGGGCCGGGTTATTTTTCAACCGAACTAACAGCAGCCCTGTTTAATGATGAAGAATTTGGGGCATGGCTTCGTGGCCGGACACCAGCTGGGCGCTGGGGTCAGGTTGATGACCTCGTTGGTGCGGCATTATTCCTGAGCTCGCCTGCATCCAATTATGTAAATGGTCATGTGCTATATGTCGATGGCGGCATGACTGCCACCATCGGCTAATATAAGACAGGGTCTAGCTGTTCTAGAGTGACTTTTTCAAGTCTGCGCATTCTGGAACAGCTGTCAGGACAGGCTCTCCGGCAAAATAGCGCACAGCGTTTTCAGTTGTCAGGTCGCCCATTGCTTGCCGTGTTTCATGTGTTGCTGATCCGATATGCGGGGTCAGCACAACTTGGTCCATGTCAAACAGAACGGCTGGCACCTGTGGCTCTTTATCAAATACATCAAGGCCAGCATGACCAAGGCGGCCTTCCTGCAAAGCAGCCACAAGAGCGTCTTCATCAACTACCGAGCCACGCGCCACATTCACCAGAATACCATCAGAGCCCAAAGCATCCAGAACGTCTTTGGTAATAAGATGGTGGGTTGATGGGCCACCCGGTGTGATAACGATAATACAGGTCACATCACGTGCCATTTCCACCAGATTACCATAATAACGATAGGGGCTATCGGGACGCTCATTGCGGGTATGATAAGCAATATCGCATGAAAATGCTTCGAGCTTACGGGCGATTGCATTACCAATCCGGCCAAGTCCGACGATACCCACTTTCATCCCGTCAACGGTGCGTGAATATTCTATATTACCGGCGGTCTCCCATTTGCCAGATGTTACCCAGCGATGTGACGGGAGCAATCTGCGTGCAACCGATAACAATAGCATCAGGGCAGTTGTCGCAACTTCTTCATTCAGTACGTCAGGCGTGTGGGTTACCACGATCCCGCGTGATGATGCCAGTGCAACATTAGTGCTGTCATAGCCCACACCGGTGTTTGAAATCATCTTAAGGTTGGGAAGGTTTGCGACCAGTGTTTCTGGCGTACCATCTGCCCCGTTTGTGACGATAGCTTCAATTAGGTCACCCTTGTCTGCTATCAGGGCATCAAAATCATCTTCGAGAGAGGCGTAATGAAGCGTGAAAGAGCCTTCGAGCTGCTCGCGCATCCGGTCTGTGATTTCCTCAACAACCAATAAATGTGGTTTGTCAGCCATAATAACTCTCTCCTAAGATATACAAATAAAAACGCGATGCGGTTAGCTCGTTTCTAAGCCATTACGTTTTAATAGTTCAAGATAAATAGCAGAGTGATCAAGATCGCCGCCATCCATTTCATTACAAAGCGTGATGAAGCGGTCCTGTATTTGCTGTGATAGCGGAAGCTTCAGGTCATAATGACTGGCTTCTTCCATTGCGTTATCGATATCTTTGAGCTGGAATTTTGAAGGTCCACCCGGCACAAAATTATTTTCAGTCATGCGCTCGCCATGCTGCTGCAGGATAACCGAATCAGCAAAGCCGCCTTTTAGGGCCTGCCGGATTGAGGCTGGATCAGCACCGCCTTTTTGTGCCAGAAGCATTGCTTCACCAACAACCCCGATAGTCACAGCAACAATAAGCTGATTGACGTGCTTGGAGAGTTGGCCTGAACCGTCTGGTCCTACGCGCACCGGTCGACCCATGCCTTCAAAGACAGGTTTGGCACGTGCAAAAACATCTTCATCGCCGCCAACCATAATGGCTAATGTGCCATCTGTTGCACCGCGTGTACCGCCTGATACCGGCGCATCTAGATGGAATAATCCACGCTCTTTCATTTGCGCTGCATGATTGCGGGCTTCATCTGCTTTGATGGAGCTCATATCAAGCAAGGTTGCACCGGATTTCATGGCACCAGCAAGGTTTTGGGTAAACATCATGTCAGCAACCGTTGGACCGTCACTTACCATGGTTACAATAAAATCAGCAGTCGCAACTGCATCATGGGCTGTTTGCGCAAGCTGTGCACCATCGCCAACAAGCGCTTCTGCTTTTGATATTGTCCGGTTCCAGACAGTGACTTTAAAACCGGCCTTTAAGAGGTTACGTGCCATTGGCCCGCCCATCAGACCCGTCCCTAAAAACGCTACTTCAATCGCTGACATGAGTTTTTTTTCCTATAAATTATCCTAGTGCCGTTCGGGCAGAATTAATATGTTGCCCGTCCGCCTGAAAGATCAAAAGTTGACGCTGTTGTGAAGCTGTTCTCGCGGCACACAAGCCATGCCACCATCGCAGCTATTTCATCTGTCTGCACAAAGCGCTGACGTGGAATTTTCGACAGCATATAATTGATTTGCTCGTCTGTCATCTGATCAAAAATGGCTGTTTTGGCTGCTGCAGGTGTAATACAGTTTACTGCGATATCAAGGTCAGCAAGCTCTTTGCCAAGTGATTTTGTCAGACCAATAACCCCTGCCTTAGAGGCAGAATATGCCGCAGCATTGGGGTTGCCTTCCTTGCCGGCAACAGAGGCAATATTCACAATCCTGCCATAGCCATTTTGCTTCATAAACGGCACAACTGCGCGGTTCACAAAGAAGGTGCCATTCAGGTTGAGATTAATGATGCGAACCCAGTCATCAACAGGATAGTCAACAAGTGGTGCGTTAGGTCCTGAAATACCAGCAGAGTTAATGCAAATAGATACAGTTCCAGCATTCATTGCGGCAGCATCAGCAACAGCTGCTGAAACTGAGTCTGGATTTGAAATATCAACCTTATGCGCTGCGGCATTCGGTCCGACCTCATCACAGGCGGCTTTGAGGGCTGCCTCATCAATATCAAACAGGTGGACCTTGGCACCAGATGCGCTGAGACGGTGCGCACAAGCAAGACCAATGCCCTGTGCGCCGCCGGTGATGACAGCAACATCGCCTGTCATATCATGTGTAACAGTCATTATCTTAAATCCCTTTTTTATGCGTCGCGGCCGACAGGTTGGCGCTGATGGCCAAGACCTTCAATGCCAAGTTCCATGACGTCACCTTCGGTAAGATAACGTGGCGGCTTCATGCCCATGCCAACACCCGGAGGTGTTCCAGTTGAGATAACGTCACCAGGCTGGAGCGTCATCATCTGAGAGAGATGTTCAATGATTTGTGCAACAGTAAAAATCATCGTTGCTGTATTACCTGTTTGCATGCGCTCGCCATTCAGGTCGAGATACATATCAAGCTTCTGCGGGTCAGCAACATCATCAGCAGTCACAAGCCATGGGCCAATTGGGCCAAATGTGTCGCATGATTTACCTTTGGTCCACTGGCCGGTAAGCTTTGTCTGGAAGGCACGTTCTGAGACGTCATTCGCGACAAAATAGCCAGCAACATAATCAAGTGCATTATCAATAGTTGCATATTTACATGGCTCGCCAATCACAACACCTAGTTCAACTTCCCAGTCACCATCTTTGGATGCGCGTGGCAGCATGACTGTATCATTCGGGCCCATAACAGCAGATGTCGCCTTCATGAACAAAATAGGGTGTTCTGGAATATCGGCACCTGTTTCAGCCGCATGGTCTGAGTAGTTCAGGCCAATACACATAAATTTACCGATATCAGCAACGCATGCCCCCATCCGCACCGAACTATCAATAGCTGGCAGAGTGCTTGGGTCAATCGCGGCGAGAGCTGCAAGGCTTTTCTTGCTGAGAGCAGCACCATTAATATCTGCAATATGAGCGGACAAATCGCGGATTGTGCCATCTGCATCAATCATGCCTGGCTTTTCTGCGCCGGCATCTCCAAAACGAACAAGTTTCATTGTTTGGTATCTCCTAGGTAAGTGTGGCTAATGATAGTAAAGGATTAGTGGTTATCGCGCGGGGTACCTTTGGTTTGCGCGATGGCTTGATAGTTTGGTGCATCACGAAGCACCATACCTTCTGAGAAGGGTGTAACGAGTTCACGGAAATATTGCTGCCAAGGTGACTGACTTTCCGGCATTTCAAACCCGCCTTTTGCAACAAGGTCTGAGCGTCGTTTAGCAAGCTCTTCGTCTGAGATCATTATATTTGCACTGAAATCATTCAGATCGATCCGGATGGTATCGCCTGTTTCCAGCAAGGCAAGACCGCCGCCTGCTGCAGCTTCAGGTGAGGCATTAAGGATAGAGGGTGACCCTGATGTTCCTGACTGCCGGCCATCCCCAATACAAGCAAGTTCTGAGACCCCCTGTTTAATGAGATAGGCGGGCGGGCGCATATTCACAACTTCTGCACCGCCTGGATATCCAATCGGCCCAGCACCACGCATCACAAGGATACAGTTTGCATCAATATTAAGGCTATCATCATCAATCCGGTGATGGAAATCTTCTGGCCCGTCAAAGACAATGGCACGCCCTTCAAAGGCGTTTAAATCATCTGGGTTCACAAGATATCTATCGCTAAATTCTTCTGAGATAACACTTGTCTTCATAATCGCGCTATCAAACAGATTTCCCTTCAGATTAATAAAGCCTGCTGCTGATTTGAGCGGCTTATCAATCGGGCGGATAACATCATGGTTCCGGTTTGGTGCATCGCCGCAATTAGTGCCCATTGACTGGCCATTTACGGTGACAGCGCCCGGGTGAGGTAGAAGACCGGCCCGCATTAGTTCTGCAACAACAGCCGGCACGCCGCCCGCCCGGTGATAATCTTCGCCCAGATATTCGCCAGCTGGCTGAAGGTTCACAAGCAATGGAATTTTATGACCAAGAGATTGCCAGTCATCATTATCAAGCGCGACGCCAAGATGGCGGGCAATACCATTTAGATGGATGGGCGCATTTGTTGAGCCGCCAATGGCTGAGTTAATCACAATGGCATTTTCAAACGCTTCGCGGGTCATGATTTCTGACGGCTTAAGGTCATCCCAGACCATATCGACAATGCGCGAGCCTGTTTCATATGAAATCTGGCCACGTTCGCGGTAAGGCGCTGGAATGGCTGCTGAGCCGGGTAATTGCATGCCAAGGGCTTCAGCAAGAGAGTTCATTGTCGTTGCTGTGCCCATCGTGTTGCAATAGCCTGTTGACGGGGTTGATGATGCGACAAGATCAAGGAAGCCGTCACCATCAATTTCGCCTGCGGCCATCATCTGACGCGCCTTCCAGACAATAGTGCCTGATCCTGTGCGCTCGCCATTGAACCAGCCATTGAGCATCGGGCCAACTGACAGTGCAATAGACGGAATATTAACAGTCGCAGCCGCCATCAGAAGTGCGGGCGTTGTTTTATCGCACCCGATCATCAGAACAACACCATCAATCGGATAGCCATAAAGTGTTTCAACAAGGCTCAGATATGCAAGGTTTCTATCTAGCATGGCTGTAGGGCGCTTGCCTGTTTCCTGAATTGGATGAACCGGGATTTGCATCGGCACACCGCCTGCTGCGATAATGCCGTCACGAACACGTTTTTCCAGCTCTAGATGGTGGCGGTTGCATGGCGATAAGTCAGACCCAGTCTGGGCAATACCAATAATAGGTTTGCCGCTTTGGAGCTCATCGCGTGTCAGGCCGTAATTCAGGTAGCGCTCAAGATAAAGCGCCGTCATTTCTAAATCTTCCGGATTATTAAACCACTGGCGTGAGCGAAGCTGGTCAGGCTGTATTTTTTTCTGTGACATTTAAAAGTGTCTCCCCCGGGTAAAAGCTGCAATCCATCTCTTTTTTCTAAGAGTAATGAGTTATGATTTAATTATATGCCCTTATTATAGACTTTCATGGCTCGTGATATCTAGCCTGCCCAGCCGCCATCAATCAGATGAGCTTGGCCTGTGGTAAAGGCACTTTCATCTGATGCAAGATAGACAACAAGAGCGGCAATTTCTTCGGCCTTTGCAATCCGGCCCATTGGCTGGCGCGCAACAAAGTCTTTCATTGCGGCGTCATAATCACCGGTTGCGCGCAGCCTGTCATGCAAGGACGGGCTATCAACTGTGCCCGGGCAAATTGCATTACAGCGCACACCAGTTGTGATGTAATCCCGCGCTACTGATTTTGTCAGGCCGAGCACCGCTGCCTTGCTGGTGCCGTAAACAAATCTGTTCGGCGCGCCAATGATGGATGAGCAGGCCGATGACATATTAATGATTGATCCAGTGCCCCGCTCAATCATGCCGGGCAGCGCAGCTTTAATCGTCCGCATCATAGCGCGAACATTAAGCTCAAACGCAAAATCCCACTCATCTTCGCTCGCATCAAGAATTGAGCCATGATGAACAAAACCAGCACAGTTAAACAAAACATCTGGCTGAATATCTGATATCGCCTGATTCACATCATCTTTGCTCAGAACATCAAGCATGGAGCAGGAAATAGTACCAGCGCCAGATATGCTGCCGGCTTCCTCGCTCACGCCTGCCAATGCATCATTATTAATATCAGTTGCGAATACGCTTGCACCCGCCCTCGCAAGGGCAATTACTGAAGCTCTGCCAATACCTTGACCTGCTGCAGTCACAAGAACACGCTTACCTTCTAGGCGATTTGGATAGGAAATTCCGGTCATTTTGCTTCCTTGCTAATGCTGGTGCTTGATTATTCTGTTTTTTATGCGTGATAATGTACACATATAAAGACAAATTGGTATACTAAATGCCAGTAGAAACAAACTTCTTAATGAAAATAAAGGGAATCAGACAATGCGTATGATGATTATTGGGGCGGCAGGGATGGTTGGTCGCAAGCTTACACAGAGATTGCTTGCGGGTCATGCTGATGTTGTAACGCCAACTGAACTGATTCTTTATGATATGTTCGATGCGCCGGCACCAGATACAGACCTGCCATGCACGATTCTATCGGGCAATATTGCTGATAAGGCAGAATCTGAAAAGCTGGCGGCATTTCATCCGGATGTTATCTTCCACCTTGCCTCTATTGTGTCGGGCGAAGCAGAAGTAGAATTCGACAAGGGCTGGCAAATAAATGCACATGGCGGCTGGCAGCTTCTCGAAGCGTTGCGGGCCCAGCATGATGCATCTGGCGGCACGTATCGTGCAAAAGTTATCTTCACCTCATCGATTGCAGTCTTCGGGCCTCCTTTCCCGGATGCAATTGACGATGATTTCTTATGCGCCCCACAAACATCCTACGGTGCTCAGAAAGCGATGGTTGAATTATTGCTGGCTGATTATAGCCGAAAGGGCTTTGTGGACGGTATGTCTATTCGTCTGCCAACCGTTTGCGTGCGGCCCGGCAAACCTAACCTTGCCGCATCATCATTCTTTTCCGGCATTATCAGAGAGCCACTTAACGGCGTTGAAGCATTATTGCCTGTCTCTGATGAAGTGCGTCACTGGCATGCCTCTCCGCGCTCTGCTGCAGGGTTTCTGACCCACGCTGCAGGCCTTGATTTTAACCGGCTCGAAGGGCGTAGAAGCCTGAATATGCCGGGGCTATCCTGTACAGTGGCCGAGCAGATTGAAGCCTTGCGGTCCCTCGCAGGAGAAAAAGCGGTAAGCCTTATTAAGCCGCAAGCTGATGAGCATATTATCAAGATTGTTGCTGGCTGGCCGCGTAATTTCACAGCCGCACGTGCGACAGCTCTTGGCTTCTCAAGTGAGAAAAGCTTCACTGATATCATCAAGGTTTATCTGGATGATGATTTTGAGGGTACACTCTAATTTTCAGTTTCCTGCTCACCTTCAAGTGAGCAGGATGACAACCCCAACAATGATCAGCAAAACCCCTGATGCATGATTAAGGCGCGTCAGGGCTTTTGGTGATGACAGCACATTCCTGATGCGGCCCAGCCACGCTGCCAGCAAAAGATTGCCGGTAAAGGGCAGTAAGGATGAAATCAGGGCTATCACGATAATATCGGGCAGAGTGATAGAGCTTAGATCGAAAAATCCGGGCAATACGCCCATGTAAAATAATATCGCTTTCGGGTTGCCGATAATCACCAACAGCCCCGCAAGAAACCCAGCAACAAAGCCGGGGCGCGTCAATTTATTTTGTGTGCTAATCGGCCTGCTGGCTGTTCTGATAAGATGGGCCCCCATTAGCCAGAAAATACCTGCAGCGCTGTAGCGCAGCCAGACAAGCATTTCAGCATATAAGCCTGATAGTTCTTGAATGCTCAGCAGGGCAATAAACGGCCAGGTGAAATCGCCGATGACCACACCAAGTGCCAGTGGCAGAGCGCCGCGCATACCATGGCTAAGCGAGCGCGCCATCAATGCAACCCAGACAGGCCCGGGGGTTAAAAACAGAATAACCATGGCACCGGCATAAAGAAGCGCTTCTGTAAAAGTAATTGTCATGAAAAAGGCCTTGCTAACTTATCTTGTGATACGAACCAACTAGAGGGTCCGAGCAATATCTGACTTTACACGCCGTAACGGTATCGATGACTCGATTTCTGCAACGCAACTGATTTTTGTCAGGCGCCCGACAAGAAAATTCTCAAATTCTATTAAATTACGCGTGACAACCCGCATCATATAGTCACGGTTTCCAGTCATCAGCCAGCAATCAACAACTTCGGGAAATTGTGCAATTTCAGCTTCAAATGCTGAAAGACCATGATCAATTTGACGGTCTAGTTTTACAGAGACAAATACCGATACCTCAAACCCCAATGCCGCTTCATCAATAAGAGCTGTGTATCCTTTGATAATACCAGCATCTTCAAGCCGCTTTAGCCGCCGTGCAATAGGTGTTGCACTCAGCCCGATATCCTCGCTCAATGCTTGAATTGATATTCGCCCATCACGTTTCATCTCCTGCAGAATACGAATGTCAAATTCATCAAAACGAGTGGAATCCGCTACAAAAAAATTGTTTTCCATCTTAAATCCCTAAACTTTGCTCCTATTAAGGAACTAATAGTCCAGAAGCTACTCTGATTTCAAGTTACCATTTCACATCATTAGGAGAGCGGGGGCGCGTCATGACAATATCGTATTTAACACAGGTTGAGCAGCGGCTATTATGGTTGTCTCACTGGATGATTCATCACGCAAACCATATCAGGCCAAAGCAGGACAACATCAAGGTTGGGGGGCATCAGGCATCATCTGCATCGATGGTATCGATAATGACAGCCCTGTATTTTACCGCCTTGCGGCCTGAAGATAGAGTTGCTGTGAAGCCACATGCCTCGCCAATATTCCATTCTATTCAATATTTGATGGGTCATCAGAGTCGTGAAAAGATGGAGGCCTTTAGAGGGTTGGGCGGGGTTCAGTCCTATCCCTCACGCACCAAAGATGATGATGATGTAGATTTCTCAACCGGGTCTGTTGGTCTTGGGGTTGCGATTACCTCATTTGCTTCATTGATTCAGGATTTTATCGCGGCAAAATCAGGCCCCGTAAAATTAGGTTCTGGTGAGCGCCCGCTCGGCCGGATGATTGCCCTAGTGGGGGATGCAGAACTTGATGAAGGCAATATTTATGAATGCCTTCAAGAAGGCTGGAAGAATGATTTGCGCAACACCTGGTGGATTATCGATTATAATCGTCAATCGCTGGATGGTATTGTGCGTGAGGGATTATTCCAGCGCATCGAAAAAATCTTTGATGCGTTTGGTTGGGATGTTGTGAAAGCCAAATATGGTGTTCTTCAGCGCGCTGTTTTTGACCAGCCGGGCGGTGAAGCGCTCCGCAGCTGGATTGATAATTGTCCCAATTCACTTTATTCGGCAATGACATTTATGGGTGGTGCTGTCTGGCGGCAACGGCTGATGGAAGACTTGGGAGATCAGGGAGATGTATCAGCTCTTATTGACCGGCATAGTGATAATGAATTAGCAGCTCTGATGGAAAATCTGGGCGGTAATTGTGTTCAGACAATGACAGATATTTTTGCCTCCATTGATCATGACCGGCCAGTCTGTTTTCTTGCTTATACTGTCAAAGGCTGGGGAACCCCTATTGCAGGTCATAAAGATAATCATGGCGGGCTTATGAACCCTGCCCAGATGACTGAGTGGCAAACTCATATGGGCGTGCCGCAAGGCCAGGAATGGGATAGGCTGGCAACCATTAAAGACCCTGAAGGGTTTCAGGCATTTTTGGATCAGGTTCCGTTTTTTGCTGCTGGCCCGCGGCGGTTTTCGGATAAAAAAATCGACGTTCCGGCGCTTCAGCTAACGCCGACAAAACAGATTTCTACGCAAGCAGCGTTTGGGAAAATTCTGGATGATATCGCACGCGGTGATAGCCTTCTGGCCGATAGGATTGTAACAACATCACCAGATGTAACTGGCACAACCAGTCTTGGGCCTTGGGTTAATCGGCGTAAGTTATTTGCCCGTACAGCCCAGCCCGACCTGTTCAAAGAACATAATATTCCCTCAACGGCAAAATGGGAATTTACCCCCGATGGCCAGCATATTGAGCTTGGTATTGCTGAAATGAATCTCTGCCTTCTTCTGGGAGCGGCAGGTCTTGCCCATTCCTTATTTGCGCACCGGCTCATCCCCATTGGCACTGTTTATGATCCGTTCATTGCGCGCGGGCTGGATGCGCTGAATTATGCCTGTTATCAGGATGCACGATTTATGATTGTTGGCACGCCATCTGGCGTTACGCTTGCCCCTGAAGGCGGCGCTCATCAATCAATTGGCACGCCCCTTATTGGGATGAGCCAGGACGGGCTTGCGGCGTTCGAGCCGGCATTTGCTGATGAGCTTAGTGTTATCATGGCATGGGCCTTTGATTATATGCAGCGCGACGGGGATAGCCTGCCAGATAAGCGGACCTGGCTAAGAGATGCGTCTGGGGGTGCTGTGTATCTCAGGCTGACAACAAACGCGCTTGAGCAACCAGCGACCCGGACTGATGATAGCTTTCAGCAAGGCTCAATAGATGGCGCTTACTGGCTTCGTCCCCCCGGCCCTGGATGTGATATCGTAATTGCTTATCAAGGTGCGGTGGCATCTGAAGCGATTAAGGCAGCTGGGATGATAGCTGAAGGCCGCCGTGATATTGGTGTGCTGGCAGTGACATCAGCAGACCGGCTTCACGCCGGCTGGATGTCAGCACAAGCAGCACGGACGTCAGGCATACCAGATGTTCATGCCCATATCGAAACCTTACTAGACCCCTTGCCGTCGCATTGTGCCATTATTACTGTTATTGATGGTCATCCGGCGACATTGTCATGGCTTGGCGGTGTTGCAGGGCATAAGACATTACCATTGGGAGTAGAAGAATTCGGCCAGACAGGGACGATTAGCGACCTGTATCGGCAGGCTAATATAGATGCTGACGCTATTGCTAACAAAGCCCAGTATCTGACAGCCGGCGCCCCTTTTTAAGGCGGAGGCTGTTCGTAATGGTAAAAAATGCTGATGTAATCAGCTTAATTTCAATTATGATAATGTCATTCGCGTGCCAGCAAGTATTTTGATGTAGGGAGATAGGTCAGATGCCGAAATTTTTTCTCAGTATTAGTGTGATGATACTGACTAGTGTAGCGGCATTTGCCCATACTATTGATACAGATTACTGCGATTCGGCACTTTATACCGAAGAAGTATTCAACCTGAAATGTACCAATAAACATATTGAATTTAAGTCCAAAGGCCTGCCATCTCCTGACCATATTCTGATGCAGGGCATAACAGCAACGAATCAGCAAGTGCCTCGTCTGCATGATTATGACTTCAAGATCACACGCAAACCAAAACCGTCTTCAACAAAGACAAAACCTGATTCGGGCGCTATCGGCGTTGCTGTGAATGGCATCCCTTTATTTGACCCCACAACCCAAGGCCGAGTTAACCCTGCAACCGGTAGCCGCCCCAATACATTACTCGAAGGCGAGCTTGATAAATGCGGTGGCCATGCAGGAAGGGGCGATGATTATCACTACCATATCGCCCCAGTATGTCTGATTGAACAGCTCGGCAAAGAGCGCATTGATGACAAAAAACAGCCTATTGGCTTTGCTATGGATGGGTATCCTATCCATGCGCTCGGCTGGTTCGATAACGCCAATAATATCGAAGATCAGCTTGATGAGTGCCGAGGCTATACGGATAGCAAAGGCCGTTATTTCTATAATGTGATGACACAAGCAAACTGGGATATTCTGACCTGCTTCACAGGAAAACCAAAACGGTTTGCCAAGGATAAATGGGCTGCTAGGAAAGATAAAAACGGCAATGACATTGTAGGTTATCCAGTGAAATTCGATATTAAAAATTACTCAGCACAACAATATGGCGCTGAGACCTGTCATGTTGTAACCGGCACTATACCCAAAGAGCAATTGCTCCGAACAAATGGCTCAACCATAAAAATTAACGATGCAGATGGTTCGATATTTTACTGTAACCCGTCCTGCTATGCGATGTTCTTCGAGGCAGATAAAAAACCCCAATTCAAGGGCCGTGTTATCTATTATGAGCGGGTGACAGATAAATGTCCGGCGCGCTTTTCGGTATCTGACCTGATATTATTTGAGGCTTATGAGGGTCCTCCTCAGACCTATAAAGCGCCACAATCAACAAAAAAATAGCGGCGTCACTGTTGCTACAACCTCCCTTTTTCTCTGAAAAAGAGCGCCCTGTTTTCGCGTGATGCAAAAACTGCATCACATCAACGCGTTTTTAGCAGTATTATTTCTCACCCCTTTTCCGGCACTTATTATCTCACAAATGCTGTGTTGCGTTTTTATGACAGGCATTTTGAAAATCGAATTTGTAAAAAAAAGAGAGAGATGATTGTTATGAGAAAAGTGTTGCTAGCAAGCGCAATGATGTGTGCTGTTGCAAGTCAGGCTGTGGCAGATATCAAGGTTGGTGTTCTGCACTCCTTGTCAGGAACGATGGCTATTTCAGAGACAACCTTAAAAGATACAATGCTGATGCTCATTGAAGAGCAGAATGCGAAAGGCGGGTTGCTTGGTGAAAAAATTGAAGCTGTTGTTGTGGACCCAGCCTCTAACTGGCCCCTATTCGCTGAAAAAGGGCGTGAGCTTCTGAGCGTTCATGATGTAGATGTTATCTTTGGCAATTGGACATCAGTTTCGCGTAAGTCTGTTCTTCCCGTTATCGAAGAATTAAACGGCTTGTTATTTTATCCTGTCCAGTATGAAGGTGAAGAGAGTTCTAAAAATGTCTTCTACACAGGTGCTGCGCCAAATCAGCAAGCCATTCCGGCCACAGATTATTTTCTTGAAGAGCTTGGCGTTGAAAAATTTGCCCTGCTCGGCACAGATTATGTTTATCCCCGCACAACAAATAAAATTCTTGAGCAATATTTGAAAGATAACGGCATTGCGGCTTCTGATATCTTCGTCAATTACACACCTTTCGGTCATTCTGATTGGTCAAAGATTGTTGCTGATGTCGTTGCACTTGGTGCTGACGGCAAAAAAGTCGGTGTTATCTCAACCATCAATGGCGATGCCAATATAGGCTTTTACAAAGAACTAGCTGCGGCCGGTATTTCAGCGGATGATATTCCTGTTGTTGCTTTTTCTGTTGGCGAGGAAGAGCTGTCTGGTCTTGATACCTCAAACCTAGTTGGTCATCTGGCTGCATGGAATTATTTCCAATCAGCTGAATCAGATGCAAACAGCGCCTTCATCAGCGCATGGAAAGCCAAAATGGGTGATGAGCGCGTCACAAATGACCCAATGGAAGCACATTATATCGGCTTCAATATGTGGGTTGAGGCGGTTACCAAAGCCGGCACAACAGATGTCGATAAGGTGCGCGATGCGATGTATGGTTTGACCTTCCCTAATCTGACAGGCGGCATTGCTGAAATGTTACCAAACCACCATCTCTCAAAGCCGGTTCTCATCGGTGAAATTCAGGCTGATGGTCAATTTGATATTATTTCCAAGACAACTGAAGTGCCGGGTGATGCATGGACAGACTTTCTTGCTGAATCAAAAGTGCTGGTTTCTGATTGGAAAGATCTTAAATGCGGCATGTACAACACGGAAACAAAGTCATGTGTCCAGATTAAATCCATCTACTAAAATTGGGATAATTTTTACCTCATCTTTGTAAAAACATCCTTTTAGGTAACCCCAAAAAATTATAGCCGGAGACATTATTCTACTATGTCTCCGGTTTGGATTTGAAGATTATGATTAGATTTTTCGTGCGCCTTTTCTTACTTTCTCTATCGATTGCCATAGCGCTTCCGGCAATGGCTCAGTCAGATTTTGAAGAGGTACTCTCACGCAACAGTAAGCTTATTCAGAAAAGCTCTTCAAAGACGGTTGGCCCCGTTTTAGAAGAGTTACAGAATTTTGGTAGCAATGCGGCTGAAAATTTTCTGTATAACTGGAAAGATAAAGCACTCTATTTCATTAAAGATACGGGCCAATTTGTCTATGTAGCGTCTTTTCCCGTTTCGGCAGATGGCAAAAAGAGCGCAGTGTTACGCCATGTGGAGACAGGCGAAGCGCTCGGCGAAGTCTTAGCGTCAACGATCAAACAGGTTAAACCAAATAGTGGTGTGCGGGCCAAAATTGCGGCTGCTATGGTGCCATTCCAGCTGGCAAGTGATGACGCAGAATTACGGGCTGCCAGTCTTGCGGCATTGAGCCGTGATTTCCAAAGCTCCCATCTGCTTCCGTTAAAAAAAGCCATTGAGGTGGAAACGCTCCCTGATTTGAAAGAGCAGATGAAGCGGGCATATATTTTTGGTGTTATCGGCTATGGCCGTGATAATGCAGAAATCGAGACAGCCATTTATAGTTTGGAAGGCGACCTGTCACTTGATGTTCGGGCCGCCCTAAATCCGCTTCTGGTCAGTCAGGTCTTGGTAGCAAAGCAGCTACCTGAAGACGTTAATCTTGCTCGGATTATTATTCCGGAAAAAACCATCAAACATGATGATGGGTCAGCTGGTCGCCAGTCACTTATGATGAGTAGCGAATATGAGCTTAGTCTGGCCGCCTCATATGATTTAATGGCAGCAGCTGGTCTTGCGCCGCCGTTTATCACCCCAGATATGCGTAACAAAATACTGATAGCCGCCACTGTTGATGGCAGAATAGCTGGTATCCCTGTCGCCTCTCTTGCAAGTGAAGAGAGCCGCAATCAGGCATATCAGGCGCTTGTTGATAATGGCACAGCGCCGCCTATGGTAGGTGAGGCTGAACGACAAAAGGCTGTTGCCTCAGCGGTTTTCTATGCGGTGTACGACAATCCGTCAGCAGAGGTGACCGGTGCCGCACGCACCGTGCTGAAGAGTATTAATGTCAGAGTTGGTATCTATAAATTTTTAGATCTGGTGCTTGATGGGCTGAGCCTAGCATCAATCTATTTTCTGGCTGCGATTGGTCTTGCCATTACCTTTGGTGTGATGCGGGTCATTAATATGGCGCATGGTGAATTTATTATGATGGGCGCTTACACAGGCTATGTCATTCAGCTCTTTATACCCAATTACACGTTATCCATCATTGTTGCGCTCCCGGCCGCCTTTATCATTACCTTCCTTGCTGGTGTGGTGATGGAGCGGCTGGTCATTCGCCATCTCTATAAAAGACCGTTAGAGACATTGCTGGCGACATTTGGGATCAGCATTGCATTACAGCAGATTGCAAAAAATATTTTCGGCACGCAAGCGCGCCCCCTTACCTCGCCAGCCTGGCTGGATGGTGCCTTTGTGGTGAATGATATTTTATCTATCAGTAACATTCGGATTGCTATTTTTTGTCTTGGCCTGCTGTTTCTGGGGCTTCTTGTGTTCGTAATGAAGCGCACCAGATTTGGTCTTGATACGCGTGCTGTGACGCAAAACCCTGCGATGGCGGCAAGTATGGGTATTAACCCTGATAGAATTAATATGCTTACATTTGGATTTGGCTCTGGCATTGCGGGCATTGCAGGCGTGGCGATTGGCCTATTCTCTAAGGTCACATCAGAACTGGGCTCTGACTATATCGTACAGAGTTTTATGACAGTTGTGGTTGGCGGCGTTGGTAATATCTGGGGAACGCTGGCAGGCGCTGCCATGATTGGCTCGCTGCAAAAAGGGATTGAATGGTTTAACCCGTCAAATACGCTTGCGGCTCAGACCTATATGATCATTTTCATCATCCTGTTTATTCAATTCCGGCCACGCGGAATCATCGCGCTCAAAGGCCGGGCAGCAGAGGAATAGGATTATGGAACGCACGATATTCACAAAATTTCTATTTCGTAACCCGTCAATTTTAATATTTCTGGGGGTCCTGTCAGTCGTCTGTATTGCTGTCACTATTCTTGGTGAGGGGTTTGGTATTGGCATCATTTCGACAAGCTTTATCAAAACGCTTGGCAAGACATTATGCCTATGCATGATTGCGATTGCGATGGACCTCGTCTGGGGATTTTGTGGCATTCTGTCCTTAGGGCATTTCGCCTTTTTTGGCCTTGGCGGCTATATGATCGGGATGTGGCTGATGTTTGCCCGTACCAAGATGATTGTCATGCAAGCCTCTGTGAATGCTGCCCTCCCGCTAACGCCTGCAGAAATTAGTGATGCTGTTGGCATTCAGATTTTTGGTGTTGTTGGTGGCTCGGACATTCCGGTCATCTGGTCATTTGCTGATATGTTCTGGGCACAGATAGCGCTTGTTGTTCTGGTGCCGGGGCTTGTGGCGTTTGTGTTTGGCTGGTTGGCGTTCCGCTCACGCGTAAATGGTGTTTATCTCTCGATTTTAACGCAAGCCATGACGCTCGCGCTCTCGCTTTACCTGTTTCAGAATGACAGCGGATTGCGCGGTAATAACGGGCTATCTGGCTTGCAGAATATTCCGGGCCTTGATGATGTACCGCAGTCCTTACTCTCGATTTCCTTTTTTCTTGCGAGCGCTTTTGCCCTAGCGGTTGTGTATATCATTGCAACCGCTGTTACCAAAAGTAAGCTTGGCAATATCATCGAAGGCATCAGAGACAATGAAGCAAGGGTGCGGTTTCTGGGATATAATGTAGAGAGTTACAAATTGTTTATTTTTGTGATGACAGCGATTATCGCGGCAGTCGCTGGCGCACTTTATTACCCGCAGGCAGGTATTATTAATCCAGCAGAATTAGCGCCTATTGCCTCTATTTATCTTGCGGTCTGGGTTGCAATTGGCGGGCGGGGCCGTGTCTATGGTGCTGTTATAGGTGCTGCGTTTGTCTCGCTGCTATCCAGTTATTTTACGGGCGGGCAGGCACCTGATATTCCGCTTGGGTTTGGCACAATCCGCTGGACCGAATGGTGGCTTGTTCTCCTCGGCTTTAGTTTTGTGCTTGTTACCTTATATGCCCCAAAGGGTATTGGTGGTTTGGTTGACCGGCTCCCTCGTTTAGGAGGTCGATAATGTCTAACCTGTTATATGTTGATAATATTTCGGTTTCGTTTGATGGCTTCAAAGCTATCAACTGTCTTAGTTTTGAGATTGGCTTTGCAGAGATGCGCGCCATTATTGGGCCTAACGGCGCTGGCAAAACAACGTTTATGGATATTGTAACCGGAAAGACCCGCCCTGATTCAGGCGCGGTACGGTGGGGCGATGCGGGGAGCTCGTTGCTGCGAAAATCAGAAGCTCAAATTGCCCAGTTGGGTATTGGCCGGAAATTCCAGAAGCCAACAACCTTTGAAACCCAGAGCGTTTACGATAATTTACTGATGGCGCTCTCTAATAAGCGCAGCCCATTTTCAGTTCTCACCTATGCCAGAAATAAGGTAGATGAGGCGCAGATATCCCAGATTGCAAGCCAGATAAATTTGCAGGAAAGCCTCTCTAGGTTAGCCGGTGAGCTAAGCCACGGTCAGAAACAATGGCTTGAAATCGGCATGCTGCTGGCACAAGACCCTCAGTTGCTGCTTGTTGATGAGCCGGCGGCTGGGATGACGGCGCCGGAACGTGCTGTCACTGTCACATTGCTAAAAGAGCTGGCGCGAACACGCTCGGTTATTGTTGTTGAACATGACATGGAATTTATCCGCCAGCTTGAATGCCGGGTGACTGTGTTGCATGAGGGCGCTGTTCTGGCAGAAGGCTCGCTTGATTTTGTGACCCGAAATCAAGATGTCATTGATGTGTATTTAGGGAGGTAGTCATGTTGAAAGCAGATGCGTTAACGCTTCATTACGGCTCATCGCAAATCTTGCATGGAATATCGCTAACCGCACAAATTGGCGAGGTCACATCTGTGATGGGATCAAACGGTGTGGGGAAAACGTCACTCTTGAAAATTCTGTCTGGCGCGCATCCCAGTAGTAGTGGCAGTTATCAGCTCAATGGCGCTGATGTAACAAATGTGCGGGCTGACAAGCTCGCACGCCACGGTATTGGCTATGTTCCGCAAGGCAGGTTTATTTTCCCAATGCTCACCGTGCGGGAGAATATGGAAACAGGGTTTTCCTGTCTTGCGACCTCTGAGCGGTTTATTCCTGATGATATTTACACGCTTTTCCCTGTATTAAAAACAATGCTGGAGAGACGCGGCGGCGATTTGTCCGGCGGCCAGCAGCAACAGCTTGCCATCGCCCGGGCGCTGATTATGAAACCAAAATGTCTATTGCTGGATGAGCCAACCGAAGGCATTCAGCCAAATATCATTGCCCAGATAGGCGAGGTTATTTCTTATTTGCGGTCCCAGCAAACAATGGCGATTATTCTGGTTGAACAATATTTCGATTTTGCGTTTGAATTAGCGGACCAGATTTACGCCATGACCCGTGGTCAAATTGTATATGAAAGCCTAAAGTCAGATATCAATAAAGCAAAACTGCGAAAGTCGGTTGGGGTATAACCATGGATGGAATGCCACCAGAAACGATAGGCATGCAACGCGCCAGAGGTGTTGTTGACCTGCATGTGTCTAACGGGTCTATAACGCGGTTTTATCAGTCAGGCGCCGCAAAGGCGTTATGGCCAAAGACCTATGGCTCGATGGCTGAAGCTGTAATTGTTAATACAGCTGGGGGCGTGACAGGCGGTGATATTTTTTCCTATAACGCAACCCTTGAGAATAGTGCGCTGGCCGTAACAACACAAGCAGCCGAGCGTGCCTATAAAAGCAGGGCTTATCCAGCGCAAATGTCTGTTAAGCTTATTGCCCGTAACCATGCTGCCTTGCACTGGTTGCCGCAGGAAACAATCCTGTTTGACGGATGCCATCTTAACAGAAAAATTGATGTTGATATTGATACGACAAGCGAATGCCTGATGTTTGAAGCGCTTACTTTTGGCAGACACGCTATGAAAGAAGTGCTGAGTGATTGTCTGTTTTCTGATCAGTGGCGCGTGCGCTGCGATGGGGAGCTTGTGCATGCCGAAGCCTTGCGGATGACTGGACCTATTCACGCCATGCTCCAGCATGTTGCGGGCGGCGCTGGGGCAGAATTATCAGCAAGTTTTTTATATATCGGCCCACGCCTCGCGCAGGTTGAGGCGCAGCTGAAAACGGTACTGGATAGGCTGTCATCGCGGGCGGCTTTGTCTGTTTGGCAGGGTAGGCTAGTGGTGCGGATGTTGGCGCCAGATGCGCTTTATGGGCGAAAAGATATCGCAATGATAATAGATGCAATGCGCGAGCATAGTCTCCCGCGGGTCTGGCAATAATGAGGTAGGTAATGAAACTGACACCAAGAGAAAAAGATAAGCTTCTTGTGAGCGTTGCGGCAATGGTGGCGCGTGGCCGCCTCGCCCGGGGGGTAGAACTGAACTACCCTGAAGCGATTGCGCTGATCACAGATTATGTTGTTGAAGGTGCACGTGATGGCCGGTCTGTCTCAGATTTGATGGAAGCAGGCGCCCATGTGGTGGCGCGTGACCAGTGTATGCAAGGTGTGCCGGAGATGATCCACGATGTTCAAGTTGAAGCAACCTTTCCAGATGGCACCAAGCTTGTAACAGTTCACCAGCCCATAAGATAAAAGGGATAAGACAATGATACCCGGACAGATAATGCCAGCCACAGGCGAAATAACACTCAATGCTGGCGCCGAGCAGATTACACTTATTGTTGCCAATACAGGTGATCGGCCTGTTCAGGTTGGCAGTCATTATCATTTTGCTGAAACAAATCCTGCACTAGAATTCGACCGGCAGGCAGCCCATGGAATGCGCCTTGATATTGCGGCCGGAACAGCTGTGCGGTTTGAGCCGGGACAGAGCCGCGAGATTGCCCTTGTGCAGTTGTTAGGCAGGCGGCAGGTCTTCGGCTTTAACCAATTAGTGATGGGAGCGCTCTGATGCCAAAACAGATTTCACGTGCCGCCTATGCAGATATGTATGGCCCGACAACAGGTGATAAAATTCGTCTGGCCGATACCGAGCTTTTTATTGAAGTCGAACAGGATTTTACAACCTATGGCGAGGAGGTCAAATTTGGGGGCGGTAAGGTAATCCGCGACGGGATGGGACAGTCCCAGACAACCCGGGCGGAGGGCGCTGTTGATACTGTCATTACGAATGCGCTGGTAGTAGATTCCACAGGAATTTTCAAAGCTGATATCGGGATAAAAGATGGCATAATTTGCGGCATTGGCAAAGCAGGCAATCCTGACACACAGCCTGATGTCACAATTATTATTGGCCCGGGCAGCGAAGTGATTGCTGCTGAAGGTCATATTCTAACGGCAGGCGGTTTTGATAGTCATATCCATTTTATCTGCCCGCAACAAATCGACGATGCGCTTCATTCCGGGCTCACCACCATGCTTGGCGGTGGAACAGGCCCTGCGCATGGCACGCTTGCAACAACCTGTACGCCTGGGTCATGGCATATTGGCCGGATGCTTCAGGCAGCAGATGCGTTTCCGATGAATCTAGCTTTTGCTGGCAAGGGTAATGCCTCTCTGCCAGCCTCTCTTGAAGAACAGGTCAGGGGCGGTGCCTGCGCCCTTAAGCTTCACGAAGATTGGGGCACAACACCTGCCACGATTGATAATTGTCTTACCGTTGCAGATGCGATGGATGTGCAGGTGATGATCCACACAGACACGCTCAATGAGAGCGGATTTGTGGAACATAC
Source organism: Alphaproteobacteria bacterium UBA4588 (assembly GCA_002387605.1). Lineage (GTDB taxonomy): Bacteria > Pseudomonadota > Alphaproteobacteria > Puniceispirillales > Puniceispirillaceae > UBA4588. The sequence continues at coordinate 20,452 of DGJU01000034.1, read as the reverse complement.
GGTCAGGGCAATGAAAAACCGGGTTATCCATGCCTTTCATACAGAAGGTGCGGGCGGCGGTCATGCGCCTGACATTATCAAGATTTGTGGTGAGAGCCATGTCATACCCTCCTCAACAAATCCAACCCGTCCCTTCACAGTGAACACTCTTGAAGAGCATCTGGATATGTTGATGGTGTGTCATCACCTTGATAAATCTATTCCTGAAGATGTTGCTTTTGCAGAAAGCCGGATCCGGCGCGAGACAATCGCGGCTGAAGATATCCTGCATGATTTGGGTGCCTTTTCAATTATCGCATCAGATAGCCAAGCGATGGGCCGTGTTGGCGAAGTCATTATACGGACCTGGCAGACAGCTCATAAAATGAAAGTTCAGCGGGGCCGCCTGGAGACAGAAACAGGTGATAATGATAATGAACGGGTCAAACGCTATATTGCTAAATATACCATTAATCCGGCAATAGCGCATGGCATCTCATCTCATATTGGGTCTATTGCCGTGGGGAAACGCGCTGATCTTGTTTTATGGAAGCCAGCATTTTTTGGCGTAAAGCCTGAAATGGTGCTGCTTGGCGGCACCATTGCCTGTGCACAGATGGGAGACCCGAATGCCTCTATCCCAACGCCTCAGCCGGTTTATACACGCCCAATGTTTGGGGCTTTTGGACGTTCATGCGAGCAGTCAGCTGTAACGTTTGTGAGTGCCGCTGCGCAGGCAGACTCACTTGCAGAAAAGCTTGGACTGGCTAAATCAACAGTGGCGGTAAGCCAGACAAGAACAATTTCCAAAGCCGATATGGTCCATAATGCCTATTGCCCGCAAATAGAGGTAAACCCGGAAACATATGAAGTGCATGCTGATGGTGAGCTACTGACTTGTGAGCCGGCGTCAGAATTGCCGATGGCACAGCGCTACTTCCTCTATTAGGAAAAAACTTTATAGGAGATAGGAATGCATATTGCTCAGCATATCACGTCTGACCTGTCAGGCGCAGAATCAGTTGATACCGTGACACTTGATTATGATAATCGGTTTGTGCGGCGCAAAAAGATGACAACAGATTCCGGCGAAGCCTTTCTTGTGGAACTTGCTGATACGCGGTCTGTGAATGTTGGAGATGGGTTTGTGCTAGATGATGGGCGTGTAGTGACTATTCTGGCCGCCGCAGAGCCGCTTTTGTCAGTTACTCATGATAACCCTGCTTTGATTGCATGGCATATTGGTAACCGCCATACACCGTGCCAAATCGGGGCAGGCACGCTTTTGATCAGAGATGATGCTGTCCTAAAAAAAATGCTGGAACAACTCGGTGCTGAAACAAAAACTATTCACGCACCATTTTTTCCAGAAGGCGGCGCTTATGGTCATGGCCGAACCCATGGCCATGCGAGCACAGATGGGCATGATCAGTAATGAAAGCAGGCAATGATATGATGTCCGAAGAGCGTCAGTTTCAGATTCTGCAAAACTGGTTTTCGCCTGCTTTTCCGATTGGCGCCTTTAGCTATTCGCATGGGCTGGAGAGCGCAATTTATCATGGCGTAGTAACTGACAAGGTATCACTTCAGAGCTGGATTGACTGTCTGCTGAGGCAAGGCGCATCCCGCAATGATATTATCTTTATAACCGCAGCCTATCGGGGCGAGGATGTCAATCAGCTCTGTCTTGCGCTATCAGCGGGACGCGAACGCTTCCAAGAGACAACTGAATTAGGCAGGGCCTTTACACAAATCATGCGGACTAGTTGCGAGCTGGCTATGCCGGACGGGCTTGCCTATCCGGTAGCTGTTGGGGGTGCCGCACAGCAGATGGGGCTTGATGTTAGTAAGACAGCACTTGCTTACCTACAGGGGTTTTGCACAAACCTGATTTCTGTTGCTGTCCGGTCTATTCCGATTGGCCAAGGTGATGGCCAGCAATGCCTGATGGCGCTACTGCCTGTTATCGAAGAGGTATGCGCAGATTTTATGCATCTAACCATAGATGATGTTGGCGGATTTGCGCTTGCTGCCGATATCTATTCACTCCAGCATGAAACAGCAGAACAAAGGATATATAGAACATGATTGCACCGCACCAAAAGCTAAGGCATGGCCCGTTGCGTGTGGGTATTGGCGGACCAGTTGGTGCGGGCAAAACAAGCATGACAGAAGCGCTGTGTCGGGCGCTCTCGCCGTCTATTTCTATGGCCGTTATTACCAATGATATCTATACCCGCGAAGATGCTGACTATCTGGTCAGGGCTCAAGCGCTTACCGCTGATAGGATAAGAGGTGTTGAGACAGGGGGGTGCCCACATACAGCTATCCGTGAAGATGCCTCTATCAATCTGGCTGCAGTGGAGGATGTGAAAACAGCTTTTCCAGATCTTGAGCTGATACTTATTGAATCAGGCGGCGATAATCTGGCAGCAACATTTAGTCCTGAACTGGTTGATTTGACGATTTATGTAATTGATGTATGTATGGGAGCCGATATACCTCGCAAAAAAGGTCCGGCATTATTGAAATCAGATATGCTGGTGGTGAATAAAATCGAGCTTGCGCCGCATGTTGAGGTTGACCTTGAACAGATGAAGCGGGATACAGCTAAGTGCCGAGATGGCCGGCCGTTTATTTTTGGCTCGATGCGGAAACAAGATGGCGTTAACGAATTGGTTGCATTTTTGAAGACTGAAGGAGGTCTCGGCCTCATCCATGGCTAGACTGAATTAACATTGAGAAAGAATAATTCGATGAGAATGATATTAACCATAGCGTTTGCGCTCACTGCTTTTTCAGCATCGGCTGACCCATCACATCAGCAGCCAGCAGAGCACTGCCATGTAAGTGACCATGCAGGGTTTCACTGCCATGATACAAGGCTTGGTGCAGACAGCACTGATACACAGACAGATAAGAATATTACTGAATAATATCCGAAGCGCTGGCAATTAGCTCAGAGTGGCAGAACCCGTCAGCTCTCTTGCACAAGACGGCGCTCATGGTGCCAGCTATACAAACCTGCGCCAACGATGATGGCCGAGCCAAGCAGGGTTGGGATATCAAGATGTTCGCCAAATACGATCACGCCAGCGCTCATCCCAAAAACAATGCGGACATAGCGGAACGGGCTTATAGCAGACACATCTGCCAGTGACATCGCTGTTGAGACACACCATAGCCCAAGTGCCCCTGTGATAATCAGGCCAAAGCAATGCAGGATCATAATGCCTTCAGGCATTACCCAGCCCCCTGAAAACAGCATGAAAATCAAACCTGTCAAAACAACTGACACAGAGCCGTAAAAAGACAAACCGGCTATTGAAATATGGCGTGGCACAATCCGGGCACTAAAATCACGCGCCGCCAGACCAAGCGCCCCTAGAAGGGCAAAAAGGGAATAGGCATTAAAGCCATCAATTGTTGGGCGTATCACAAGAAGTACCCCTGCAAAGCCAACTAAAATGGCAATAAGGCGTTTGATGCCGACTTTTTCCTTCAGGAAAATAGCTGCCATTGCTGTCAGAATAAGCGGCATGGTTTGCAACAAAGCAGTGACTGTCGATAGCGAGGCATGAATGAGAGCTGTGGTGAGAGCGGCAACACCAATCATCTCACCGCTACATCTCAGCATGATAACATTATGAATAAATTTTCTGTCGAGGACGGCTTCATTCGTCCTCACCATCATTATCCAGAATAAAATAGCTGTACCACCGCCAAACACAATTAGAATTTCACCAATAGGTAACGCATGCGATAGGAATTTTATGAAGAGATCAACAAAGGTGAAAAAAAGCACCCCGATAATCATCAGAATAATAGCACGGAAAATCTGAGGCATTTTCGACTAAAGTTTCACATAGAGGAGGGCGGAAAATATTTGATGTGTGAACGGTATCACAAAATAAAAAATGGCACCATCACTAGGGTAGAGGGCCAGAATAGAGG
>DGJU01000034.1:14534-16468 GCA_002387605.1 Alphaproteobacteria bacterium UBA4588 | reverse complement strand
TAGAGGGCCAGAATAGAGGAGTGATGATGGCTAGCACATGAAGACATCAAACCGGATTGATTTCCCAATAATTTGATGCGAGCAGGCCTTCACCCCGTCAAGCGCGCTGGCGTGAGCTGGCCATTTCAAAACAACCCGCTTTGAGGCCGTGGCAAGAGCTGTCTCAATTAAGGTTAACTGGTCATTATCAACGCCAACAATTTCCCGTATTTCCCGAAACTCTCCTTTGACCAGAGCTGATTTTTTGCGCGGCGGATGCATCGGATCGACCAAGACAATTTCTGGATTAAGCGATGGCAATAGCTCAATTGAGTCGCCATGAATCAAGGTCATCCGGCTGATTATCTCTGCATGTATCCCGCCTTGCTGGCGGGCTTCCTCCATCCCGTCCCTCAGCAGAGAATGCATGATATCCGAGCGTTCGATGAGGGTAACTTCAGAGCCAAGTGAAGCAAGCAGAAAGGCGTCCCTGCCAAGCCCTGCGGTCACATCAGTTATCCGAGGGGTAAGGCCTGCTTTCATCCCAACCGCTTTAGGCAAATCCTGTCCACGGCCCCCGCCAAATAATAGCCGGTGATTTACTGGTCCGCGTACAAAGTCACATTTCAGCATTTGCGCTCACTTAAAAATATCTTGTCACTCATTGGTAGTGCTAGCTTTATGTCTGTTGCCTCTCATAGGTGCTGGCAGACTAACATCATGTTGCAGTTAAGGGGAGGTGACCTCTTCCCTATTTTAAGAGAAAACTAGGCTTCAGTCACTTTAAGGGGTCGGTTTTTCTTCCATTTTGTTTTTGGAACTTTTCCTGAAGCCTTTAATACTGGATATGCAATTGACGTTAAGTGGCTGTTAATGCGCTTAAGATCTCTGATAATATCCAAATGTAGGCTGCTTGTTTCTATACTCTGGGAAATGCCCGTGCCTATTCTTTCAAGATGAGTTGTAACAGACTTACTTTCAAGCTCTCGGATAGAGGCTTTTGCATCAAACAACATTCGCGCTAAATCACTGTCTTCTGATATAAAAGTATTAATTGCCAGTTCAAATGTTGACGTAACTGCCTCATGTAGGGCTGCTATCTCAGTCAAGCCTTGTTGTGAAAACTGAGCACCAAGATTTGCTTTCTTGACGGCCAGTTCCATTAGACTTCCTTCGATTATATCGCCCATATGTTCCATATTTGCGGTAAAGCTCAGCAAGTCCATTGCCCGTTGAGCTTCTTCTTCTGTGAGTTCTTCGCGCATAATTCTGGCGATATAGATTTTGATTGCATTAAAAAGACGATCAACATCATCGTCCATGATAACAATTTCTTGTCTTAACTCATCATTTCCCTCCTTGAGAACAGGGAGTGTATTGCGCAGCATTATTTGTGCGATATCGGCCATATTCAAGGCTTCGCGTTTGGCGCATGCCAGTGCTTTGCTGGGCGAGCTAAACGCAGTTTCATCAAGATGTTTTGGCTCGATAGCTTGGGCGCTCTCACTATCTGCAGATTCTAAATTTGTGACTAACTTTATGATGGGCTGCAATAAAACTAATCCGATAATTGCGACACCGATATTCAGGAAAAGATGAAAAAATGCTGGCGTAGTATAAGCTGGCAAGCTGTCAGCCAAAACAGCTAATAACGGGCTGACAAACGGAAATACCGCAGCAACGCCAAGAACCCGAATTAAGAAGTTAGCTTTTACAGGAATCTTTGCGTTACGTTTTGCTTTCCAATTAGCAATAACAGGTAACAGGCCACTGCCAACGTTAGCGCCAAGCACCAGAAATAATCCGGCATCAGTCAGCAACAATCCCGAGTGTACAAAACCAACAACCAAAAGGACAATCGCAAGACTAGAATGGGCTAGATAAGTTAAGACAACGCCGAATAGTAACATAAGGAATGGCTGGCTTACAAAGACCTGCATCACCGTGTTAAATTC
>DGJU01000034.1:0-14391 GCA_002387605.1 Alphaproteobacteria bacterium UBA4588 | reverse complement strand
AGGATAGTTATTTTTTGAGAGGCAAGGATTACCGCTACGGCTGTGCCGATATCAGCACCCAGAATAACGATTAACGCGCTGCTGATGCTGAGAATATTCTGACCGGCAAAGGATGCCACAATTATGGCAGTTGCGGTGCTGCTTTGTATCAAAATGGCAAACAGAAAGCCTGACCCTAGCATAGGGATAAGTCGGCCCTCATTCTGCCGGGCTAACCGTTTCAAGTGAGAGCCATATGCCCGCATCATTCCTGTGCGTACCATTCGCAACCCCCATAAAAGGAGTGCAATGGCACCGACTAACTCGATTAGGACAGACATTAGATAACCCAAGACTTTGTTTGCGAGGCCTTTTTGCGCTATTTACTTTCGTTTTTACTTTTGACTAATTTTACACGGTTAAGACGCAAAAACTTCTCAAGTTTTGCTACATTTTTTGCGGGCATAATTAGCCCAATTTTTGTTCTTCGGAAAAGGATATCCTCTGCGGTAGTTGCCCATTCATGTGCAATGAGATATTCAACCTCACGCTGATATAACCCACTTCCAAAATCTTGGCCGAGATCTTCAATGCAGGTTACCTTATGCAGAATAATTTTGATATTAGTTCCGTAGAGCCGCGCTAATCGTTCTATATATTTCTGTTCTAAAAACGGAAATTCGGCCTGCATGGCATGAGTGAAGTGATAGATGTTTTTGTAACCAAGATCACCGCCAGGCAAAGGAGCTTGATGTGTCCAAGCATTTTTTCTTTTCCCTAAAAATGCCTCAACCTTTTCAACAATGCTCTCGGATAATTTTCGATAAGTTGTAATCTTACCTCCGAAGATATTTATTAACAGAGACTGCTCTCCTGTTTCTGTCTCTATCATATAGTCACGGGTTGCTTCCTGAGCTTCACTCGCACCATCATCATAAAGCGGGCGAACACCTGAATATGACCACACGATATCATCGGCTGTTATTGGTTTTTCAAAATACTCACTAGCATATTGGCAAATATAGTCAGCTTCTTTATCCGATATCTTAATTTCGTTAAGATTATTGCCATGGTCTATGTCTGTTGTACCAATGAGGGTAAAATCATCCTCATAAGGAATTGCAAACATTATGCGGCCATCTGAATTCTGAAAAATATATGATTTTCCGTGGTCGAAAAGTGTCTTTACAACAATATGGCTTCCCCTTACCTGACGCACATTTTGTTTCTGTCCATAGCTCAAGGCTAAATCAAGGACTTCATCTACCCAAGGCCCAGAAGCGTTCACTAAAACCTTTGCGTAGGTTGTCGTATTTTTGCCTGTCGTGATATCGTTGGACGTAATAGCCCAGACACCATTGTGACGCTGCGCCTTTATTACTTTGTTTCGCACGCTAATCTGCGCGCCCTTTTGTGCGGCATCCATAGCATTTAAAACAACAAGACGTGCATCATCTACCCAACAATCTGAATACTCAAAGCCTCTTTTGAATTCAGGTTTTAGCGGGTTTCCAGAAGGGTCTTTATTTAGATTTACGCTTCGTGTGCCAGCAAGATGTTTGCGACGCGCAAGATGGTCATATAAAAAAAGACCGGCCCTCAGCAGCCACCAAGAACGAAGGGCTTTACTATGGGGTAGAATGAAGCGCATGGGGCTGATGATATGTGGCGCTATTGTCATTAATACTTCACGCTCCTCGAGCGCTTTTCTGACAAGACCAAACTCGTAATGTTCTAGATAGCGTAAACCGCCATGGATCAATTTTGAGGATGCGGATGATGTTCCTGACCCAAGGTCATTGGCCTCACACAAACAAACTGAATAGCCACGCCCCGCAGCATCACGCGCCGTGCCTACGCCATTTATGCCGCCGCCTATAATAAAAACATCGAAAATATCTTTTACATCAGGTGTCATTTTGAGACCTCTTCATGATGAGGGGAGGCTTTGGTTTGAAGAAGATAGTTAACAACTTCTGTGAACCCTTTTCCGCCCTTATGTTTAGTAACAAAAGTAGGTCGCTGAAATTCACAAGCCAAGCTTTCTTGGATATTGGCAACGCCAACTGAATAGGTGAAATAACCAAACATCGTTTCATCATTGGGCGAATCTCCAACAAACAGCACAGAATGTTGCGCTATTTCCATCGTGGCCCAACAAACCATGCAACAAGTGAGCGTCTTGTGCCTGATGTTACGGGCAGAACGCGGTGGCGCAGGTAAGAGGGAAAGACTATAATAGTTCCTTTTGATCTAAAGTCGGCAGTTGTTTTCACTTCATCAAATTCAAAATCACCGCCTTCATATTCTGATGTATCGCTGAGCTGTACTGTAACAGAGAGTTTTCTGTCAGTGTCTGCCTGGCCATTCCAGTGAACATCCTGATGCCAATCATAATGACCGCCCTGTTCAGCATAATATTCTGTGAATTGCATTTCGGCTTTATTGTCGACATCTATAGCGAACGAGTCATTATTTGCCTTTCTGACATAATGCCATAGCAAATTCTGCACCCATTGTTCTGTTAGCCAGCGGATTGTGCTAACCCGTGTTTCTGCGACTATTTCAGAAGAGGCAAAGATAGTAGCTCCCTGCTCTGGCTGGCAAGTAGCGGTATGGATAATATCGTCAATCTGCTTGTCTGTTAAGCTGGCAGACCATAGTTGGAATAGCTCACGCATCTGTGCCGTCTTCTTTCAAAAGCTATCGCTCGTCTTGCAGGGTTACTGAGTTTGACCACACTATCGCTTGCAAGGGTAGCGTCAAATAACCGGCTATGAAAAACTATCATATTATCGGGTAGCCATAACCGCTAGCTTTATGGGGTGGTGGGCGCAGAAATATCCATATCTTTGCCGAGACGATCGGATAGCATATCAATGAATTTTCGCACCTTAAGAGGCAGAAACCTTTTATCTGGGTAGATGGCATAAATGCTCCTTTCGGGCATGGATTCATACTCTGGTAGCAGCTTTATTAACCTGCCATCCTCAAGGTGTTGGCGACACACAAAGTAAGGTAATTGGGCAAATCCAATACCTTGGACGGCGCTCTCCATTAACATGCCGGTGCTGTTGGCATAAATAGCGGCTTTTAGATTTATAGAACCGTGCTTTGCGTCTTCAGAACGGTAGTTAAAGACAGAGCCTGATGCCAAATTTGTATAGATAACCGCTGGCAGTGTGCGCAGATCATCAGGCGAGTTTGGCATGCCATATCGCTCTATAAAAGACGGGCTTGCACATAAGTATAACGGGAAATCGCAGAGGCGTTTTGCAATCAAACCTGAATCTTCCAATGCGCCAATCCGGATAACAAGGTCATAGCCTTCCTCAATGAGGTGAACGCGCTTATCGTTAAATTCGGCGTCAACGATTACATCAGGGTATAATCGAGCATAATCTGCTATTGGTCCAATCAGAAACCTCTCGCCAAAAGCCATTGGTGCATTAATCTTTAATCGCCCCGAGGGCCGCTCCTGACCTTCTGCTAGCTGCTCAAGAAGATGAGATACCTCATCATCCCCCCTATTAAGTGTATCAATAAGCTGCTTGCCAGCTTCAGTTACAACAACTGTGCGGGTTGTTCTATGAAATAGAACCAGTCCAAGGCGCTCTTCTAATGTTTTGACTTGTCTGCTAACAGCCGCCCCAGAAACACCCAAAGCAATCGCAGCTTTGGTAAAGCTCGCATGATGGGCAACCTCACGCATCATTTCAAACCCATTTGCATAGAGTGTCATTATTAACTCCAGAGTAATAGTTAAATACAAAATACAATATTATAACTTTAGAGTTATTAATGTATAGTCTTGCAATCGTTACGCGACCATAAAAACATCAAAATAGGGAAATATCATAATGAGTGAAGCACCAAAATGCGGCTGTGGCCGCTCCCCAACAGGAAATTGTATTGGATGGCACGCCTTATCTGAGGAAGATTATCAGGCAAAGAAAGCTGTGTATGAAGCGCGGCAGGCAGAAAAAGCCAAAAAATAGCCCAAAAAAATGAGGCCAACAACGAGAGCTGTTGGCTCATCATTATATCCTCATCTTTTTTCAGGAAATGTTTCAATGTCAAAACTAGATAATCTTTTTGCCCCCATCATCCCTTTTTCGGCTCCCATTGGGCGGTTATTCATCTCCGGCATGTTCGTCATGTCTGGCCTTAACAAAATTGGCAACTATGATAATACAGTAGGCTGGATGGAAGCTATGGGCGTGCCAGGAGCCATGCTGCCTCTGGCTATTGCGCTTGAGGTTTTTGGGGGGTTAGCAATTATAGCTGGGTGGAAAACAAGAATTTTTGCAGCCCTTCTTGCAGGCTTTTGTCTTGTATCGGCTATCCTTTTCCACGCTAATTTTGAGGATCAGGTTGAAATGATTATGTTTATGAAGAATGTTGCTATAGCAGGAGGATTTTTGTTCCTTGTTGCTCATGGCGCTGGAAGTTACTCGCTTGATAATCATCGCCGCACTTAGGTGGTGTTTATCCGTGATAAATTAATAACAGGCTTATAAGGGTAGATGGTTATGGGATTGCTTCAAGAAGGCCGCTGGGTAGACCGCTGGTACGATACAAAAGAGACTGGTGGACGCTTTGTGCGGCGCTCGCCTCATTTCAGGAACTGGGTCACGGCTGATGGTAGCGCTGGTCCAACCGGAGATGGCGGCTTTAAAGCTGAGCCGGGGCGTTATCACCTTTATGTTTCGCTCGCCTGCCCGTGGGCCCATCGTACTATGATCTTCCGCGCCCTCAAAGGATTGGAAGAGATGATTTCGGTCTCTGTTGTGCATCACTATATGGCTGAAAATGGCTGGACATTTATGCCGGCAGACGGCGTTATCCCTGATATAGTAAATGGGGCTGAGTATCTGTACCAAGTCTATACCGCTGCCAAGCCAGACTATTCTGGCAGGGTTACAGTCCCGATTTTGTGGGACAAGCAGACCGGCACTATTGTTTCGAACGAGTCGTCAGAAATCATTCGGATGTTTAACACTGCCTTTGATGAGAGTGGCGCTCAGCCGGGTGATTTTTACCCCGATGCCTTGCGCGCTGAAATCGATGCTCTGAATGATAGAATTTATGGGACAGTGAATAACGGTGTTTATAAGGCTGGTTTTGCAACGACCAAAGAAGCCTATGAGGAAGCTGTAACACCGTTGTTTGAAACACTTGATTGGCTAGAAGAACGCCTTTCATCGCAACGTTATCTCATAGGAGGTGACATAACCGAAGCCGATTGGCGGCTTTTCACAACCTTGGTCAGGTTCGATGCTGTTTATGTCGGGCATTTCAAGTGCAATATTCGCAGAATAGCTGACTATCCGCATTTACAAGGATATCTGTGCGACCTTTACCAACAGCCAGGTGTCGCAGCAAGCGTCAATATGGAGCATATCAAATACCATTATTATGCAAGCCATGAGACAATAAACCCAACAAGGATTGTCCCGGTAGGCCCATCTATTGATTTCATGGCGGCACATGACCGCTCAAATCTGAGCTAATATGAGACAGCCTTTATGATGCGCTATCACTGTCTTTATGACATCCAAGAATAACTGGTTATGCGAAAAGCTGGAGAACAATAATGTCAATTCGCCCCGTTAAAATGCAGAGTGAGGCCCGCCCTACAACCGAAGGTGCTGGCGTTCATTTACATCGTGTATTTGGCTTTGGTGATACCACGCCATTTGATCCCTTTTTGATGATGGATGATTTTCGCAATGATGATCCCCAGCTCTACCAAAATGGGTTTCCGTGGCACCCTCATCGCGGCATTGAGACAATCACCTATGTCCTAAAAGGCACTGTTGATCACGCTGATAGTCTTGGTAATGTTGGCACCCTTGGCGGCGGCGACATTCAATGGATGACAGCTGGCTCAGGTATCATTCATCAGGAAATGCCGCATGGTGATACGCAAGGGGCAATGCATGGGTTTCAGTTATGGGCTAACCTGCCATCGTCGCAGAAAATGACAACGCCGCGGTATCAGGATATAAAATCGGCTGAAATTTCCGAATTACATGATGATGATGACAGCAAAATCCGTGTCATTGCCGGCAATTATCGCGGCTATGGCGGGCCTGTTGATGGCATTGCTGCTGACCCACAATATTTGGATATAACCTTGCCGCCGCGATGTTTCAAAAAATTCCCCTTTGATACACGCCGTCAGGGCTTTGCTTATATCTTTGAAGGTAGTGCGCGGTTTGAAGATGCCTCAAACCCGTTTGGTGTGAATGTTGAAAAAGAATTTCTCGGTGAAGAGCTGAAAATCCGCGATATGTCTGGCAATCGAACATTGGTTGTTTTTGGCGGCGGTGATGAGGTTACGGTTACATCAGGTGACCATGGCGTGCGGTTTTTATTGATATCTGGCGCCCCTTTGCGCGAGCCTGTTGCATGGCATGGCCCGATTGTAATGAATACGCAAGACGAGTTACGTACCGCTGTGCGCGAACTCAATAATGGAAGCTTTATTAAAACATCTGCGGCGGGCTGGCAAAAATAAGCGTGCGATAAGGCAGGCTCTTATCATTGGGGTATTACTGCGGCGCGCGAAGTGATTTTACCGAAAACCAGCTTAGTATCACAAGCGGGAAACAAATCCCGAAAGCGCTGCGAATGCCGAACTGCTCTGCCATTATGCCAAGGAATGGCGGTGCAAGTAAAAAGACAATAAATGACAGTTGGGCGACGGCAGCGACATTCACAGAGGCAGGCCTGTCCGTGCGCTGTGCAGCGGCCGAGATTGCCAGCGGAAAGATCACCGCATTACCCGCCCCCAAAAGTACAAACCCGCCAAGGGCAATAAGGGGAAGTGGCGCAAACGTAACAAGAATAACCCCTATGCCAAGCGCAATAACTGAATAAGAGGTAATTTTCTCTGGCCCATATTGGTCAACAAAACGGTCAGCAAAAAACCTCACAATGAATTGGCTTAACGCGCCAAGCGCAAAGGCCATCCCGCTTATAAAGGGCGGTGTTGAAAAAATGTCACGCATGAAGATAACAGACCAGTCAGTGCCTGCGCCCTCTAGCAACATTGCTGATAAGGTCAGTGCGACCAGCATCAATATCGGTTTGGTTGGATAGGCAAAAATAGCTGTATCTGCTTGTTCATCTAGCCGCTGTGTGGCAGGGCGATAATGAGCGAGCAGCAGTATTATCATAGCGCTGGTAACGCCAAGAAACCCAGCCATATGCCAGAATATGGGACTATAAAATTGGGCAAGCAAGGCGCCTGATAATCCAGCACCAAAAAACCCCAAACTCCAGAAGGCATGACATCTATTCATGATGCGGCGTTTGAGTGTCCCCTCTATAAGGTCGGCCTCGACATTGACGGCAACCTCAACAACTCCGATGGCAAGGCCTGCGATAAACAAGCAAATGAAAAACATCAGTGGTCCAGCCGATAATGTTGATATCATCTCGGCGCCACCAATGATGGGCACGCCCAATAGCATGACAAGACGAAATCCCAGCACCTGCAATATTCGGCTGGCAAAAAAAAGTGATAATTGCACGCCAAGCGCAGCGCCAATAACAGACATGCCAAGCATGCCCTCCCCAATCCCCATTTGATGCTGCATATCACCAAGTCGTGGGAAGATAGCCCCAACACTAAGGGCATAAATACCAAAGGCAAGGAAGATACCATTCTGGGGGCGTAGGAAGAGCCGGGGAGATGTGAGTGTCATAAAAAACTTCTACTGGCAGGAGGGCGAAGTCGCAAAATAAACAACATAAGATAATATAGCCCTACACCAGTTCATGAATTCTTTCATGATAACTAAAAGACCAGCCGTTAAAAAAACCCATCATGTAACATGCGCTCCTGCAGCGCGCGAGATATTCGTAACGCACTCCTGCAAGGGATTTGTGTAAAAACTGCGCTCGGCCCTTACTCTGAATACAGGCACAGAAATGCTCACCGCTGCGATAGGCTTAAGCTGTTCATTGAGGATGGCCGCACCAAAGCACGAAATGCCTGTCTCATTTTCCTGATCATCATTGATATATCCCAAATGACGATATTTTTCGGCCTGCTCTATGAGCGCTTGAGGGGTGGTGGTTGTCTGGTCAGTAAGCTTATTTAAGTCCAGCCTCGCCATCACGGCATCAAATTCTGCTGCCGGAAGAGCCGATAGGAATGATTTGCCGACACTGGTAGAATGCAACGCCACTCTAGCGCCTACGCTAGAGGCCATGCGTACAACCTTAAGGCTCTCTATTTTATCAATATAAACCATTTCATCGCCGCTTCGTATGGCAAGGTGAACAGTCTCACCTGTCCGGTCTCGCAAACTCTCCAGCTCCGGTCGTGCAAGGCTGCGGATATCTATGTCTTCAAGGGCGCGGCGCGCTAGCCCAACCAGCCTTATACCGGGAAGGTAGCACCCCTGATTGGTTTTCCTCGCTAACCCCTCAGCCTCCAGACTTGCCAGAATACGAAAAAGTGTTGGCCGAGATAGGCCGCAGTCAACCAGCAGATCAGCGGCTGTCGGGGGCGCGCTACAATCTGAAATTGCCTGAAGAACAGCAATACTGCGCGAAAAACTTTGCGTGCCGGGGACAATTTTAGTCACAGCAACCTCCGTTCTGTATTGTGAATACCTGTTTGAATAATAGTTGACAAAATAGCTGACAGATTCATAATATGTCCATATTATTACCAGTTGTCCACATTATGGACAAAAATGAAAGAAATGCAAGTAATGAATGATGCATCACCTGACGCGCGCAATGCTCTTATTAGTGGTGGTACCAGCGGTATTGGTTTGGCGCTGGCCCAAGGGTTTGCCGCAGCAGGGTATAATGTTATCGCTGCCGGTCTTGGCCCGCTACCTCACAGCACGCCCAGCATCCGTTTTGCGCGCCTAGATGTCACGGATGGTCCGGCAGTTGCCGCTTTGGTATCTGAGCTGCCAGAACTTGATGTTGTGGTAAATGCTGCAGGCATTATTCGCCGCGAAGATGAATTTGATCCAGATATTTTTGCCCAAGTTATTGATATCAATCTGAATGGTACAATGCGTATTTGCACAGCCGCGCGGGCGGCTCTTGCTAAGCGTAATGGCAGTATTATCAATATCGCATCGATGCTGAGTTATTTCGGGGGCGGCAATGTTCCAGCCTATTCATCATCCAAAGGTGGTGTTGCACAATTAACCAAATCCTTGGCAATTGCTTATGCCTTGGACGCAATTCGGGTGAATGCGCTAGCGCCGGGCTGGATTGCAACGCCGCTTACCAAGGGCTTGCGCGATGACCCGGCACGTAATGACGCCATCCTTGCCCGCACACCGCTAAAACGCTGGGGAGCCCCAGAAGATCTGGTCGAGCCAGCATTATTTCTCGCCGGCGCCGGCGCCGGCTTTATCACCGGCACAATTCTGAATGTAGATGGCGGCTATGCCATCGTTTAATATCTTAAAAAAGGACAAAAGTGATGCCACTTGTAAGCGAAGACATGAATGCAAAAATGCCCTACCAGCATCCTATGCCGGCAGACGCCTTACCTGAAATTGTTGTGACGGACGCCTTATCAGAAGGCGACCAGCGCATGTGGGTACAACAGACAGAGCACGTCTTTTTCCGGCCGCTCTGCCTGAATGTCAGCCAAGGCTATTGGATGAATTTGCTGAAGGTAACAAAATCAGGCGTATTATCGCGGCATCGCCACCCAAATGCCGTGCATGGTTTTGTGCTAAAAGGTCGCTGGCATTACCTAGAACATGATTGGGAAGCACGCGAAGGATCATATGTTTTTGAGCCGCCGGGCGAAACTCATACCCTTGTCGTGCCAGACGATGTCGATGAAATGATCACCTATTTTCAGGTTAATGGCACCATGAACTATGTTGACCCGTACGGTAAACATTTAGGGTATGAGGATGTCTTTACCAAAATCGACATGTGCCGCGCTCATTTTGAAGAGGTTGGTCTCGGCGCTGATTATGTGAAGACATTTATCCGGTAGTCACCTATCCACTTATCTGGTCTAACATATCACAAAAAATATCCTCTCTTTTAAGGAGCTATTATCATGATTGAACGTATTCACACAGGAGAGCGGTCTTCTAAAATTGTGAAACATAATGGTGTTGTCTATCTAACAGGGCAGGTATCAGAGGGTGAGACAATCCAAGAACAGGTGCGCGGGTGCTTGCAAAAGGTTGAAACACTTCTTGCACAGGCAGGCTCGTCTAAAGAGCAGATGTTGCGGGTAACAATCTGGCTTGCTGATATGAGCGATTTTCAGGGATTAAATGAAGTTTGGAATGAATGGGTACCAGCAGGTCACGCACCTGCAAGAGCCTGCGGCCAGGCCAAGCTTGCAAGAGATGTGTTGAAAGTGGAATTCATGGTAGATGCGGCCTATTAATAGGCGTCTTACGTCACCAAAAAATAACAAGCTTTCGCCTATGAGATGGGCAGTCCAGATGGGGTTGGCAGCGCAGGAATCAGCCAGAACAGGCCAAGCAGTTAGCATGACGCCGCCTGACTTAACAGCAGTCAAGTAATGTGCGCTTAATCGCTGTTTGCCAGCCTGCTAAAAGTGTCTCCCGTTTTGAGCGGTCTAGATGCGGCTGAAAGGATGTTTCCAACTTCCAGAGGCTTGCTGTTTGCTCAAGTGTCGTGGTCTGCCCACTTCCAAGCATGGCCAGTATAGCAGCGCCCAACGCCGTGGTTTCGGTAAGTGCTGGCCGGTCGACCTGTAGCTCGAGAATATCGGCCATGAATTGCATCAAGAAATTATTATCTGCCATGCCTCCGTCAACCTTCAGGCCACTGGGCGCAATCCCATCTGCCCGCATCGCTTCAATCAGATCATAGGTCTGGAACGCAACTGATTCTAGCGCGGCTCTGGCAAAATGTGCAGGTCCTGTATCTCGTGTAAGGCCATAGATAGCTCCTCTGGCAGACGGTGACCAGTGCGGCGCCCCTAACCCCGTTAGTGCAGGCACCATATAAACCCCATCATTATCGCAGAGGGATGCTGCCAGAGCTTCACTTTGTGCGGCTGTCGACAGAAGGCCTATCCCATCACGTAGCCATTGAATCACTGCACCCGAAATGAAAATTGATCCCTCTAGCCCATATGTGACCTGACCATTGATTTGATAGGCGATGGTGGATAGTAGGTTGTTTTCTGATAGCAGGCAGTCCTGAGCTGTGTTTGCCAGCATGAAACAGCCTGTTCCATAAGTTGATTTAATCGAGCCTTTTGTGAAGCATGCCTGTCCAATTGTAGCGGCATGTTGGTCACCTGCGACCCCGCAAATGGGGAAGGCCTGTCCAAAAACGTCAGCCCTGCAATCACCAAAATATCCAGCACTATCCTGTACTTCTGCCAGCATTGCCATCGGAACATCAAATAGATGGCATAAGTCTGCATCCCACATTCCGTTGCGGATATTATACAAGCTTGTGCGGCTCGCATTTGTTGCATCTGTAACATGCCTTACCCCGCCCGTCATTTGCCAGATAAGGAAACTATCTACGGTGCCAAAGCATAATTCGCCTCTTTCAGCCCGTGGGCGCAAGCCATCCACATTATCCAAAATCCAAGCGATTTTAGTGGCACTGAAATAAGGGTCAAGAACCAGGCCAGTAGCCTGTCTAACGTTTTGCAGGTGGCCTTCATCAGAGAGTGTTTTACAGTGTGTTGATGTTCGCCGATCTTGCCAGACAATAGCGTTGTAAACAACGTCTCCTGTCTTACGGTCCCAGATCAAAGTGGTTTCTCGCTGGTTGGCGATACCGGCCGCCGTAATTGTCAGGCCAAGTGATGCTGCTTTTGCGACCATCTCACGGCCGACTTGTAACACCGACTGCCAAATATCTGAGGCGCGATGCTCAACCAAGCCATCAGCCGGAAAAATTTGCTCAAATTCTCTCTGACTTACACCAAGCATAGACCCATCTGCGGAAAATAAAATGGCGCGTGAACTAGTTGTGCCCTGATCAAAGGCTAGGATAGCGCTGTTTTCTTGTCTCATCTTATCATCCGAAGTTGGTCTTCATGCCATCAATAAAATCAGGTCATATCTATCATATCAAGACAATGTCCATCGCGGTGGTCAAAACAGGACAAGCCCTTTTTGCTTAACTCGCGGCATTAGGAAATGATGAATTAAGTTCAGTTAATATTGATGCTTGCTCTTCAGCATATTCAGAAGTTTTTATTCTACTAGCTTTAGAATATTCTCGCTGTTGTAGATGAAAGGCTTCCTGTTCAGTTCTTTGTTTTAATTCGCTGTGTTTTTGCTCAAGCGTTTCAATATATCGTTGACCTGCTTCTTTAAAAATCTTTTCTTTATTGCTTTTATAACGAATAAGTTTTGTCAGGTTAACCACTACTGCATTAAAGGATATGAAGCTTATCATACCTCCAATAAAAAACACCCAATATGCTTCTTGTGAGTGAAGAAGGTCTTTTGCTTTAAAAGCCACAAAGGAAAGTATAGTAATAGACACTGAGATGATGAGTGCTAGAATGCTAACCTCAATTCCACGAGGTGCGCTTGATAGCTTAAATTTTTGAACAAGTTCATCAATATCCAGAGACTTTAATTCATTAATATTCTGTAATGATATCGAAACTCTCTCACCCAGAGAATTTAACGCAGTGATAACATTATCAGGCAAATCAATTAAGCGTTCAATTCCTTGCACCTTGGCCTGGTTAACTTCATTTATCGTCGTTGCTTCAGCACCAAGTTTGAGAATCGGCATAGATAGGGCTATTTTCTGTAACCGCTTTAGTCTATCAAACACTCGTTTTTGGGCATCTTTATCAACCGATGACGGGGGGTCTCCCGCCTCACTATCAGCATCGTTTTGACTATCATTTAACGTATCAAGAAATGTGCCTAGCAGCGTATTTTTTTGCGGCGAAATTTTAAGTTCGCCCAAAATATTAACGATAACGTCTTTATTCATATTTAGGCCTCGCCTCAGAACCTGCCGGAAAACAAAATATCCACACATAGTGAAAGCAGTTCTGTCTAATTGATAGATTAGAGCAGTTGTCTAACTTTTGTCTAGCGATTCAGGTGGTAAGGGTCTGATTTTCAGTCACCATAACCCAGACAAGTTGGCCACCAACGGCGGGTTACACCATGCCCAAATGCAGAATGTACCCGCCTATGAATATAGTTCTCTGGTGGTGCGTTGCTGTTAGTTCTTATAATCGGGTGACTCTCTGTCCAGTTTTCTCAGCAATGCAGGCCATGCCAACCTGTCTCTGCCTAAATCGAACATTCTCGTAGATTGCTCTTGCGTCGTCTTGATTGCTTCTTTGGAAGGAAAATTTATATTTCCAGCAGCCTGCGCTCTTACTTGAGCAGTGCAAGCTCTCTCAAGAGAATATATGCCCATAAATGCTATGCCACATGTTTGACCTACTGATAACGTTCCATGATTTCTGAGTATCAAAAGATTTTTATCGCCTATATCAGCTATTAATCTCTCTCTTTCACTATGGTCTAAGGCTAGGCCCTCATAATCATGGTATGCAATGTGAGGATTCACTAACATAGAGTTTTGACTAATCGGCAGTAATCCATCTTTTTGAATGGATACCGCAATACCATCATTAGTATGTAAATGAAGGACGCATTGTGCATCATCTCTGGCAGAGTGAATAGCACTGTGAATGGTAAATCCTGCAGGATTTACTTCATAAGGGGTCTCAATTACCGCATCACCATTTAGGTCAATTTTTACCAAACTTGAAGCGGTGATTTCATCAAACATCAGTCCAAAGGGGTTGATCAGAAAGTGATGTTCTGGACCTGGTATTCTTAATGATACATGAGTGAAAATTAAATCATCCCAGCCATAAAGAGCAATAAGCCTGTAAGTTGCTGCTAAATCTAATCTTAGCTTCCATTCTTCTTCTGTGATTTGGCTTCTTAAGTTATGTGTATCAATTATATGGCTCATAACTAATTATCCCTCATTGCTTCATAGCAAAACTATAAAATAGTTCTATCGTTTAGGTAAATAAAAAAGCCTTAGGAGTTCCATGCAGTCCCCAACGGCCCCATTAGGCTATGTGACAAGCCTTCAATGAAGCCTATGCTATGGCAGACTAATCTAATGGATCGGCATCCACCACCAATGCCACATCTTAAATATGACGGCAAAGCATAATGCAGGTAGGCTGGCCAGCGTTGCGATAGCCCCATAACTGAGCGCAGAATTTGTTAAATTTTTCATGGAGAAATGGCGCGCTCGGGAAGCTGCTGTTACCTATGCCCTGCGTCAACTCAAGTTCCCCTTGAGCAATATCAACAGGTTAGACAATCACTAATCAGTGTCAACAGGCACATTTGTTATACTGGGTGTTATACTTGCGTTGAATTAGAGGAAAACTTGGGTGGACGA
>DGJU01000078.1:9356-10048 GCA_002387605.1 Alphaproteobacteria bacterium UBA4588 | reverse complement strand
CGATGAGCTCTGCACCGCTGAAATCTACATTGCTGAGATATGAATCGCTGAGATCTGCCCCAGTTAATTTCACGTTAGTGAGATTGATGTAAGGGAGACCTCCTTTCTTTAAGTATCTCACAGAAAGGTTTGTTTGATGAATTCCAGAATTTTTTCCACTTCCATTTTCATTCTTGATTGGTGCTACTTTGTCACGCACAATCGCCGAAACAACTTCATAAACATCTGGTCTTACGTAGTAAGTCTTCTTACTAGTGGCTTTGTTATAGTATTCAATCTCTATTGCTGTATCAGTAGTCGGATGCCTAGCAAATGAGGAAAGCAATTCCATAATCTGTTCATGATATGTTTTGGGATGATCCCGTGCTAAGCGCTCTAAGGCATAGATGCCGCCAAGACGGGTTGAGCACGTCTCATTGCCCAGCATCTCTGCTCCCTTTTGATAACGGTCATTCTGCAAGCCTTTCTCTGATGTCTCAGCTTGTTTTTGGGCTATGAGGCTTCGCCATCCCGCAAGCGTCAGGCCAATAATGCCTGCGACCATAAAACTAATATTTCTTAGAACTGCGCTATTTGATTCACCACCACCATCTGACAGCCAGCCCCAGAAACAGAAACAGAGAATAGAAACCAACAATCCAAAGCAGATAAACAATAATACGAAGGCACGAAAACTAAGGGTACGAAATTCT
>DGJU01000078.1:0-9299 GCA_002387605.1 Alphaproteobacteria bacterium UBA4588 | reverse complement strand
GCTCTCTCCTGCGGCAATCGCATTGGCAAGAGTGGTCTGATTAACCTTTTGAAACAAGGCAGCGGGTAAGACGGGGTGTCAGGCGGCGCGCTGAACAGCGTTTTGGGGCCAAATAAGGCAGTTTTAGGAGTGATGAGGCGTATCTGGCGCGATTATTGCAACAAAAGCCTTAGAGATTAATGAGTCTGCTCCTTCAGCACAGAGACATTTCGTTAGCAACAGTGGTTGCAGAGATTTAATCTCAGGAAAGCCCTACCTTCGGTGGGGCTTTTTTTAGCTGTAATGTTTTAACTGGCGACTTTTTTAAAGGGTGTTTGAAACTCTTTCAGAGCGCCACGCCATATCAGCTAACCCAAATCAGCACATATCAAATATAGGGGAAAGAAAATGGCGATTCCGGGAGGACTCGAACCCCCAACCTGCTGATTAGAAGTCAGCTGCTCTATCCANNTCCAGTTGAGCTACGGAACCGTTGCGTTGGCTTTTACAGGAAATAAAAACGTCTGTAAATTCAAGTTTAGTGTTGCTGGCCTTGCCGCCTGTTATCGTGGGCTAGTGTGTCCAGGACCCAGATCTGTCATACGCGAAATTATCGGCGTAGGCCTTAGGTTTTGGCGACCGCTTTTGCGGCGTATTAACAACATAATCCAGAGCGTGCTTTTCAGCATAAGCAACAGCATCATCGGCGCTATCAAAATACAGCTTAACCTGACGCATTGTATCAGCTGATGACTGCCACCCCATAAGCGGCTCAGGCCCAACACGCGATGAGCGGGCAAAATCAAGAACCCACTTTTTCATTTTATTACGGCCAGACTGCATGGCTGTTTTTGCTGGCTGATAAATACGTGCTTTGCTCATTACCATTATTCCCTGAAATACTGCCAATCGCCTCTTGCGAAAGCGATGATTGATGTCTTTATATCGCGCCACTGTGAAAAAGTTAAGAGCTGTATTTGGCTAGTGAGCTATTAAGACTGTCGCAGGCTTTATTATGGCCGTGCTTTGCACAGGCGCGCATAACAGATAACACCCTATCACGCCGCGATAGCCAGCAACCGGCAGGATGCAGCAGATAAGGCTAGAAAAGCTTGATGATTAAGGGTTTGGGAGAGGAATGGTCGGAGTGGAGAGATTCGAACTCCCGACCCTCTGTTCCCAAAACAGATGCGCTACCAGGCTGCGCTACACTCCGACTGCGCAATCTCTACACTGTCATCTGCCCTATTTTCAAGCCTAAAGTTGCATAAAAAGTAACTTTATACCCCCCTCTTCTCATTAGCTGCCGAATAATAAGAGGATTTCATTCAATAAGAGAGCCTGCAGGAAGGACAAGCGCTGTGCCAAGTTCAAGCCCAAAACGGCTGACTGACCCTGCTTCCAATTCCAGAACATATTGGACTGGTGCGAATGATGAAATTACTTTGTCATTATTAGGCTCTGCGTTCGGGACAATATGAACCAGCCTCTGTTCTTTGGTGAAAAACAGAATATCCAGTGATAGCGGTGTGTTTTTCATCCAGAAATGACGTAACGCGCTCTCATTAAACACAAATAACATGCCTGCCTTCTCATCAAGGGACGCACGATACATAAGCCCTTGCCGGCGTTCTGCTGGTGTTATGGCAAATTCAACCTTAAAACTGAGCGGCACCTTACCGGGCGGGACAAGCTGAACAGTGCCGCGGGAAAACGCAATCCCCTCACCTGCAGCAGGGCCGGAAAAGAACAGAGCCCCTAAAAGAGCCAACAGCCTTAGATATCGGATGGCATGCATAGCAACGCCTAATCATAAAGACGGGTTACCCACCTATCGGGGCGGGATCGAGCAAGCCTATGTGACCATTCAAGAGAGGTCAATATGTCTTGAACGCTGTGAGGGGCATCAGCTTTATAGGGCGAGTGACCGGCAATAAGCCCCCAAACACCAGACCATGCACGAGCTGTTGTAAACGGGTTATAGCCGCCGCCGCCCAAAATCATGGTCGGAATAGCTAAGGCAAGGCACATTTCGATACTGCGCCAATAGCCCGTGGTCGTGAACATCAAACCAGATTGAGGATCATCACTCAGCCCATCACATCCCGCCTGAAGAACCAGATAGTCAGGCGCAAACGCTTCTATTTCAGGCAGAATATGGTGCGTCATGACAGTCAGAAAAGCATCATCATCAGCGCCGCGTGGCAACGTAAAGTTTCGCGCCTGACCGCCGCCATTATCGCCGGGCTGTCCGGTACGCGGCCATCTATTTTCTTCGTGCACAGACCATAATTTAATGCGCGGATGTGATGAGAGCGTATCCTGAACCCCATCTGGATGATGGGCGTCAATATCAAGATAGGCAATCTTAACATCTGGCCGCTCAGCAAGGGTGAGCAGCGCCAGCGCCGGGTCATTTACAAAACAGAACCCATTTGCTTTATCTGGCATACCGTGATGGGTGCCGCCAGACGGGTTAAATACCGTTGAATAGCG
The DNA here is from genome assembly GCA_002387605.1 of Alphaproteobacteria bacterium UBA4588. Taxonomy (GTDB): domain Bacteria; phylum Pseudomonadota; class Alphaproteobacteria; order Puniceispirillales; family Puniceispirillaceae; genus UBA4588. Next base: position 6,824 of record DGJU01000078.1, on the reverse strand, counting down.
GCCTTCAAGCAAATACCGTGCACCGCGCATACTTGCTGCTGCTGCGGTTGCGGGACGGTCATAGACTTGCGGAAAAATAGGGTTATTATCCATACCAATGCGGTGACGCTGACGGCGGCTTTCATCAAGCGCCTGATGTGTTTGTGCGTCTTGCAGCGCGGCAACATAGTCAGCAGAATGAAACAGCTGCAATTCTGAGGCACTCGCCGGCGCTACAGTTTCAAAACAACTATCATCTAGCCAGCCAAACGCGCGGCAAATATCTATTACAGGCCAAACACGAGCAATGTTTAACGGATGACCTTTACCATAGACAGACCCTCTGAAAATATCGGAGCCTAAAAAAATAGCTTGTTTAGTTTTTTGCACTGCAAAAATTGATTTATCAGATATCATGCTGTAAAAATGCCCACAATTTAAGATTTTGGGAATAGTAAACGTTTCTAAAGTGTTATCTAGTAGTGAAACTTATATCTGGGAAGTCAGGGACGAAACATATGTCATCCTCAAAAAATTCTCTTTGGTCATTTATCGAAGAATACTCTATTTTACTTGTTGTTGGTGCCTTTGGTGCGCTTGCATGGGCCAATATAGATTATGCTAGTTATCATCATATTGTTGATATGGTGCTGATTGAACATTTTCCGGTTGGTCATCTGCATGACGGTCACAGAACGCTTACCCTTCATTATTTAATCAATGATGTGTTAATGGCGCTGTTTTTTGCTATTGCGGGCAAGGAAGTCTGGGAAGCTTTGGCGCTGAAGTCTGGTAGTCTTCGCGGTAAAAAGGCCCTCACCCCCCTGATTGCAACAGCTGGCGGTATGTTTGGCCCTATTACAGTCTACCTTCTCGGCGCTGCCATGGTTGGTAAATTTGCGCTTCTGTCTAATGGCTGGGCCATTCCAACAGCAACAGATATTGCGTTTTCATACCTTGTTGGCCGGATTATTTTTGGTGCCAAGCACCCTGCTGTCGGGTTTCTGCTACTGCTTGCGATTGCTGATGATGCCGCAGGCCTGATTATTCTTGCTGTCTTCTATCCGCAAGGCGACCTCAATCTGGAATGGCTCCTGCTCTCTGCTGGTGCAGGGATTAGCGTCTGGTTTCTGTTTAACAAGCTCCCCCGTATACTTGATAAGGGCCATGAATCACGTCCTGTATCATCAACTGTGCGGGCGCGCTTTGGTCTACTTCCTTACATTATTGCTGCTTGTGCAAGCTGGTATGGGTTCCAAGAAGCCGGCATTCACCCAGCCCTTGGCCTGCTACCCATTGTGCCTGCCCTGCCTCATGCTGACACAGCCTTTAGCCTGTTTGGCAATGATGAGGTCCATGATGGTGATATGCTCAATCAAGCAGAACATACGCTCAAAGCGCCTGTGGAAGTTATCCTTATGCTGTTTGGCTTTGCCAATGCCGGCGTTGTCTTCTCATCGATAGGTGAGGCAACATGGCTTGTCTTGGGTGGTCTTATCATTGGTAAACCGCTTGGTATTTTCCTGTTTGGCTTTATCGCTGTGGTTATCCTGCGACTTGGCCTGCCGCAAAGCATGCGCCTCATTGACCTTGTTATCATTGGTTTTGTGGCTGCGATTGGCTTTACGGTATCGCTCTTTATCTCGGCTGTTGCCTTTGGCCCGGGCGAGGTTCAGGACGCAGCAAAGATGGGGGCCCTCTTCTCATTTGGTGCGGTATTCTTGTCGCTGATTGTGGCAAAAATCATCGGTGTGAAGAAAATTACATAAAACACATAAGCAGGCATCAGCACGAGACTTGCATGATGCCTGCTTGTTTTGTATGACTGTAGACGTAGGATGCATGTTAATGCGTCGACAATTTCGGGGAATATAATGGCAGCAAATACAACAAACCGTCCAGCCGGCGTTCCAGAAGAGAATGAATATCATTCTATCCACTGGACCGTTATTCTGACTTATATTGTAGCCGTTGCAGCGCTTTATCTTCTGCTAACAGGCGCATAAAAGCCCCCTCATCCTGACACATAACGGATAGTGATAGGGGTTTCATGGATACTCTTTATCAAGATAAGCTTCTGGCTCTTGCAAAGATAGCGCGCGCATCAACCCCGCTATCGCATGTTGATTTAACAGCCACTCTTAATAATCCTGTCTGCGGAGACCGTGTTACGCTGTCCGTGGCCCTATCTGGCGTGGTAATTACAGACGTCTTTGTTGCGGTAAAGGGATGCGCCTTATGCGAGGCAGGGGCTGGCCTGCTGGCGTCTATCGCACTTGATAAGACTTGCGATGATCTCATAAGCACCGGCTCAGATATCGCTGACTGGCTGAGAGAGCCCGGAACAAATACACCTGTTCAGGGTGCAGATGCACTATCCCCCGTAAGAGCGATTAAAAACCGGCATAAATGTGTGTTATTAGCGTTTTCTGCTGCCAGTCACCTAGCGCCGGCAGATGATACGCTGAAATAGCTATTTGGGTTCTGGAGAAAACCGACCAAAAGCCCAGATGCCAATCACAAGAAACAGCGGAAAGCCGATTACCAGAAAAAGACCAAGTGTTTCACTCATGATATCATCCCCCCCAATGGGTTAGGTTTGGGTAAACTATAGGTAAGGATATAGCCTGTCTAACCCGAAAGAGAAAGCATCAAAACACCCTTTGGGCCGGATTAGATTTCATCCAGTAAAATTCTATAGCGACTTCGCAGCTCAGCATCCAGAGATGGGGAGATATGGCCGGGATGATATTTTTCCAAAATCTCAGTCACTCTCTTCTGTGCAACATCTGTGAGAATAGGTTTGCCGATTTCCTCCCATTCCTTGGGGCTAGAACGGTCACTGACAGCGGGGTAGATATATTCTGTCTGCATCAGGCTTAAGGTTTGCTGATGGCCTAAATAATGCCCCGGCCCATCAAGACAGACATCTTTCATGACCTCAAAGCCAAGCGTATTTTCAGTCACTTCAATCCCGCGCACGCAGCGCAAACATTGGCCCAGCATATCATTATCAATCACTAAACTTTCAAGACAGAAGCCGAGAAGTGAGGCATGCATACCAGCAGCTTCATAGACCATATTAAGCCCTGATAGCCCCGCCATGACAGCTGTACTGCCCTTCTCATACCCTGATTGTGCATCCGGCATCTTTGCATCTGCCATGCCGGACGCAGCGCCGCCGGGTAAGTCAAAATGCCGGATCATCTGTGCACAGGCACTTGTTAACAAACCTTGCTCGCCAGAACCGCCAGTCATTGCGCCAGTCCGCAAATCAGAGACAAACGGCCATGTCCCTAAAATAGCTGGATAGCCCGGCACCATGGCATTCACATAGACAAGACCTGCAAGCACTTCGGCAACTGCTTGTGCAACAGCGCCTGCAATACTCGCTGGTGCTGTTGCTCCTGCCTGCCCTGCTGACAGCAATAAGACTGGCATACCTGCCTTTACCGCCTCTTCCATAACCAGACAGCTTTCAGTGGCAAACCGCAAAGGCGGCACAACAAAACAGTTAGAGTTAGACACAAAAGGGCGCGCCCGCCATTTATCTTCGCCGCCTGCCACATCATGAAGCATACGAATAGCAGCACCCATAAAAGGAGCTTCGGTAAAACTGGTACCAACATGTTTTGTTGTACCCTTGATACAAGCATAAAGCGTATTCAAATCAAGATCAGCAGGGTCTGGTATATCGCGCGCTACCATGGGCCTCTGAAAAAAATGAATATTATCCATATTCTGGACAATACGTGCCGCATCATAAATGTCTTTAAGATGACTTTCGCGGTAGCTGTGATTATCAATATCAACAACATGAACCGCAGCACCTGCTGTGCCAAAATGCACCCGCGCGCCTGATAATAACAGGTCATGCTCCGGGTCTTGGGCATGAAGGGTTAGATTGCGGGCCGCTGTAGCGATTGTATCTTCAACCAGAGCACGTGGAAAGCGAACACGGCCATCATCACCGCAGATAGCCCCGGCAGTAACCATATAATCAATACCGGATTGCGGCGCCTGAGATAGGCCAATTTCTTCAAGAATTTGAAAAACAGTATCGCTAATCGCTGCTACTTGTTCCGGCGCTAGCGGTTGGTAGCGCCCGCCAATGAGGCCAGGCCTTACGGGCTTTACATCTGCAGCAAGAGGTCTTGAGCGTTCCTGCTGGCGCGCCAGCCGTCCACCACTTCTCCGCTTCACTGTTTGTGAGGCCATCAGCTCATCCATAACATATCCCTAACGAAATCTATTACAAACCCAACTGCCGTAGTTTGGACAGAAGCGAAAAAGAACGTCAACAAAAATTTAACAGTGTGTTATCGCCCCCTATCGGGCGCTAAAAAAGAGCGGCACTAGTGCTTTAGTGCAAGAGATGTATCCGTAGCTTCAGCTTCAAAATTAAACACATAGACACCAGAATAATGGTTCTCGCGATAGGCCATTGTCTTGCGTAAATCATCAAACGTCTCAACTGCGTGCCTCTCAAAGGCTTTCAAATCTTTACTTTCTTCAAATTTTGTTTGGATTGTAAGGCTACCACATTGCCCAATTGATATATTGAGAGATCTCATATTACAGGACACAATTCTTTTGCCGAATGCATCCGAGCAAAAAGTAGCAGCAATTTTTGCTTCCGAAACTCCTGAAAATTTCAAATTATATACTTTTGCATACATCTTATGATACCTCCGTTAACATTTCGTTAAGCAGTGCTTCAGCCGCATCACCCTCTATTTTGAATTTTTTCATAACCTTTGCCTGTAGTTTCATGTCTCCCTGCAAAGTTCGACCATCTGCACTAAGAGAATAGGCACCACTCTCCCCTCTAAAAACAAGACTAGATTGAAGAAGACTTGCAGAGGGCGTATCTGCAATAGGCATGTCACTGCACAAAGTAATAAACGTTTTGAAATCATTCATAGTCAAAGAACTATCACAAGCTTGAAAAGCTTTTAAAGCATCGAGAATTTTATGGGAGGTAATTTCTTTCTGCTCAGTTTGAATATCAAGCAAGTGAGCCAGATTTTGGGTGATTTTTTTAATCATCGTAATCTGCTCTTTTGACAACGTTTTTGGTTCCATATTCATTAAACACAAGGTACCTAAGGCATAATTATCCTTGTTAATAACAGGAAACCCAGCATACGCACGTGGCGCTTTTCTAGCTTTTATCACTGGAAGCCACTGCCAGTCAGGTTCGGCCCATGAATCTGTAAATATTAATGGCTCTGTCTCGAGCAAAACATAGGAACAAAGATTTGTCTCGGTTCTTTCCGTCTTTCCACCAGCCTCCCAGCCATCACGGCCTGTCGCTGCCATTCCGCACTGCATTTCTCCATCAAACAGACTAAAAGTAGCCATTGAAAACCCTGTGATATCTCTGGCTAAATCACAATAAACTTGGAAAAAATCAGGATTTGGAGAATCGACAAGACCTGTTTTCACAACAGCCTGAACACGACGCTCTTCATTAGCTGGACGAGGGGCAAGACCATTACTCATAAAAACACTCCTACTTACATCTTTCGTGCGAAGGCCCGAAGAATGGGGAAAATGTTGCCCACCAAGCACCTAAGCTCATGAAAAAAAACACCTGCATAAGGCTCCGCCCTATTTCCGATAAAATCAACAACTAAATGGTAAAAATTTGTCACAAATCTGCTAAATTAGCATTAGGGCGCTTGGATATTAGATTTTTATACAACAAGTGAGAAAAATTTTGTTTCGATAACAACTGTTCATATTGGTAGAATAAAGACTTGTTTCCGGACATAGGAGGTTTTCAATGAATCAATCCAGTAGCCTTCATGAAGCTAAAATCCGCAGCAAAACATTAGAAGCCCGCATCCTTACCTACGGGGCAAGTTTGTGCGAGCTAAGACTGGCCAATATACCCTACAGCCTTGTGCTTGGGTTTCCGGACGCTAAAGATTATCACATGTGTTCCGGTCATTTTGGGGCCATTGCAGGTCCTGTTGCCAATAGGATTGCCGGCGGTATGGCGACACTTGACGGCAAAATGCTCAGTTTTGAGAAGAACGAAAATAACCTGAACACGCTGCATGGCGGCGCAGTGGGAACGGGACGCTTGGTCTGGTCTATTGCTGAACAAAGCAAAGCAAGCGTGCGGCTCACCTTATGCTTGCCTGATGGGTATCTAGGATTTCCCGGGCCCATGCGCTTATCCTGTCATTATCATGTAACAGACACAGCCGAACTCATCCTTAGCCTAACAGCTGAAGCGGACCAGAAAAGTTTCTGTAATCTTGCGAGCCATCCCTATTTTTGTCTCGATGATACAGATGATTTCCGTCATCATAGCCTACAGATCAAAGCAAGCCATTACCTGCCAATAACGGATGAAAAAATCCCTACAGGCAGCATTTATAGTGTTAGCAATACAGCCTTTGATTATCGTAATAATCGAAGCTTAGGTTCTCTTATTTCAGGTGAAGAAAACCCTATTGATCATTGTTTTTGCTGGAGTAATGAAAAAAGTAAAGCGCCTAATATACTGCGTGAACGCGCCACCCTCACAAGCAATTATTCTGGTATTAGCATGACTGTGATGAGTGACCAGCCAGGCCTACAATTCTATACAGGACACGGTATTAAAGACGGGCTTATCGGACATGATGGAAAACGTTACGCGCCTTTTTCTGGCCTCTGCCTTGAAGCACAAGCCCTTCCCGATGCACCAAACCAGCCGCATTTTCCATCAATAGAAATCACGCCAGACAAGCCCTATCATCAGCAGACACGGCTATGCTTTAGTTGCGCTTAATACAGCTGTAAAAAAGGCTATAAGTCCTAAAATACTTACCTTTACGAGGTCAGGTTGT
>DGJU01000026.1:251-3084 GCA_002387605.1 Alphaproteobacteria bacterium UBA4588 | reverse complement strand
CAGATTAAAAACTTCCGCCAGCTTGGTGCGATTACGGCTGGCCATCCTGAATATGGTCATGCAGACGGTATCGAGACAACGACCGGCCCGCTCGGTCAGGGTATTGCCAATGCCGTTGGCATGGCAATGGCAGAGCGCCACCTTGCCGCCCATTACGGCGATGCATTGGTTGACCACCACACTTACGCGATTGCTGGCGATGGCTGCCTTATGGAGGGTATCAGCCACGAAGCTGCCTCGCTGGCCGGCCATCTTGGCCTTGGCAAGCTTATCGTGCTGTTTGATGATAATGGCATCTCAATTGACGGCCCGACATCCATCACTGTATCGGAAAATACAACAGCCCGGTTTGAAGCCTATGGCTGGCAGGTTTTGTCATGCGATGGCCATGATATGGCCGCTATTGATGCAGCCCTTACCGCTGCTAAGGCAGATGATAGCGCGCCTACCCTTATCTGTTGCAAAACAGTCATTGGACAAGGCGCACCAACGCTCTCAGGAACATCAAAAATTCATGGCGCAGCTCTTGGCGGTGATGAAATCGAAGGCACGCGCGCAGCCCTTGGCTGGCATCATGCACCGTTTGACATTCCAGCTGAGGTACTTGACCCATGGCGCACAGCAGGAGCCAGGGGCGCAACAACCCATGCAGCATGGGCAGACCGCCTTGCCAGCTCAGACAAAGCAGCCGCCTTTACAGCGCAGATGAAAACAGATGTTGCAGCAGATGCCGCTGCAAGTATTGAGCGCCTGAAGGCCGAACTTGCAACAACGCCGGTAAAAGTTGCCTCTCGGGTTGCCAGCCAAAAAACGATTGAAGCTCTTCTGCCTGCCTGTACTGGCTTGTTTGGCGGCTCGGCTGACCTGACTGGCTCAAATAATACCAAGGTTGCAGAGCATTCTGTGTTTTCTGCCGATAATTATGCTGGCTCTTATATCCACTATGGCGTGCGCGAACATGGCATGGCGGCTGCGATGAACGGCATTGCCTTACATGGCGGTCTTGTTCCTTTTGGCGGCACGTTTCTTGTGTTCACTGATTATTGCCGCCCGTCTATCCGGCTCTCTGCGTTAATGCAGCAGCAGGTGATTTATGTTATGACGCATGATTCAATCGGTCTTGGCGAAGATGGTCCAACCCATCAGCCTGTCGAACATTTAGCTGCGTTGCGGGCAATACCAAATCTAAATCTATTCCGGCCTGCTGATATGGTGGAAACAGCGGAATGCTGGCAGATTGCGCTAACACAAAAACAAACGCCGTCCATTCTTGCCCTTAGCCGTCAGGGACTTGACCAGCTTCGGCTTGGCGATGATGTGATGCCGCTGAAATCTGATAAGGGCGGGTATGTGCTCACCGATGCAAGTCGTGAGGCTCAGATTGTGCTGATGGCCAGCGGGTCTGAAGTTCAGATTGCTGACGCAGCGCGCGCAAAACTCGAAGAGATGGGGCATCCAACCCGGCTTGTCTCAGTCCCCTGCCTTGATATCCTTGCCCAGCAATCACCGGCATATCGCGCTGAGCTTATCGGCGGCGCTGAAAAGGTTATTGTGATTGAAGCTGGCATCGAAATGGGCTGGTCTGCTGTTGCAGGACCTGATGCTCACTTCATTGGGATGAGTAGTTTTGGCGCCTCTGCCCCCATTAACGATCTTTATACGCATTTCGGCATTACAGCAGAGGCTATCATCGCAGCTGCTACAGCCAAGAAGTAAGCCTTATTTTTTGTGGCGGTTGAGGCATGCCTCAGCCGTAACCCTTCAACAGTCTAGCCAGATAAAGGACAATAAAATGACCGTAAAACTCGCTATTAATGGATTTGGCCGGATTGGCAGACTTGTCCTACGCGCGCTGATTGAAGGCGATTTTCCGGATGTTGAGATTGTCTCTATCAACTCCCCCGGCGCAACGAATATCATGGCCCATTTGCTTCAATTTGACAGCACGCATGGTAATTTACCACAAGCACCCCAGCATGGTGATGACTGGATGGATGTCGGGTTTGGCAAGATTGCAATCACGCATGAACGTGACCCGTCTGCCTTGCCACATGCCGCTCATGGCATAGATGTTGTGCTTGAATGTTCTGGGAAATTTAACAGCCATGGTAAAGCGTCTGCCCATTTAACAGCCGGTGCTAAAAAGGTTCTTGTCTCAGCCCCAGCCTCTGGCTCGGATGCTACGGTTGTTTATGGCGTTAATCATGAAACTCTTACAGCTGAACATCTGGTTGTCTCAAACGCGTCATGCACAACAAATTGCCTCGCGCCTATGGCGCTTGTAATGCATCAGGCTTTTGGTCTTATTTCTGGCAGCATGACAACCATTCATGCTTATACAGGCGATCAAAATATTCTGGATAATTCACATAAAGACCTGCGACGGGCGCGTTCTGGTGCGCGCTCGATTGTGCCAACAACAACCGGCGCTGCCAGAGCCGTAGGGCTGGTATTGCCAGAACTTGATGGCCGGCTAGATGGCAGTGCTGTGCGTGTGCCAACCGATAATGTGTCAGTGGTTGATTTGCATTTTTATGCTAAGCACCCTTGTTCTGTTGAGAGCGTCAATGCGGCCTTAACAGAGGCAGCGCACGGGGCTTTGGCAGGCATTCTAGATGTGAATATTCTACCGCTCGTTTCAATTGATTTTAACCATAACGCCCACTCTGCTGTGGCTGACCTGACCCAGACACAGGTTCAAGATGAACGGTTTGTCAGAATTATGGGCTGGTATGACAATGAATGGGGTTTTGCAAACCGCATGGTTGATACCGCTGCTTATATGGCACGGCTTTGATGCCTTGTCTGTGGAATAAAGATGCCTTTACGCGAT
>DGJU01000026.1:0-234 GCA_002387605.1 Alphaproteobacteria bacterium UBA4588 | reverse complement strand
AAAAGGAGTACCTAAACGATGAAGCTGAACGGAAATGCCATCAAACCCGGGAATGTGATTGAGCATAAATCGCGGCTATGGGTTGCGGTAAAAACCAGCCATGTAAAGCCTGGTAAGGGCGGTGCCTTTGCTCAGATTGAGCTTCGCGATATCCGCGATGGCACAAAGCTGAATGAACGCTTCCGGGCAACCGAATCTGTTGAGCGCGTTATCCTTGATGAAGCTCAATGCACC
>DGJU01000076.1:7957-10793 GCA_002387605.1 Alphaproteobacteria bacterium UBA4588 | reverse complement strand
GCAAGATCACGGCATATGGGCAACCGCAACAGCCTTTGTCTCACCGGCCTCACCCCTGTAACAGGAAAGTCTGTTTTCCGAACAGTATTTTTTGTATTGATTAGACCTCACAAGATAGCTACATTGCCTCACGCTTTGTAGAGTGCTATTCCATTTTAGCAGTCTTAATGTTGGGGCGTAGCCAAGTGGTAAGGCATCGGTTTTTGGTATCGTGTACCGTAGGTTCGAATCCTACCGCCCCAGCCAATATTTTCATCCATAATATGATGAGGTCACTAGACCTCCGTGTTAACGCTAGGCTAACAACCTAGCCTTCCTTATGAGGCGGCGCTGCGGCTGGGTGCTGTGATGGCACTCCGAAAAGCGCTTCTTCTGGATGAAGTGTTAGATATGAAAATTACAAAGCTGCTGAAAAAGTTCGCATTATTACCAACAGAGTAAGACTGCCTGCCCCTTATTCTGCATCTGCAAAGGTTTTATTCAACTGATATCCCTGCTCTGTTGTATTGATAATCTGTTGTGGTGATATGCGTGTTAGCTTCTGGCGTAATCTGTAAATATGGGTCTCTAATGTGTGAGTTGAGATATCAGGTTGCAGACCCCACACTTCAAGAAGCAGGTTATCTTTGGAGACATCTGCAGGCCAGGCCCTGAATAATTTTTTCAAGATAAGCGTTTCTTTTTCAGTCAGCGTAATAATTTTGCCAGACAGATTATCTGTTACTGTTTTATTGGCTGGCAGGAAGTCACTATCACCAATCGTAAAGCGGACATCATCAGACGCACGGTACTGGCGAAGCTGTGCTTTGATACGGGCCAGCAACTCACCAATACGCATTGGCTTTGCAATATAGTCATTCGCACCCGCTTCAAGACCTTTGATAATGTCGCTTTCATCATCCTGACCAGTAAGCATAAGAATTGGCTTATCAAAGCCTGACTGCCTCAACCGTGCACAGATTTCAAATCCATTACCGTCAGGGAGTTGCACATCAAGCAAAATGAGGTCCGGCATCGATGTATCAATCTGGGTAAAGACATCAGCTGCTGTTGCGGCTTCAGCAAGATATTTTACCCCCTCAAAGCCAAGCTGTTCGAGCAGAACCGAGCGCAGTAAATTATCGTCATCAACAACAAGAATACGTGCACTTGAAAGTAAATCATCGGTTTTTTTCGATACAATCATTTAACGTCTTTCGCCCCAGATTACCGGATGCCAAGGTGCAGGTTTCCCGGCTCCTTTCGTCAGCATGGAAGGGCGTTATGGTTTAGTTGCCATAGCGAGCAGATTTAGGATAAAACCAGCTCAAGTAAACCCATCCTTGCAATGTTGGGCTGACATCCTATCTAAAAAAGATAGGATGTTCAGGCCGCTTACAGGAGAATTAAGCATAATGCGCACTCGCATGCAAATGAACACGCGTTCACCAATAGAACGGGCTATTTTGGACCTCCGCCAGGGCGGCGTTGTGATGATTAAAGACCGCCGCGGTCAGGCGGGTCTGGTTCAAGCAGCTGAGTTTACCGATCAAGGCTCATCTATCGCCGAAGCCGTTGGCGGCGGCATGCCCGTATTATGCCTTACGTCGCGCCACAGCGAAGCTCTTGGCGGGGTAAACCCGGCAATGCCATGCCATACGATCGCCAAGGGCGCATTGGAAGATGATCAAATTCTGGCTCTTATTCTTGGTGATACCGCCCATCTGCCAAAAGATATCGGGTTGCTTGCTGAGAAAGACGGCAGCCTGCCCCACCTTGCCTGCACCCTATTACGGCGGGCTAAACTTGTGCCAGCTGCTCTTCTTGTCAGATTAACCCATCTTGATAATCATCAACTTCACGCTGCAGCAGATACCCATCATATTACTGTGATTGATGGCCCGCAGCTTGATATCCTGCAGACCGAACCTGTTGCAGAGATGACGATTGCTGCAAAAGCTAAATTACCACTATCTATGGCGCCAGAGACTGACATTGTAATGTTTCGGCAGCCAGCAGGACGAGAGGAGCATTTTGCCGTAATCGTTGCAGGAGGAAATAAGACTGAAACGCCTCTGGTACGTTTGCATTCTCAATGTATCACCGGAGATATTTTAGGCTCACTGAAATGTGATTGCGGCCTGCAACTTCATCATGCCTTGACGCAAATGAATGAAGAAGGCGGCGGCATCCTGATTTATCTCGCACAAGAAGGACGTGATATCGGCCTGATGAATAAAATCCGGGCCTACGCTCTGCAAGATAAAGGGTTTGATACGGTAGATGCCAATCACAAGCTTGGCTTTGAAACAGATGAGAGATTTTTTGGCCCTGCAGCAGCAATGCTAGATGCGTTGGGCGTCTCGCAGATTAGATTGATGACCAATAATCCTGAGAAAATCGAACAGCTATCCTCACACGGCATTAAAATTGTTGAACGGGTTTCGCTGTCCCTGCCATCAAATCCTCATAATAAAGATTACCTTGAGACCAAACAGGCGCGAACCGGCCATATGCTAGAGACAGGGCCAGCAGATCAATCCGATAGCTAGGCTGTGCATCACTTGATGCGGATATGTAGGAGACTAGTTCTGGAGAGGATTAGGTCCGTGGGGGACGCTCACCAAAAAAAGCTGACCCAACGCGGATATGTGTCGCACCAAAACTAATCGCAGTGTCAAAATCTGAACTCATCCCCATTGAAATCTGTGGCAGCTCATATCTGTCAGCGAGTTTTTTCAACAGCGCGAAATGCATCGCTGGCTCCTCATCAACAGGAGGGATACACATTAACCCCACTATCTGTAACCCGGCCTCATCGCGGCAGAAAGATAAAAAACTCTCTAGCTCGGCCGGT
>DGJU01000076.1:2485-7795 GCA_002387605.1 Alphaproteobacteria bacterium UBA4588 | reverse complement strand
TTTTACGAGCCTGCCAGCGCTCAAAAGCTTCCTGCACACGGTTTTCACCGAAAACACGCTGCCCACTAGCAAGGCTTTCCTCAATACGCTCATCAGGTTGCTGCTTTGAGACAGCAATGAGTGTGATATCATTCTTATCACGGCCAGCTAACTTAGCAGCTTCTGACAATTTTATCACAATATTATGGCGTGCCTCTGTCATAATAAGCCCCTTATCTATTCTGGCGAAAAACGTATCACAACCCTTATTATAAAACCTTTTGATGAAAAGCACAGGGACAATCTTGTCATTCTCTCTTTCATCTAAAGCGGCTTGCCAAGCCTCAAGAAATGACTGAGCCTACCTATCATTGTGATAAAAATATCACAGTCAGTGGTTTTTATATTAATAAACAGTTAATTATATATTGATGATTAAGTAGTTATTAATAAAGTAGGACTGCCGCCAATCCTGGCGGTTTAAATCTTCGGGAGAGATATTATGCGTAAGATTTTACTCGCCTCTACAGCTCTAGTAGCTTTCGGCACAGTTGCAGCAAATGCAGCAGACGTAACAATTTCAGGTGCTACAGACTGGCACTACATCAACTATGACAACACATCAAACTCTGGTGCTCAAAACGGCTCATATATTGATATGGACCAGGATGTAGATTTCAAATTTTCTACAACAACCGACAGCGGCCTTACATTGACAATGGGCGTCGGCCTTGATGAAACTGGCAACACGGATGACCAGTATTTTGATATCGCTGGTGATTTCGGTACAATCCGTTTGAGCGACGACCTTGAAGGTCTTGCAGATTCCGCAATGGATGAGTCTGTAGCTGACAACATGACTACATTGGCTCCAGGTCTTGGAATGCACGGTGCAGACCTTAACGGTAACACCATCATGTACACATTGCCATCAATGTCTGGCCTAACACTTAAGCTCCACCATCAGGATGCTGGTGTTTCAACTAAGGGCGATAACACTGCGTTCCTAGCTGAATACTCAACTGACATTTCTGGTGGTTCTGTAAAAGCGCAGTATATCTCCAGTGCAACAGATGATACAGGTGCTTCTGGTAACCAAACTGGAACAGAGTCCACATCTATGGGTATTCGTTTCGCATTGAGCGATTTCCAGGTGACCGCGTCTCAGCACAAAAAGAGCATCAACACAAGTGCTTATGAGTACAAAAATGACGTACTTGACGTGAAATATACAGGCATTGAAGGTATTTCAATCTCTGCATTCACACTAAGCGGTGGTGATGAGAAAAATACATCATATGACTTTAACCAGTCAGCTGCATCTATCACATACACAATTGCTTCTGGCCTTACAGCGTCTGTATCAATGACAGATTCTGAAGTTACAACAAGCGCAGGCGTAAAGTCTAACGACGACGCAACTGTTCTAAACATCAAAGCTACTTTCTAATTTGAAGTTAGCGACATTTTTGTGTAAGAGAGAGGTCAGTTCTTCTGACCTCTCTTTTTTTTGGGAAACTCTATGATGCGCTCAGTACTATTCTATTGTCTTTTTTTGACGCTTGCCGCCTGTAGTGGGTCCGGTCAGTATATTTCCACTTCAGACGAAGGTCAGGGCTCTATCCTGACAGGCAAAGCGCAACAAGGACTTTCCCTAGCAGACTTCGGAAGTCTGATGGGAACGAACACAGGCGGTCTCCCCATAAACGCCCTTCTATGGCGTGCCTCTCTTGATATTGTCTCTACTATTCCAATCGATGACGTCGATACTTATGGCGGTACCATAGTAACTGAATGGTATTCGCTGGCAAATTCGCCGAATGAGCGTATCAAAATGACCTTTTTTGTTCTGGATTTGGAATTACGCTCTGATGCTATCCGTGTACAAGTCTATGTTCAAAGGCAGGAAAACGGCGTTTGGGTTGATGGCGGAACAGATAGTGCTCTTGGCCGTAAACTAGAAGAGCTCGTTCTGACACGCGCGCGCGAAATACGTGCTGCTGGCGTTACCGAGACAGATAACTAATCTTCATTATATTTTTCGTGTAAGCAGGTAAATATTATGGCGCACTACAAACCCTCTAGTCTGGAGGCCAAATGGCAATCTGTCTGGGATGAGGCGCAAGTATTCACAACTGAAATAGATGCTAGCAAACCGAAATATTATGTTCTTGAGATGTTTCCCTATCCTTCAGGGCGCATCCATATGGGACATGTGCGCAATTATGCTCTTGGTGATGTAGTGGCACGTTACAGGCGGGCCTGTGGCTATAATGTGCTCCACCCTATGGGCTGGGATGCGTTTGGCTTACCAGCTGAAAATGCTGCAATTGAACGTGGCATTCACCCCGGTGACTGGACAACTGACAATATGGCCGCAATGCGGGCCCAGCTTAAAACAATGGGATTGTCTTATGACTGGGGGCGGGAAATTGCGACCTGCCATCCTGACTATTATCAACATGAACAGAAAATGTTCCTCAAATTTCTGGAAGCTGGTCTTGCCTACCGCAAAGAAAGCTGGGTGAACTGGGATCCGGTCGAACATACAGTCCTTGCCAATGAGCAGGTTGTTGACGGATGTGGCTGGCGCTCAGGTGCCCCTGTTGAACGCCGGCAGCTATCGCAATGGTTCTTGAAAATCTCTCATTACGCAGATGATTTGCTTCAGGCGATTGAGGGTCTTGAGCGCTGGCCTGAACGTGTCCGGCTTATGCAGCATAACTGGATTGGCCGCTCTGAGGGGGCATCTGTACAATTTTCTTTAACCCCTGCCTCAACTGCACAACTGCCAGATACTGAGTTACATAAGGTTGACGTTTTCACAACCAGACCAGACACACTGCATGGCGCCTCTTTCCTTGCGGTATCAGCACAACACCCGCTGGCTCTTATGATTGCCCAAAAGGATAGCAAAGCGGCTGATTTTCTTGCAGAATGTAGCGCGCTCGGCACCTCTGAAGCGGCTATTGAGAAAGCTGAAAAACAGGGCTTTGACACAGGCTTAAAGGCTCAACATCCGCTTTTGGATGGTCATGAGCTTCCTGTCTATATCGCGAATTTCGTTCTAATGGATTATGGGACAGGCGCGATTTTTGGCTGTCCAGCTCATGATCAGCGAGATCTTGATTTTGCGCGTAAATATGATTTACCGGTTATTCCTGTAGTTCAACCATCCGATGCCGATGCCGATTTTGATGTTGCCGATACCGCCTATACTGGCCCCGGCACATTGATGAATTCAGGTGAGTGGGATGGGCTAACCATTGAAGCCGGCAAGACAGCTGCGATTGCGGCTGTCGAAGCGCGCAATGTTGGCACATCACGTATTACCTACCGGCTGCGTGATTGGGGTGTTTCGCGGCAGCGTTATTGGGGCTGTCCTATTCCGATCATACATTGCCCGAAATGTGCCGCTGTTCCTGTTCCAGAAACAGACCTTCCGGTTACCTTGCCAGTTGATGTTGATTTTGACGAGCCGGGCAATCCATTAGACAGGCATCCAAGCTGGAAATTTGTAAGCTGTCCATCTTGCGGCGGTGATGCAGAACGTGAAACAGACACTTTTGATACTTTTTTTGAGAGCTCATGGTATTTTGCCCGCTTTACAGACCCAGCCTCAGAAAATGGATTTAGCCGAGAGGCTGCAGACTACTGGCTACCCGTTGACCAGTATATTGGCGGTGTCGAACATGCTGTTCTTCATCTGCTTTATTCCCGTTTCTTTATGCGCGCTCTAAGCGATGTTGGTTATCTTGATCTCGCTGAACCTTTTGCAGGCCTGATGACACAAGGAATGGTCTGTCATCAGAGCTTTAAAAATCAGGATGGGGGTTGGTTATTCCCTGAGCAGGTCACCCGCACAAGTGACGGATTTGTTGAAGTTGAAACAGGCGCAGCAGTGAATGCCGGCCGTGTCGAGAAGATGAGCAAGTCAAAGCGTAATGTTGTTGACCCAGAACTTATCATCAAAACTTATGGCGCAGACACAGCACGGCTATTCATGTTGTCAGACTCGCCGCCTGAGCGCGATCTTGAATGGACCGAATCCGGTGTTGAAGGCGCGTTCCGTTTTCTTCAGAAAATCTGGCGTCTTGCTGAGCAGGCTGATACGACTGGTCTTGATTTTTTACCTGTTAAATCGGCGGCCCATTCCAGCGACACAGAAGACCTTATTCGCACGATTCATAGCGCCATTGCCTCTATTGGGAGCGATATAGAACGGTTCGCATTTAATAAATGTGTTGCAAGCTTGCATATTTTGGTTGGCGCTATCTCAGACTACCGCAACAAAGACGGTGCAGATCAAGCCGCCTTCTCCCACGCCTTACATAATTTATCCGTTCTTATCGCGCCATTTTCGCCGCACCTTGCCGAGGAAATATGGGCAAAAACAGGTGGTAACGGGCTTGTCGCACAAGCGTCCTGGCCAACGGCACAGGCTGAATGGCTAACCTCTGAAGAGGTAGAAATTGCTGTTCAGGTAAATGGTAAGGTTCGGGCTAAATTATCCCTGCCTGTTGATTGCGCTAAGGATGACGCTGAAAAGGCGGCACTGAGCCTCGACATCATCCAGAAATATTGCGAAGATAAGGTCATTAAACGTGTCATCGTTGTACCAAACAGGATTATCAATGTCGTTTGCTAACCTTTCTGCTATCCGTTATTCGAGATGGGCGGGTTTGATCGCAGTGGGGCTCTATGCCCTTTTTGCATCTGGGTGTTCGATGACATCAATGTCGCAGCTGCGTGATCTTACGCTACCTGCCCTAAGCCAAATTGATATGCGCAGCCCAAACAGCCGGCAAGAACAGCTGCTGGTAAATGAAATATCAGACCGGATTGGTGTTTTTAGTGCTGATAGACAATATAAACTCGACTATAAATTTGACAGCGCCTCAGTCTCGACATTATCTGCAGCCGGTTCGTCATCAACGTTAATTGATCATAATATGACCGGAACTTATTCCTTATCTGCGTATGAAACTGGCGAAGAACTTACATCTGGAAGTATTGAAGTCTCAGCCACATCAGGTACAATTACCTCATTTTATGGACGCGAAGTATCACAGCAATTTGCAGAGGAACGACTTGCTATTTTGCTTGGTGAGCGTATCCATCTGAAACTACAGCTTTATTTCTTCTCAGTTGCAACTGAAGGCAACACCTCCTCCGAGATAAAATGAAGATAGCGCCCCGGGATATTGCTAGTCTTCTTAAGCGCCCGGACCCTCGGTTCCTTGTTTTTTTTCTCTATGGTCAGGATCAAGGCCTTGCGCGTGAGCGAAGCATCGGACTTGCGCATTTATTTGCTGATAATCTTGATGACCC
>DGJU01000076.1:1413-2306 GCA_002387605.1 Alphaproteobacteria bacterium UBA4588 | reverse complement strand
AATACACGTCACGCTTTGGTCACTTTGTGTGACAAAGACACACAATGCGCGTCAATGGGCTGTTATCCTGACAATGAGAGAAGTATTTCAGACCTGGCGCGTGCCGTATTTGCAGCAGATAATATTACCGTTGAACCAGATGGCTTATCGATTCTAACAGAACGCCTTGGCGCTGATAGACAAGCAAGTCGCTCAGAGCTTGAAAAACTCGCTCTTTTGGCAGGACCTAATGGCAGCTTATCGCGCGGGGATATCGAAGAGGCTCTGGGGGATAATGCAGCCCTTATGCTGGACCAGTTATCTGTCTCGTTGCTCGCAGGAGATGTAAAATCATTTGAATCTCATCATGCACGCGCCTTGCGTGAGGGCACACAGCCTGTGATGGTCGTTCGCCATGCATTACGGCTCTTTAAGACGCTTGCTATGATACAGGCCCTTATGCGCGGCGGTGACGGTGTCTCAAACGCTGTTGCAAAGGCGCGGCCACCTCTGCATTTCACCCTGAAGCCGGTGATGACCAAAACAGCATCTAAATGGTCGTTACATCAATCAAACGATATTATTGATAGATTAATCGCGCTTGAAACACAGATTAAGTCGGGTGCGTTTCAAGATGCGCGCGCCCTAGTAGGACAGAGCCTACTCGGTTTATGCCTGCGCGCAAGAGCCGCAAACCGCTAAGACGGATTATCGTCTGCAAGGCCAAGGCGCGCCATCAAATCATCAAGCTGTTCTAACGAAGACATTGAAATACTAAGCTTTCCCCGTTCCTTTGCCTCATCCCATGAAAGGGAAAGAGACAGACCAAGGATCTGCATAGCTTTATCCTCTAATGCTCTGATATCAGACGATTTTTCCGGATTTTTTGTGGCTGCCTTTGCGCCCGATTTCAT
>DGJU01000076.1:0-1359 GCA_002387605.1 Alphaproteobacteria bacterium UBA4588 | reverse complement strand
AATATGAGAGCGGGATTTACCAATGATCTCTGCAAGCTCTTCTTGGGTATAATCATGTGAGGAAATCAAAGCCTGATAAGCTTCAGCTTCTTCAATACTGGTAAGGTCACGGCGTTGAACATTTTCAATCAGAGCAATTTCTGACGCGTCACGTTCATCAAAAACACCAATAATAGCAGGAATTTCATGAAGTTTAGCTATCTGGGCCGCCCGCCACCTTCGCTCGCCTGCAATGAGCTGATAACGGTTTTTCTTATCAGGTGTTTCGCGCACAAGAATAGGCTGTATGAGACCTTTCTGGCGGATTGAAACAGCAAGTTCATTCAACGCCTGGGCATCAAAAATACGGCGTGGCTGCCACGGGCCTGGATTAATCCATTCGACAGGAATAGTCCGCACAGACGATGTATTTCCGGTAGCTTGTGCTACCATCGTACTTAACTCGGTATCTGATGGTTTGTTTGGCTGGGGCTGCGGCGTATTTTGGGCCGGTATGGCACCATCACCAAGCAGTGAAGATAACCCACGGCCTAACCGAGAGGGTGCGGCTGTTTTTGGGGCGGATGATTTAGGTTTTGCGGGGGATTTCTTTGTCATACTGCCTGTTTCTCCTGCTTTAACAATTCTGCTGCAAGCGCGGCATAAGCCTGCGCACCAGCACATTTTAAATCATACATCAAAACAGGTTTCCCAAATGACGGCGCTTCAGAAATGCGGACATTCCGAGGGATAACTGTATCATATACCGTAGCGCCAAAATGACCTCTTACATCTGCTTCTACCATTTCTGATAATTTGTTTCGGGTATCATACATGGTTAGGACAATGCCCTGCATTGCGAGTGACGGATTAAGATTGGTTCTTACTGCTGCGATTGTCGTCATTAACTGCGCCAACCCTTCAAGAGCGTAGAACTCACACTGTAATGGCACTAATACAGTATGAGACGCAGCAAGTGCATTGACTGTTAACAGACCAAGAGAGGGTGGGCAGTCAATAAGAATATAATCATACTGACCATCTAGCGCGGCAAGACCATCAGCCAGACGGAATTCCCGCCGTTCCAAATCACTCAGCTCAATTTCTGCTGCCGATAAATCCATTGTCGCAGGGAGAATATCAAGCTGTGGCACAATACAGTTTTTAACAGCATCCTGAGCCGTGCATTGGCCAGTGACAAGCCGATAGCTATTTGCATTTCGGTTTTTCTGTTCAATACCAAGACCAGTGCTAGCATTGCCCTGCGGGTCAAAATCAACGAGTAAAACAGATAGACCACATGCTGCCATTGCAGTTGATAAATTAACCGCTGTTGTTGTTTTACCAACGCCGCCCTTCTGATTAACGACTGAAATGATT
>DGJU01000028.1 GCA_002387605.1 Alphaproteobacteria bacterium UBA4588 | reverse complement strand
AATTACCGCAGGCGGCACGCTTGGTATTCTTATTCCGCCCTCTATCATGCTGGTTGTTATGGGTCCCGTTTTGCAGGTTCCAGTTACTGATCTGTTCGCAGCAGCTATTATTCCCGGCATTTTGTTGGCGTCAATGTATGCGGCCTATGCTCTGATACGGTGTTGGTTGAACCCGTCGCTTGGCCCTATTCTGCCACCAGAACAACAACCTATTACATCTGACTATTATTGGCTGGAAGCTATTCTAGTTATCGGGTCAATAATCACGTTTTTTGTTCTCATCGTAATGGCGTTTTCAGGATCTCTTGCTGGCTATTTTGCCTTCTCATCTCTTCTCATTCCCCTTGGATGGATGGCGATGATGTTCTTTGGCTCACGATGGATACGCGATAATAAACCTGCAGGGTTTTTCTTTTCTGACCTTTGGTACGAATTCTTTATGGGGTTAGTACCGCCATCAGCTCTGGTTGCGTTTGCTTTAGGCTCAATTCTGTTTGGCTGGGCAACACCAACTGAAGGTGCTGGTTGTGGCGCTTTTGGTGCGTTAGTTCTGACTGTTGCGTATCGCAAGCTAACGCCGTCTCTTTTATATAATGCTCTGATAAAGACATTAGAGATTTCAGTGTTAATTCTCTTCTTGGTCGCTGCGTCAAACTTCTTTGGGGCTGTTTTCTCGCGCTTGGGAACACCGATGGTGTTAACTGAGTTCCTGTTGGGATGGGATATTTCGGCAACCTATATATTGCTGATTATCATGGCATTGATATTCCTGCTTGGCTGGCCTCTGGAATGGGTTCCGATTGTTCTTATTATCGTTCCTATTCTTATTCCTGTGCTGATAAAGCTGGACATCAACCTTACATGGTTTGGTATTCTGGTTGCCGTTAATCTTCAGACAGCGTGGCTCAGTCCGCCCGTCGCACTTTCGGCATATTTCCTCAAAGGTGTTGTGCCTGAATGGGACTTAAAAGACATCTATATGGGCATGATGCAATTCATGGTTATCCAGCTCATCGGTCTTGCCCTTATTTTCACCTTCCCGCAGATTGCTCTTTGGCTTCCTGCTTATATTTACGGTCAATAGGATTACGTTACATGGCTATCACCTATCTTAAAAAAGCAGATAAAACGCCGCAGACTGGCACTGAAGAGACGCGTAAAATTGTCTCTGATATGCTGGCAAAAATAGAAGCTGGCGGCGAAGAGGCAGCTCTTGGTTATGGCAAGGAGCTCGATGGATTTCACGGCGAGGCGATTGTGTCTGAAGAGATGATCGCTGCTGCTGGAGATACTGTTTCTGACCAGCTAAAAGATGATATCAAGTTTGCCTATGACCGCGTGACGAAGTTTGCCGAAGCGCAAAAAGCGTCTATTCAGGAGTTTGAGACTGAATTGTCACCCGGCCTATGGGCAGGACAGAAGCTTATCCCCATTGAGACAGCCGGTTGTTATGTGCCGGGGGGGCGATATGCGCATGTAGCATCAGCTATTATGTCAATTGCAACAGCCAAGGTTGCAGGTGTTGAGCATGTTGTTGCCTGTTCTGCTCCAAATGCGAATGGGCCAAATCCTGCGATTATCTATGCAATGAATATGTGTGGCGCTGATACTATTCTATCGCTTGGCGGCGTGCAGGGTATTGCGGCGATGGCCTTTGGCCTGTTTACTGGCAAGCCGGCCCGTATTCTGGTTGGTCCCGGTAATAGGTTTGTTGCCGAAGCAAAGCGAACGCTTTATGGCCGCGTTGGCATTGATATGTTTGCCGGACCAACAGAAATTGCAATTATTGCAGATGATACGGCTGATGCTGATATTGTGGCCGAAGATTTGGTCTCACAGGCTGAACATGGGCCAGATTCTCCTGCATGGTTATTTACAACATCTAGAACGCTTGCTGATGATGTCATGGGCCGTATGCAAGACCATATTGACCGGTTGCCAGAGCCTGCAAAGAGCGCGGCAACAACCGCGTGGCGTGATTATGGTGAAATTATCTTATGTGACACGGATGAAGAGATGGCGCAGATTTCGGATGAGTATGCCGCCGAGCATCTCGAAGTTCATACAGCGCGTGATGAATGGTTTACAGATCGGCTGAAAAACTATGGCTCGCTGTTTGTTGGCGAAGAAACAACAGTTACCTATGGTGATAAATGTTCAGGCACAAATCATATTCTGCCAACAAAAGGGGCGGCGCATTATACCGGCGGTCTGTCTGTTCACAAATATCTAAAAATTGTAACAACGCAGCGGATGACACGCGAAGCTAACCGCGAAGTAGGCGCGGCGGCTGCGCGTATCTCACGGCTTGAAGGTATGGAAGGTCATGCACGCTCAGCTGATGTTCGTCTCCGGAAATATTTTCCGGGCGAAAATCTGGAATAGACATGAAAGCGCTGGTTTATACAGGGGCTCTTGAAACACAATTTCGTAATGAGCCTGTGCCTGTGGTTGGCGCAGGTGAAAGCCTGCTTGATATCAGTTTTTGTGGCATTTGCGGATCCGATATGCATGCGTGGCACGGTCATGATGAGCGGCGCGTGCCGCCACTTGTGCTGGGTCATGAAGCAGTGGGACGTGTTGTTGAGGGGCCGCTTCACGGCCAGCTGGTTGCCATTAATCCCCTGATGACATGCGGCAGTTGTTCATTTTGTGCCTCTGGTAATACTCATCTGTGCGCCGCGCGCGAGATGATTGGTATGCGCCGGCCGGGCGGGTTTGCAGAACAGGTTAGTATCGGGTCTGACAATCTGCATCTGATTACAAATGATGCCGCGCTTCATGATGTTGCGTTAAGCGAGCCTTTGGCATGTTCAGTCCATGCTGTCCGGCTACTTACCCATGATTATACCTCAGATAAACAACAGCGGATGGTTATTCTGGGGGGCGGGGCTATCGGCCTTTTATGCGGGCTGGTTGCGCGTCATTATGGCTATTCGGATATCTGGATTGCTGAAACAAACGCCCATCGGCGCTCTATTCTGTCTGATGTTATTGAGGCTGAGATTTATAATCCGCTTGAAACTGGGCCTGAGCCGCATTCGGTTGCTCTTCTGATGGATGCTGTGGGCTCGCACCATACAAGGGCAGCAAGTACCAGTCTGATTTCGCCTGGTGGCAGAATTGTTCATATTGGATTGCAGAATAATGAGGGCGGGTTAGATGCCCGTTTTATTACCCTTCAGGAAGTCAGCTTTCAGGGCACTTATTGCTACCGCACCGATGATTTCAGTGAAGCCTTAAGATTGATTTGTGAGGGTCATATCGGTGGGCAGGGCTGGTGTGATGTTCGCCCGATGAGTGACGGTGGTAAAGCGTTTGAAGATATCCATAACGGGCTCGCCATGCCCAAAATTATTTTAGCAAATACGGAACGCTAATTAGCTTGAAGGAGCTGTTATGAGCTTAGTTAAATCTTTTATTGTTGCTGTTTTTATTTCAGTCACAGCTTTGTCATCGGCGCAGGCTGATTTCCTAACAGGTCGTGATTTAAATGTTTATTGCGCCTCTGCTAATCCGCAGGATGATGCTATTTGCATTGTGTATATCACCGGCGCTGTTGATGCGTTCACAACCGCAGAACTGATTGCTGAGAAAACAGCTGGCATGGCGCCCGGCTTATGTATTCCTGAAAGCACACAGCCCGATGATTTCAAAGCACTTATCCAGAACTGGATGGAGCGTCCTGAAACAAATCCTGACTTTGCTGCCACGCTGATTATTCTGGGTGCAATAGATAATGCCTTTGGCTGCGCAAAAAACTAGGAACAAGCGATAGCGGTCTTTTTCTTGTAGCCTAACTGATCTGTCGCCGTCATACTGGCGCTGATTTTTAAGGTCTGCAAAAGGATAGGATTATGGATAAGGCACTTGTTACAGCAATTCAAAAACTCCGCGCTGTATCAGCAGCAACAGTGGCAACAGCCCTGTTTAAGCGCGGCCTGAGGCAACAGGTCATCCAAGGCGTTCATCCTGTCCAGAAAGACCATCCAGAACAATATGCCCGCACGCCTCGCAATATGGTTGGCCCTGCTTTTACGTTGCGTTACATGCCGGCGCGCGAAGATAGAAACCAGATTACCGAATTTCTTAATCCTCAGCATCCCCAGCGGCAGGCTATTGAGCAATGCCCCGAAGGTCATGTGCTCGTGATGGATAGCCGCAAAGATGCCCGCGCGGCGTCGGCGGGTGATATTCTGATTACCCGGCTTATGGTGCGCGGCGCTGAAGGAGTTGTCAGCGATGGCGGGTTTCGCGATTCAATGGCGATAGCGGCGCTTGACCTGCCGGCATATCATGCGCGCCCCTCCAGCCCAACCAACCTTACCTTGCATGAAGCAATCGAGATTAATGGTCCGATTGGCTGCGGTGATGCCCCTATCTTCCCCGGTGATATCATTCTGGGTGATGCTGACTGTGTTATCGTAATACCAGCTGATATCGCCGTTGATATTGCTGATGAAGCCACTGAGATGACGGCGTATGAAGATTTTGTTGCCGAGAA
Organism: Alphaproteobacteria bacterium UBA4588; assembly: GCA_002387605.1. Classification (GTDB taxonomy): domain Bacteria; phylum Pseudomonadota; class Alphaproteobacteria; order Puniceispirillales; family Puniceispirillaceae; genus UBA4588. Next base: position 8,727 of record DGJU01000028.1, on the reverse strand, counting down.
GGTGCGTGAGGGTATCAGCATAATAGGCCTATATCCCTGTACACAAGATGAACATCGGCACGCCTTTGCTGAATGGCGCAAGGCTCATAACAGATAGCCGTGCAATGCCATCAGGGTTTATCAACACCTTGAAGGAATTCAAAATCAGCACCTTCGGGAGCTTGTGTAACCTGCTCATGAAATAGTTTTGCATAGCCGCGCGATGGTGTTTGCTTCAGCGGTCCTGCGGCCTGTTTTCGGGCCTCAAGCTCTGCATCATCAACAAGTAGGCTCAGCGTTCTTGCCGGCACATCAAGGCTGATAATGTCGCCCGTTTTCACATAGTTAAGCGGGCCACCAATCGCAGCTTCTGGCGCGACATGCAGAACAATCGTGCCTGCTGCAGTGCCGCTCATCCGGCCATCTGATATACGCACCATATCTTTTACACCCGCACGAGCGAGCTTTTTCGGGATGGGGATTAGCCCAGCCTCTGGCATGCCCGGCGCGCCTTTGGGACCGATATTACGAAGCACCAGAATATCATCTGCGCGGAAATCCTCATCTTCATTATCAATCCGGTTTGCAAGGTCCGCCATGCCATCAAATACAACAGCCCGGCTTTTATGAACCAGCAAATCAGGGTGGGCAGCAGATTGTTTGATAATGGCGCCATCCGGTGCCAGATTGCCGCGTAACACAGCAAGCCCGCCATGCGGATAAATAGGGTCGTCACATGGTTTAACAACGGTCTGGGGCCAGTCAGGCTGGTTCTGCATCATAATGTCACCAAGCGTTTTGCCTGATATCGTCATGGCATCCAGATGAAGCAGATGTTTAATCTCGTGGAGAATGCGTGCCAGTCCACCAGCCCGGTGCAAATCTTCCATATAGCCGTCACCAGATGGTTTTAGGTCAACAATGACAGGCGTGTCTCTGCCCATCTCATCAAGCCTGTTTAAATCAACCGGCAGGCCAAGTCTGCCCGCCATTGCGGCAAGGTGGATAATGCCGTTTGTTGAGCCGCCAATTGCCATTAGGATGCGCAGCCCATTTTCAATGGAGCGTTCATCAATGAAATCAGCAGGGATAAGTTTTTCAGACGCCATCTGGGTGATGCGCTGACCGGTTTCTTCGGCAATTCGGCGTCTGTCAGCTGACACAGCCGGCGCGCAGGCACTATTTGGTATCATCAGCCCCATCGCTTCTGCCATCAGCGCCATGGTGCTTGCTGTGCCCATGACACCGCAGGTCCCGACTGTCGGCACCAGCTGGTTATTTACATCAGCAATCTCATCATCATCTAATGTGCCAGCACGAAAGGATGCCCAGAATCGGCGGCAATCAGTACAGGCGCCAACCCGCTCGCCCCGGAAGCTACCGGTAGACATCGGGCCGGTGACAAGCTGGATAAAGGGCAGGCGTGCACTAAAGGCTCCCATAATCTGAGCTGGCACAGTCTTATCGCAGCCGCCAACCAGAATAGCGCCGTCAAGCGGCAAGGCCTTCAGCATCTCTTCGGTATCCATCGCCATCAGGTTGCGTAGATACATTGATGTCGGAAACGCAAAGCTTTCATGCAGGCTTATTGTGGGGAAGGCAAGGGGGAGGGCGCCTGCTGCCAGAACGCCATCCTTTGCACATTGAACAAGCTCATCAGAATTGCCGTGACAGGGATTAAAGTCACTTTGGGTATTGATGATCCCGATCACTGGCTTGGCAAGCGCTTCATCACCAAGACCCATACCTTTGATGAAGGCTTTCCTGAGAAACAGGGCAAATTCATCATCGCCATAGCGGGTCAGACGTCGCTTCATACCAGTTACATCATCTTCAAAGCTCATCGCAAAAATTACCCTTCTTATACCCTGTAATAAACGCCGCTTCTGCCTTAGCTTCGTGCGAGACTTATCTGACTTTTTATCGACATATCAAATAACCTGATGTCTGATCCCAATGTGGCAAGATCAAAGCCGCGCGCATGAGCTGACTTCAGATATTCAGGTGATAGACAGTGAATAGCTGCCTTGATGCCGGATGCTTTACAAGCAGCAAGAATACGGCCAATCGCAGCATCCACGTCATCTTCTTTCCGGTCAAGGCCCGGCGCATAACCCATGCTCACGGCCAGATCAGATGGTCCAATATAAATTCCTGACAGCCCTTCAGTTGCGGCAATTTTTTCCACATTTTCCAGCGCTTCAACCGTTTCAACCATCGCAAGGGAGACAAGCGCGTCATCGGCTTCGAAATGATAATTGGCGCCATGTATCATTGCCGCACGTGTTGGACCTGAACTGCGCGAACCGTTCGGGGCATAACGCATTGTTGAGACAAATTGCTGTGCTTCTTCTGGGGTATTGACCATCGGGCAGATAATGCCAAGCGCGCCGGCATCAAGCAGCTTCATGATGATGCCCGGCTCATTCCATGGCACACGAGCAAGCGGCGTTATACCAGACGCATTCATTGCCTGAAGCATTGTGAGCGCTGTTTGATAATCAACAAGCCCATGCTGTAAGTCGATAGTCAGGCTGTCAAAATCATTTAATGACATCATTTCTGCAGTCACAGTACTTGGAATAGAACACCAGCCATTCACAGCAGGTTTTCCAGCGGCCCAGATATCATGTAATTTTGTCAGTTTCATATTTTCCTCGTTAGATCGTGTGTTAGATATTATCGATTGCCAGAGGAACACCAAATTCCTGCTGACAGATATTAGCAAGGCGCATAACGCCTTCCTCAATGATGGCGGCATCAGGGTAGCCAAAACAGAGCCGGAATTGATGCGGCGCTTCGGGGGCAATTGACCAGTCCGGCCCCGGATTAATCGAAATGCCGTCTGCACCCGCTAGCTTTGCCAGTTTCACGCTATCGACATGGCTAGGTAGTGTAACCCAGACAAAAATTCCGCCTTTCGGCCGTTTATAGTCAGCAGATGCCCCGAAATAACGGTCAAGGGCTGCACATATGATATCGCATTTCTGCGCCAGATGCTGTGTTAATGCAGTCACATGGTCTTCGTAATGTTCAGGACAGAAATCAGCAAGCACCATCTGCTCCAGAGCGCCTGATCCTGCATCGGTTTTATAGGGCAGGATATGGCTTAACACCTCCCATGGCGCAACCAGATAACCTACCCGCAAGGCAGGCGCTAATGATTTTGAAAATGAGCCGCAATAGATAACACCCTTGCCATCTGCAAGACCATAAAAGGTTGCCGGCCGGTCACCTTCCCAGACAAGGTCTGAATAACAGTCATCTTCGAAGAGTGGGACATTATAGCGCTGGGCAAGTTTCAGGATTTGCTTTCGTCTTTCCTGCGGCATCACACTGCCTGTCGGATTTTGCACAGACGGAATTGTATAAAGATAGCGGGGGCGGATATTTTGTGACGCTAGCTCTTCTAGCAGTGAGGCTAGGGCTGTTATATCCATGCCATCATCATCAAGCGGGACGCCATGATAATGAACGCCCATCCTGTCAAGACGGCTCATAACACCGGCGTAAGTTGAGGCTTCGATAAGCACAGTATCGCCAGGGCGCAGCATAGTTTGGTTAACAAGGTCAAGCGCCTGAAGGGAGCCAGACACAATCAAAACATCATCTTCAGAACAGCTCATGCCGGCTCTGCGGTGCAGCATGCCAGCGATAAACTGACGTAAACCCAGATGCCCAAGCGGTCCATCCCCGAGATTATAGGCGGCTAGCCGGTGGCCATCTGTTTCAAGCGCTCTGGAAACAGATGCCTGAAAGGCTTGTGACGGCACAAAACTGGCATCATTATGCCCACCAACAAAATTGAAAGGCTGAAAACCAGTCCAACGTCCTGCCGGGGCAAGCTTGTCTGAGGGAAGAAGGGACGTAATATTCACAAACGAATCTTTCTAAAACTTATAATCGGTCTAGTTTAACAAATATCAGTCTAGGCGAAAATCGAATGGTTCTGCAATATCCGTTTTAAAAGAGAGACTTATTTTCATGACAACCCTTTCTCAAAGTGAGATCCAGCCACCAAAAACGCCGTCATTAGAGCGCTATAATATGCCATCTCCTGTGCCATCTCTTGTGACTGTTTATTATGATGGGAAATGTGGGTTGTGCCGAAAAGAGATTTCTCATTATAAAAAAATTGCACCTGAAGGTCAGTTCATCTGGTCTGATATTGCCCATGATGCAACGCCTTTGAGCCAGTTGGGTGTTAGCCAAATGGATGCGCTCCGCCGGCTTCATGCAACTGACAGGAACGGCAGGCTGCATATTGGTGTTGATGCGTTTATTCTTATCTGGCGGCAACTGCCTACATGGCGTCCTCTGGCTATTCTGGTTAGCCTGCCGGTTGTGCGTTATATTGCAGCAATGCTCTATAACCGGTTTGCTGATTACCGGTTTGCGCGACTAGAACATTGTCAGATAAGTGTTAATGCGCAGGAGACGTAAAACCTCTATCAGGCAATATCAAGGATAGGCCGCGTTTCCATCCGCTCGATCTCAGCGGCATGTTTAATTTTTGGCCGCAGATCATTGAGCGCTTTCAAGGTAGGGGCTGCGGCAAGAATAATACAGTCCCATTCCCCTGCAATAGCCCAGATATCATGCACTTCTTGCATGCCCGACAAGTCATCACGCAGCTTTTGCAAGGAGGCTTCTCCGGAAAACTTAATGAAGAAAAAGGCATGTTCGCACGGTGATAATACCTCAATATCGGACCGCAGAATAACTGTATATCGCTGTATTGTTTTATTATCTTCCATGCGTGAGACATGGTTTTGAATTGTCGCTCGTGACACATTAAGTTTGGTTGCAAGCTCACTAAAACTCATGCGGGCATTCTGTTTAAGATGTCCGAGGATTTGCTCATCTAAATTCTGGATCATGGCTTTTCTGCACAGAATGATGGCACCATCACCCTGCCTTTGGCAATTTGTAAGAAAAGACATTCTAACAGCACCTAAAGGATGAATAAATTATCCAAAAGGGCTGTTGGCGCAAAAAAAGAGTGTTAGCAAAAGGTCTGTTTTTGACGATTTTTTTTATCAGCAATGTCTATTATGCCTGAAGAACGTCTCGCCAGTAGGGATTTGACCAGGCATGTCGGCCGGCGCTGTCACGTACCGTGACTCTGAACCATTCAGAGCTAACATCTGATAGGTCAAACTGTGTCGAGGTAATGTTTGGTCCATGACGGCTCTGCGCCAGATGCCCGGGACCAACAAGCGAGACTGAGTGGCTTGCAGAACATTTCACATCCAGCTGTGAGCCGTTTAAGGAAATATCATGCAGTATGGGGCCTGAGGATGAATAATGATCTCCGGCTTTCAGGGCAGTTACAAGAGCGCCCGCCTCAAGGCGTTCTGCTGCAACCATGACCCAGCCGCCTCCTGCATCAGGCGTATGGAAATGGCTATCATCAGCCGCTGTGAAGCTCGGCCTTTTGCCATTATTCAACAGCAGGTCAGCAATTGTGACACCGCTGCCCCTCATGGAGCCAATAGCGCAGGAGTGATTATAGATTTCAACGCTATGGGCATGAGACACAGATAGCGCTTCTTCTGAGGTCATGCAGCACCATTCAGGATGGGCAATGGTTACATAGGCGCCGGCATCTATCGCTCTTTGGACCATTTCAGGCGCTGTCTCTGTTGCTGTTGCATGGGTGAAATCCAGCGGCAGGCCATTAGCCACAATATGCCAGAGATTATCCTGATCATATAGCTTGCCGTGACAATGAAGCTCAGCTGAGGGGATCGTGATAAAATCCTGATCATTTAAAAATGATGCATCAAGAACAGTCGGCGCACTATAGCGTTTATCTGACCATAAATGATCAGACAGGCAGATAAAATCATAGCCTAAATCGCGGTAGGTGGCGGCAACCCTCTCAGGCGAAAGCTCTCCGTCTGAATGGGTGGAATGACCATGCAGATTACCACGAAAAAAAGGGGTTTTTTTATCAAAGGGAGGAAGATGCATCTTATGTAAGTACCTTTTGAATTCAGATAATAATAAGGCGTTATCCTGTTCAACGCTTACGCTTTGCTAAAGACAAAATTATGTACTCAGTTAGCTATTTTGTAAAATAATAATGAGGGTAAAAAACATCTATTTAAGATTTTAAGTGTTAGGCCCTACGGCGTAGCGCGTTAATGATACTGCTAACAATAAATAATACAACGATACAACTAATGATGGATGGCCCAGCTGGGCTGTCGAGCATAAGAGACATTTGCATGCCGGCAGTCACCGCTATGAGAGCAAGAATACTTGCGATGCATGCCATGCTTTCTGCTGTAGAGCTGAGAAAGCGCGCGGCGGCGGCGGGGATAATTAATAATCCAGCAATCAAAAGAACGCCGACCAATTTAATTGAAATAGCAATCATAATCGCAAGAAGTATTGTTAAGAAGAGATGTTCCCTTTTAGGGGATAATCCGCTTGCATGGGCAAGTTCAGCGCTCACTGTACTTGTGAGAAACGCCTGCCATCTCCAGATAAGGCAGCCAAAAATCAGGGCAGCCCCAGCCCAGATTACCATCACATCAAAGCGTGTTACTGCCAAAATATCACCAAGCAAATAAGCTGTTAACTCGAACTGCATTGGTCCAATAAACGAGATAATAACTAATCCGATGGCCAGAGAAGAATGCGAAAGAACCCCGAGAGACGTATCTTGTGCTTGGCCTTTATCTTTAAAATATTCAACAATTACTGCCATTAATATGGCCATAATAACAATCCCTATTTGTGTTGAAATATTTGACAGAAATGAGAGGGCAATACCCAGAATTGCTGCATGGGCGATTGTATCACCAAAAAAAGACATACCACGCCAAATTAAAAAGCACCCAAGAGGCGCTGCAACAAGCGCTATTCCGATTCCGGCAACTACCGCCCGTACAAAAAAATCATCTAACATATTTGTTCTCTATTTGCCCTCGGGCTTGTTAATCGTTTGGTAAGCACGCGCCTGTATCATCATGTTCGTGATTATGGTCATGCTCATGTGTGTACAGCGCTAACTCTGAGGGTATGCTCACCCCAAACAACGCACGATATTCTGGATTTGAGGCAACAAGGTCAGGCGTGCCCTGACAACAGATATGTTGATTGAGGCAAATAACTCTATCCGAGGCACCCATGACAATATTTAGCTCATGGCTGACCATTAAAACAGCACAGCCTGACTGTTTTCTTACATCCGCAATGAGCTGGTAAAAGCGCGCTATTCCTGGCTGGTCTAGTCCAGCTGTTGCTTCATCGAGAATAAGAATATCAGGCGATTCTATCAAGGCTCGGGCAAGAAGGGCGCGCTGGAACTGGCCCCCAGAAAGGTCAGCCATTTGCTTATTTGCAATATCTGGCACGCCTGCTTTGCCAAGAGCCTCAGCTGACTTTGATTTACTGTGTCTTTTGGGGAGGGATAAAAACCGCATCACTGTAAGTGGCAGGTGCCGATTAAGATTCAGTGATTGTGGCACATAGCCAATATTAAGATTTTTTTTGGTTATTATCTGACCAGCTGTGATTTTTTGAACGCCAATGAGAGCCCGTAAGAAGCTTGATTTTCCAGCCCCGTTTGGGCCAACTATTGTTACAATTTCATCTGACGAAATTGTAAAATTAATATTGTCTAAAATGGCTTGGCCAGCGACAGACAGGCTGAGATTTTTTGTCTGGATAAGGGGCGTACTCATTATAGGTTCGCCAAACAAGCTTGACAGGTGCCTTTGGCTTCAAGGACCAAATTTGTAATTTGAAAACCTGTTTCATCCGCCATAATGCTAAATTCATCTTTATGTCTGTCGATAGATTTTTCAGTAATATCATTGCAAGACTGACAAATTAAAAAGACAGGTGAATGGGACATGTCAGGATGATAGCAAGCGATGTAAGAATTAAGCTGTTCAATTTTATGGACAAACCCTATATCCCTCAGAAAATTAAGCGCGCGATAGGCAACAGGGGGCTGTGCTGAGAATCCAGCAACTCTTAAGCCTTCTAAAATTTCGTAAGCACCGAGCGCTTGATGTTCATTCAGAAGCATATTTAATACAGCTTCCCGGACTGGCGTGAGCTTCAGGCGCTTCTGCTCGCAATATGCTTTTGCTGCTTCCATCACTTTTTGACGGCACGAATTATGGTCATGCAGTGAATTTTTTTTAAGATTCATATGAGTGCTTTTCTCTACAAAAAAGGGTCGGCAACAAGTAATCTATTGACAATAGTGAATGTTATAACATAACAAATCATATTATGTCCAGTTATCTTCAGTTTAGAGCATTGGCTAGGCTGGAACAATTTTTATCTATTAGGAGTTATTATGAAGCGGAATATTGTGTCAGCTGTCTTTGCTGCATCAAGCCTTCTTTCACTTTCCCTACCAGGTTCATTATCGGCAGCTGAGCCACTTCAGGTTGTTGTTGATATTGCGCCGGTTAACAGTTTGGTGAAAATGGTTCTTGGAGACCGAGGGCGTACAAAAATGCTTTTGGTACCGGGTGCTGATCCGCATCACTCATCATTGCGCCCCTCAGATGCAAAAAGTCTGTCTAATGCTGATGTTATATTTTCTGTAGGTCCAAATTTGACCCCACAGCTTTCTGAGAAATTTTTAACGTTGGCGCCTGATGCCTTAATCATCACCTTTGATGAAGAGGATGCAGGATGGCAAGTTCCCTTTCGTAGTTTAAAAAGTTTCTCTTCAGATCAGTCACATGATGTCGCTCATAAAGAAGATGAGCATCA
>DGJU01000058.1:12663-33475 GCA_002387605.1 Alphaproteobacteria bacterium UBA4588 | reverse complement strand
GCATCAATGCCTGTTGCAACCACTGATACCCGCATGATGCCTTCCAGTCTTTCATCAAAGGCTGAGCCAAAGATGATTGTTGCGTCTGGGTCAACTTCAGTGCGGATGCGGTTTGCTGCTTCATCAACTTCGAACAATGTCATGTCCATGCCGCCTGTGACATTAATCAGAACAGCGCGGGCGCCTTTCATGGATGAATCATCCAATAATGGGTTGTTGATAGCCGCCTCAGCTGCTTCGGTTGCACGATGCTCCCCTGATGCTTCGCCCGTCCCCATCATTGCCTTGCCCATTTCAGACATCACAGCTTTGATATCGGCAAAATCTAGATTAATCAGGCCTGGCTTAATCATGAGGTCAGTGACCCCGCAGACACCCTGATGAAGAACTGTATCTGCCATGTGGAATGCATCAGCAAAGGTTGTCCGCTCATTGGCAAGCCGGAAAAGATTCTGGTTCGGGATAACAATCAGCGTATCAACATAGGCCTGCAAGGCTGCGATACCATCATCTGCCTGCGTCATCCGGCGTAAGCCTTCAAACTCAAACGGCTTGGTAACAACACCAACAGTCAGAATGCCGCGTTCCTTAGCTGCACGGGCAATCACTGGCGCTGCCCCTGTGCCTGTACCGCCGCCCATGCCAGCAGTAATGAAAATCATGTTGCTTTCGTTCAACTCTGAAAAAATTTCATCCAGACTTTCTTCTGCAGCAGCTTGTCCGATTTGCGGCTTTGAGCCGGCACCCAGACCGCCTGTCAGATTAGTGCCAAGCTGAATACGGCGCGGCGCAAGCGAATGGGCAAGCGCCTGACCGTCTGTATTAGCAACAAGAAATTCAACGCCATCAAGGTCAGCTGAAATCATGTTATTTACAGCATTACATCCTGCGCCGCCGACACCAACGACTGTGATGCGTGGGCGTAATTCCTGCATTGTTTGTGGAACAGTTAGATTAATTGTCATGAGAGGCTCCCTTCGTGAAACCGTTGAAAATGAGGTGAAATTAATGCGATGCATGAGCCTGCCATGCACCCAGAAAACAAGAGTGGATAATGAGGCGTTGATGTATCAGTCATGGCATCTCCATTGAAAAAAGGGGAAATAGGGCAACATCTCAGATATGCTCCTTGAACCAGTGTCCGAACTTACCAAATAAGCCGGTTCTGGAAGCTGGAGTGGAAACACGAAGAGCTGTCTCATCGTCATGGTTGTTATGAACAAACAGAGCCATGCCCAGCGAGGCAGCAAACGGGCCACCGGTTATCTGACCGTCTAGGCCGGTTAGACCGTGTGGGGTAGCAATTCTAATAGAACGAGACCAGCAACTAGCCATATAGTCAGATAATCCGGTAAGCTGGCTGGCGCCGCCGGTGAGCACAATTGTGTTGCCACAAAGCTGTTTCATACGGCTCTGCTCAAGCCTTTCATCAACAGCTTCTAAAATATCATCAAGGCGGGTGCGGATAATGTCGGAAAGAAGCTGCCGCTCGATTGTCTCGCCATTTGGCAAGCTGAGGCTATCTGATGCTGATACAGTATGAGACAGCACAAAATTATCACCTTGTGAGGGGAACCCGCCAGCAAACATCCGCGGCTGTTCTGCGCCACCCATCATTACCGAGCCTTCGATAGCTTTTAGACGCTCAGAAGCGCCAATCGCGAGCGAGAGCACCCTCGCAATGTCACGTGTGATATGCTGGCCGCCCATCTGAACAGTACTGGCGTAAATAATCTTGTTATCCAGATAGGCAGAAATAGCCGTGGTGCCGCCGCCCATATCCAGAATGATTGCCCCGAGGTCTCTTTCTTCTTCGGTAAGACAGGATAACCCAGCAACAGACCCACTATGATGAATATGTCCAACCTGCAGGTGGTTTTGCACCACAGCTTCGGACATATTATCAAAGCTGAGAGAATTATGGCTAAGAATAGCGGTGTCAGCGGCTAGTTCAGTTGCACGCATCCCGTTCGGGTTCTGGATATGACGTTGACCATCAACCAGATATTGTAGCCTGTGTGACTGGCTAATGCGCCGCCCTTCAGGCGCGGACATTTCACTTTGCTTTGTGCTGAGCCGACGAATATCACGCCGCGAGATAATCGGGTCGGATAGGTCAATGCGTGACCGGCAGATTTGAATAGCGGGCTGTCCGCCGGGTGTGACAAGGTGGATATCCTTGATCGTCAGGCCCGCATTACGTTCAGCTGCCTGAACGGTTTTGCCAACAGAGGCGCTAAACTGATCCATATCAATGATTTCGCCCATGCGAATACCGTCTGATGCATGCATTGCTTGGCCCAGCAGAACAAGACCGTCTGGTGTTGGCTCTGCTATCAGGCAGGCCATTTTGGACGAGCCAAGATCAAGCACACCAAATGGCGCTCTGGCTGATTTTGTCCGACTTGCCATTAAGCTGCTCCCGTTTTCATGTTTTACTGCCTTTGCCGCGCACAGGAATGTTTGGCTCAACTATCAGCTGGTCTGGGATCCGCAAATCGATGGCAGCCAGATCGCGCGCTGTTATTTTTGTGTCTGTTTCAAGCCGTGATAGGCGTGACCAGGCAAGGACAGGGTCACGTTCTGGCAGTTTGACAACAAGCCCTGAGCGCATATGCACATCCCAGCGTCTGCCTGATACAAAATGGACTGCCCACACATCAGTAAATAATTCAGGCTCGGTCTGTAGAATATCCAGAATGAAGGTGGCTTTGGTTGCTGCCCCCTCTGCGCCAGATATAACGGGCAGGTGGGTAAAATTATCAGCAGATGCATCTGTGATTAACGCGCCGGACGCATCAATAAGCTGGTGACCCTTATCTGTTTGCAACAGCGCCATCGGTACGCGCTCGCGCAAGGTGACAATAAGCGTGTTCGGGAAGCGGCGCTCAACGCGCGCATCTTCAACCCAGCTTAACTGTGTAAGATTAGTACGAATCGTTGGCAGGTCCAAACTGAATAAGGCCGTGTTTGTGGTGACAGAAATCGCCTCAATTACAGCTGCCGCTGATGTATGATTGCGTCCGTTTACATCAACTTTCTGAAGCCCGAAACCGGCGGTAACAGACTGTGCGAGAAACTGTGATTTAATCTCATCCCGCTTTATATAAAGCGCACCGCTCGCACTGAGTATAAACACAAATGCAAATAGGATGACGCTTTGCTTGAGCGATAGTGCGCGCCGTCCGGGCCGCACTGAGACGTCACTAGCAGGAGCTTTTTTCCAGAACATCACTCGTCGCATTGGGCAGTCTCCAAGAGATGATTGACCAGCGCTTCGCCCGAAATACCGCGATAGGCGGCCTGTTCTGGCACCAGAGATGTTGCTGTCATGCCGGGCTGTGTATTGACCTCCAGCATGTAAAGTTGGTTTTCATCTTCATCCCAGCGGAAATCAGCACGGGCAACACCGCGGCACCCAAGGACATGAAAGGCACGCTCAGCCCAATCACAGGTCTGGGCTGCAACATCATCTGGAATATCGGCAGGAAGAATATGATTAGAACCGCCAACTTTATATTTGGCTTCATAATCATAGAAATTAGTATCAACCATGATTTCGGTCACGCAAAGAGCGCTCCCATCCAGCACAGTAACAGTCAGCTCGCGCCCGGGAATATATTCCTCGGCCATGAGTTGAACATTTTCATCCCAAAGACTGCGCTGTGGCGGCGCGCTATCCTCAGTGATAATCTGCACCCCAACAGAGGAGCCATCATTGCGTGGTTTAATGACATGCGCGCCGGTAAAATCTGCTGGATAAACATACTCATCTTCAATGAGATGAAGCAGTTGCGGCACTGAAATGCCAACAGATGTGAAAATAAGGCCGGAGGCAACTTTATCCATGGCGAGTGCAGAGGCAAGCACACCGCTATGCGTGTAAGGAATATTCATCACATTCAGCATGCCTTGCACAGAACCGTCTTCACCAATTTGGCCATGAAGTGCATTCAGGACACGGTCGGGATTAAGCTCTTTCAGGCGGCTAACAATATCTCTGTCAAATTCAACCTCAACAGTGTCCCAGCCGGCAATCCGCGCAGCCTTACTGCAAAAGCTAGCAGAAACGCGGCTAACAGCAGCTTCTGAGCCCCATCCGCCCATCAGAACGGCAACAACTCTATCTTGTGCTGACATCAGACAATCTCCTTTTCAGTACGCCCGATACGCTTGATTTCCCAGCGCAGCTCAACATTGGAATGAGCCGCTACACGGGCGCGGACATCTTCGCCAAGCGTCTCTAGATCAGCGGCAGTTGCACTACCGTCATTAATTAGGAAATTACAGTGCTTTTCAGAAATATGGGCACCACCAACAGATAGGCCGCGGCACCCAGCAGCATCAATGACCTGCCATGCTTTATGACCGTCTGGGTTGGCAAAAGTTGAGCCGCCAGTCCGCACGCCAACAGGTTGAGCTGCGCCACGATTGGCAATCATATCTTTCATCGTTACACGAATAATATCGCTGGTGCCGGCGATTGTGGTGAATTCTGCTGACAGGAAAATCCAGTCTTGCGGGGCGTTCGAATGACGGTAGGCCATACCCATCTCATCAGCCGTAGCTCTGATAATGGTGCCGCTGCGCGTCATTGCCGTGGCTGAGATCAGCACATCACGGAACTCGCTGCCATAACAGCCTGCATTCATCCGCAGCCCGCCGCCAATAGTCCCTGGAATGCCAACGAGGAATTCAAGATTGCTTCTGCCCTGCTTTGCTGCAAAACGGGCAACCTGTCCATCAGTGCATCCTGCACCGGCATGGATGGATGTGCCGTCAAGGCGCGCTTCTGCTAATGCGCCAGCCAGCCGGATGACAACACCCTCTACGCCGCCGTCACGGACCAGAAGGTTAGAGCCAGCCCCCATTATGGTAATCGGAATATCGTGTGGTAGGTGCGATAAGAATAGCTGTAATTCTTCAGCAGAATGTGGCTCGAATAGCCAGTCAGCTGCACCGCCAACTTTCAACCAGGTAATCTCGCGCAACGCCTTACCAGCAACCAGCCGGTGATGCAGTGATAATGGTGTTGAAGACATCACACTCATGCACCATCTCCTTCTACTGGATGGCCTGTCTTAAGGGCTAATTCATTCGGCAGAGTCCCTGCCCAATTTGTGATCGTACCCGCCCCAAGACACATCACAAGATCGCCTGAGCTAGCACGTGCCAAAATTTCATCTGCCAGCGCTTCAGGGCTCGACAGCACAGCGGCATTTCGATGGCCATAAGCATGCAGCCCTGCAACCAGATCAGCTTTTTCAAACCCGTCAATAGGAGCCTCGCCAGCGGCATAGACATCTGCAACCAGCACATCATCTGCATCATTAAAGCAGGCGCAGAAATCTTCGAACAGGTCACGCAAACGGGTGTAACGGTGAGGCTGAACAACAGCAATAAGCTTGCCGTCTGGGCAGCGCATACGGCCAGCAGACAGGGAGGCTTTGATTTCAACCGGATGATGACCATAATCATCGATTACAGTGATGCCATTCACCATGCCTTTGAAATCAAAGCGGCGGCCAACACCTTTGAATTGCTCAAGTCCTTTTCGGATGGCAGCTTCGCTAATGCCCATCTCGATACAGATTGACAGTGCGGCAAGGCAATTCTGAACATTATGCTCACCAAGCATTGGCAGCTTAACGTCAGCCATTTTATCAACTTTAGCGCCGAGACGCTCGGAGATTGCTACATCAAACTGCATATAGTGGGCTGAATGGCGCAGGTTGGTGGCTCTTACATCGGCATTTGTTGACAGCCCATAAGTAATAACCCGTCTGTCTGACAGGGTGGGCAGAAGGCGTTGAACAGACGGATGGTCAATGCATAGGCTGGCAAATCCATAAAACGGGATGGAGGTAATAAAATTGGCAAAGGCCTGTTCCAGATTTTCATAGCTGCCATGGTGATCAAGATGTTCAGGATCGATATTGGTTACGATAGCGACAGTTGGCTTTAGCCGTGAGAAAGACCCATCACTTTCATCAGCCTCAACAACCATCCAGTCACCTGACCCAAGGCGCGCATTGCTGCCCCAGCTTGAAATGATGCCACCATTCACAACAGTGGGGTCAATATCAGCAGCGTCCAGCAAGGTTGCCACAAGCGAGGTTGTCGTTGTTTTGCCATGCGTGCCGGCAACAGCCACTGTCCAGCGTAGCCGCATCAGCTCACCCAGCATTTCAGCGCGGTGAACAACAGGCAAGAACCGCCGACGCGCCTCAACAACTTCAATATTGTCAGGTTTGATGGCTGTTGAAATAACAATCAGCGAAACATCATCTAGATTCTCAGCAGCCTGCGGTACAGTGACGGCAATGCCGCGTGCGCGAAGTCGTTTCACATTGGCATTCTCACTCAAATCACTGCCTTGAACCTTATAGCCAAGCTCATGCAGAATCTCAGCAATACCGCTCATGCCGATCCCGCCAATGCCGGTAAAATGAATCGTACCAATTGATAGGGGTAGCGCTGTCATGCGGCCTCCAGTGGGGCAGTCTTGCCGGTTATCTGTTCTGCATGAAGGGCAATCGCAGCTGCGGCATTGCCCAGTGAGGCTGTGCGGGCTGCGTCTGCCGTGGCGATACGGTGCGCCTCATCGGTAATAAGAGGTAGCAGGATATCTGCTAGCTTTTGCGGGCTAAGCCCGGCTTCGCTTGCAATGTCAGCCCCGCCGCAACGCAGCAGAACATCTGCATTTGCGCGCTGATGGTCATCTAGCGCAGAGGGGAAGGGGATAAGAATACTGGCCCTGCCTGCGGCCGCAATTTCCGCAACAGATGATGCACCAGACCGGCTGATAATAATATCAGCGCGCGCCATACGGGCCGGAACATCATCAAAGAAACGTGCTATCTCAGCATCAATGCCAAGCGCGCGATATCGTGATGCAACAGCATCATGCTGGTCGGTGCGCGCTTGCTGTGTGACGCTCAGGCGCGCGCGAACCTGTTCAGGCAGTGCAGCAATCGCATCAGGCAATAGGCTTGCAAAAACCTGTGCGCCAAGCGAGCCGCCAAGAATAAGAAGATTAACCTGCGCTCCTGCTTTTGCGTGATACCGCTCAATTGATGCAAATGCCTCTCGTACTGGCAGGCCGAGATGGTGAGCTGGCGGTGATGCCGGCAGGCCAGCTGTATCGGCCCAGCTGATAAGCAGGGATTTACAACGCTGTGCTAGCACCTGATTTGTGCGCCCCATAATGGCATTTTGTTCATGCAAGATAGCCGGAATGCGAAGTAATTGGGCCATAAGAAGCGGGCTAGCAGACGGGTAGCCGCCAAAGCCTATTACAAGCGAAGGGCGGCTGATTAGCATTTTTAGGCCAACCTGAAGCGCCCCAAACCCTAGTTTTACCAAAGCAAGAGCGCGTGATAGCTGAGAGCCAGAAAAAGGAGAGGCGGCTGAAATCGTCAGGCAAGGCAGACGGTTTGGTATCAACTTTCTGCCGCGTTTATCGGTGACCATCTGGATAGAATGGCCGCGCAGGAGAAGCGCATCTGCAACAGCGATGGCCGGAAACACATGACCGCCTGTGCCGCCTGCTGCTAGAAAGATTGGCGCTGATAGACGTGCAGCCATTATAAAACCTCCCGGCTATGAGAGGGATATAAACGCGTCTCAGAAAGGCCTGACCTACGCACATCCGATGAGACGATAGAGGCATTTTGTGTTCGGGTGAGCGCTAGAATAATGCCAACAGTAATGCCGCTTGCTAGTAATGATGAGCCGCCATAGCTGATGAAAGGAAGGGTCATTCCTTTGGTTGGGATAAGGTCAACAGATGACGCCATATGAATGGCCGCCTGAACCCCAAACTGCATTGTAAGGCCCGATGCTGCCAGCAGGGTAAACATACCCTCTCCGCTCACTGACCGGCTAAAGCCACGCAACACAAAAAAGCCATAAACACTGATAAGAAAGAGGCAGGCGAGCAATCCATATTCTTCGGCTGCTACGGAAAAAATAAAATCGGCATGAGCATCAGGCAGGTGCAGTTTTACAGTTCCATCACCTGGCCCAACACCAAATAGTCCGCCATCAATAAATGACTGGATAGACCGTTCTGTCTGCATGTTGCCGCCAGCCAGAAATTTATCAACCCGTTTGTGAACATGCGGCAAGAGGAAATAAGCTGTTACTAACGCCAGCGGCGCCAAGGCAGTTGCCATCAGCACAAGCAGAAGCGGCATACCAGCCAGAAACATCAGAAAGCCCCATGTCAGAACCAAAACTGATGTCATGCCAATATCAGGCTGCAGGACAAGGATAGTCACAATAATAGCTGCAATCCCAGAGGCCCACATCCAGCCGGGGAAATTCTCCCCCTCCCGCCAAAGACCAAGAAGCCAAGCGCATACGACAGCAAAGAAGGGCTTTGCAAATTCAGACGGTTGCAGGCGCAACGGCCCCAGCGATATCCAGCGCGTCGCTCCTTTGACTTCTGGCCCGATAGCAAGGGTCGCTATCATTAATCCAATAATCCCGATAAGCCCAACAAGCGCCAATACCCGAATTGTACGCGCTGATAGTAAAGAAATGCCAAGCATAATGCCAACTGAAGGCACCAGATAAATCAGTTGCCGCCAGACGAAATGCTGCTCAGGAAGTCCAATACGCGCAGCAACAGGCGGACTTGCTGCCATAACCAGCAGCAGGCCAATCACCATCAGCAACAGGGCACTGGCAAGCAGCCATCTATCAACAGTCCACCACCAGATGCCAATAAGCGATCTATCGGTTCTATCAAGCATGCGGCACCGCCTTTCCGCTTGGCTCTGATATGCCGGATGCGATGAGCTGCTTTGCACGGGCGCAAAAGGCATCGCCGCGGGCTTCAAAACTATCATACTGATCAAATGAAGCTGCCGCAGGGGACAGCAGAATTGTGTGAGTATCATTGCTCACATCTGAGCGCGCACTAGCAACAGCAGCGCCGACTGCCTCATCAAGTGTTTCGTTCAGGCTAACAGGCACAAGCCCATCAAGCTGACGGGCAAAGTCGTTTGCTGAGGCACCATATAAAAAGGCGCCGCGCACAGCAGCTAAATGCGGCAGGCAGGCGGTAAGTCCGGCATCCTTGGCAAGGCCGCCTGCACACCACCAGATAGACTCAAAACTCCGCAAGGCGCGCGCTGCTGCCTCTGCATTAGTAGCTTTACTGTCATTGATAAAAGAAACCGTGCCGGATGTTCCGGCAGGTTGCATTCTGTGAGGCAAACCGCTAAAGCGCGTGATGGCATCATATATAACCGCATCAGACAGCCCAAAATAGCGGCAGACGAAAATAGCAGCAAGACAGTTTTCTGCATTATGTGGGCCACTTAGTGCTGGGTTTTGGATAGTATCCAGCACCGCTTTATCCAGCGCATTCTGTTGTGATATATCGAGGCGCAAACAGGTAATATCAGGTGCCAGCGCTTGTGCAAACTCCTCCAGAATAGGGCCTGTACCAAGGCAGGCAAGACCGCCCGCCTTGACAGAAAGAAGCGCGTTTTTCTTGGCCTTTACATAACCATCAAACCCGCCATGCCGGTCAAGATGGTCTGGCGTGATATTCGAGATAATCGTGCAGTCGCAGGATAATGACGGTGTCGTCTCCAACTGATAGGAGGAAAGCTCGGCAACATAGATGCCTGTCTGCGACAGGGCCGGCAACTCACATAACGGCTCGCCCAAATTACCGCCAATAGCAACCTCATAACCGGCATCTGCTAGAATATGCCCAATAAGCGCTGTAATGGTTGATTTACCATTCGTGCCGGTCACTGTTACGAGCCGCCCTGTAAGGCCTGTGCGCAGAGCAAATTCGATTTCTGAGATAACCGGAATGCCAGCATCCTGCGCTTGCTTTGCTACCGGATGCGGGGCGGGATGATGATGGGGAATGCCAGGGCTAATCACCAGCGCATCAAGCTTATCCCAAGCCCAGTCTGCCGGCGGCGTAAGGCAGATACCCTGAACGTCCAATTCTGCTTTTTGAGCTAGCTTGTCATCATAGGCAACATAGCTGATGCCTTGCTGTGCGGCGCGCAGACAGGCAGCGCGGCCAGAACGACCAAGACCAAGAACAGCTATCATGCGCAGGCTAGATGATGTCATGTGAGTATCCGATCCCCCCCCTAGCGCAGTTTCAATGTTGAAAGGCTGATAAGGGCCAGAATGACCGAGATAATCCAGAACCGGATAACGATGGTACTTTCTGCCCATCCTTTCTTTTCGAAATGATGATGCAAGGGTGCCATCAGAAAAATACGTTTTCCTGTTAACTTGAAAGACGCCACCTGTAAAATGACAGATACTGTTTCCAAAACGAATAGGCCGCCGGCAATGGCAAGCACCAGCTCATGGCGGGTCGCAACTGATACAGCGCCCAGTGCGCCGCCAAGGGCAAGCGAGCCTGTATCGCCCATAAAGACTTTTGCGGGCGGTGCATTGAACCATAAGAAACCAAGGCCAGCGCCGATAAGCGCGCCACATAAGGTCGCAAGGTCACCCGTGCCCGGCACATAATGAATCTGCAAATAGTTGGAGAAATTGATATTACCGCTCAGATAAGCAATCAGCGCAAAACACGTTGCAACAATCATCACAGGAACAATCGCAAGCCCATCAAGCCCGTCAGTTAAATTGACAGCGTTCGATGCACCAACAATCACAAGAATAGCAAAGGGAACATAGAAAATTCCCAGATATAGAAGCGTGTCTTTAACAAACGGAAGAGCAACCCCATAGCGAAGCGCCTCGGGCGATAGCTGGATCAAGATAAGGCTGGCAAGAAAGGCTGCTACAACCTGAAATAGTAGTTTCTGGCGTCCGCTCATGCCGTCGCTTGACCGCTTTTTTAGCTTTAACCAATCATCAACTGCGCCGATTGCCCCATAGCTTGCCGCAACCAGCAGCACGGGCCAGAGATACGGGTTTTTGAGTGGCACCCATAATAATGTTGCAAGAATAAAACAGGCAAGAATAAGCAGACCGCCCATTGTGGGGGTGCCTGCTTTGGTCAGGATATGTGATTCAGGACCGTCACTGCGAATAGGCTGCCCTTCGGCCTGATGTGATTTTAGCCACCGGATAAACGCATCGCCAAACATCAACGCCAGAATAAGCGATGTTAGCATCGCGCCGCCCGACCGGAAGGTAATATACCGGAACAGATTGAAAATCTGATATTCACCTGCAAGAGGGAGGAGAAGGTCAGGCAGCATCTGGCGTTACCCCTTCGTGTGATGAGGATATGCTAGAGGGAGGTAATGCACCAAAGGCCATAAGCTGGGTTGCAATAAGATGCGCCCCGGAGCCATGCGAGCCCTTGACCAGCATAATAGTGCTATTGCCGATAATTTGTTCGGGCGCGCTAATGATTTGGCAGATCACATCATCGGCTGTCTGAAAGGATTTTACCTCGATATGAGGGGCAAGGCGCTCGCCAACCTCAGCCATCATCTCGCCAACAGTAATAAGCCGCGAAATGCCAGCCTGCATAAGAGGCGTAACCAGAGCGATATGGGCATCATGCCCGCCATCGCCCAGCTCGAGCATATCTGATAATATCGCAGATTTAATATCGCCGCTTTGTGTTGCAAGATGGGTGATAGCGGCTGTCATAGAAGAGGGGCTGGCATTATAACTATCATCAATCAGGGTAAAATGATGCCCGGCAACATCTAGGCCTATAGATAAGCCTCTGCCCGGCAGATCCTGAAACGAAGTAAGGTGTGGTGCGCTCGCTTCAACATCAACGCCGGCCGCTGATGCCATCGCCAGAACACAAGCAGCACTGATAGCCCAATGCACAGCATTCATCCCTAGGGCAAAAGAGAGTATTTTGCGGCCTTCGCTGGCATCTGGAATTTCGACCTCAAGAGACAGGCCAGAAGAGGTCGGATGGCACGAGACCACCCTGAAATCACTGTCCTCATGATACCCAAATGTCAGAATGCTGCGTGCACCAGCAAGCCGGGCAGCGCCAGCAAGTTGGCCATAAAACGCATCATCGCGCGGCAGGATAGCAACAGCTGCTCCTGACAAGCCATTAAAGATTTCAGTTTTCGCTTCGGCAATATCTGATAGGTTTGAGAAATGCGCAGAATGCGTATCTGAAATACAAGTGATAGCGGCAATATGAGGAAGCATCATCTCGGTAAGAGCGGCTATCTCACCAGCATGGTTCATGCCCATTTCAACGACCAGATAATCAGTCTCTTGCGGCGTACCAACAAGTGTGAGCGGCATCCCGATATGGTTATTCAGATTTCCTCTGGTTGCATGGGTCTGTCCTGCTGACGCCAGCAGGTGAGCCAGCATTTCCTTGGTCCCTGTTTTGCCAACCGAGCCTGTAATCGCTAACTTTGTTGCCGTTGTTCGCAGGCCGCAGTTCTGCGCCAGCGTCTGCAGCGCAATAAGAGCGTCCGGCACAACAAGTTGGGCTACCTCAGTATTGGCAACGGCATGTTCTACGATAGCAGCAAAAATATCAGTCGCATCTAGCTGGCTGACAAAATCATGACCATCACTTCGTGCGCCCTTCAGCGCCACAAAGATATTGCCCTTATCAAGCGCCCGGCTATCAATCTTTATCCCGCGAGCATTGCCGCTTGGGGGGGCTGGATGCCAGAGCCCGCCGCAGATATCTGCAAGCTCTTGGGCAGAAAGAAGGCTCAGCATGCTGAATCCTCCTGAAGGCGTGCTATCGTGTTTCGTGCAACAGCGGCATCATCAAAGGGCAGGGTTTCAGTGCCGATCATCTGCACTGTTTCATGGCCTTTGCCAGCAATAAGCAGGCTGTCATGCGCTGACATCTGAGTGATTGCCTGACGAATGGCATTATCGCGCGGCCAGACAGCCACGCTATCAGGGCAGCCAGTGCGGATTTCATCTCGGATAAGGGCAGGGTCTTCTGTGCGCGGATTATCGTCTGTGACAATGACATGATCTGCTTTTTCAGCGGCAACCTGACCCATTTGTGCCCGTTTGCCTTTATCGCGGTCACCGCCACAGCCAAAGACAACAAATAAGTTACCGCTGGTCTCTGCTCTTAGCGCATCAAGCGCTGCAGCAAGCGCATCAGGAGTATGGGCATAATCAATGATAATGCGGGCGCCTAACGGATGACCATGAACAGGTTGCATGCGCCCCCGCACCGGCTGTAGGCTCGGTAATGCGCCAAAAGAATCCTGTAGCGGCATCCCCGAAGCATAAGCAGCAACAGCTGCCATGACAGCATTCACAGCCTGAAACTGTCCTGATAAGGCAATCGGGAAGTGAAAGACCTGCCCCTGATGGCTCAGGCTTAAATCAAGCCCAAAGGATTGCGGGGTAATATCTTTAATACAAAAAGCAGACTCTGCTGACATGCCAACAGTCCAGAGCACAATGTGCCGGCCAGCCAGACGTTTGATAAGCGCTTTTCCATAAGCATCGTCATTATTAATCACAGCAATGCCACCATCCATCAGATTTTCATCAAACAGACGGGCTTTGGCGTCAAAATATTCATCCATATCTGAATGCCAGTCCAGATGGTCGCGGCTTAAATTGGTAAATACAGCAACATTAACGCCAAGGCCGGACAGGCGGCCTTGCGCAAGACCATGACTGGACGCTTCAAAGGCTGTGTGGCTAATGCCAGCATCAGCCAGCAGGTCCAGATTAGAAAATAATGTTTCAGCTTGCGGGGTTGTTAATGTGGTAACTGTATCTGCAATCTTGTCAGCGGGGCAGGTGATGCCGAGTGTTCCCATTGCAGCTGCTGGCCATGTTGCACGCTGCCAGATCTGGCGTAAATATTCACAAACCGAGGTTTTGCCGTTCGTGCCTGTTACCCCAACTAACATGCCTGAGCGCCGCGGCCAGAAACGTGAACATAATCTGCCATAAGCATGCGCCACATTGGCTGCTGTGATAACAGCAACGCCGTCCGGCACGCTAACGGGCCGGCCATCAGTTAGAATGGCAGAGGCGCCAGCAGAACAGGCATCTGCGATAAAATCATGACCATCAGATGTCTCGCCTGCTATACACACAAATAATGCGCCAGCGTTAACCGTGCGGCTATCACAACGCACGGCCGAGATGACTGTCTGGTCTGAGCCCGCTGTCAGGGTGATGCTGTTATCATGTAAGATAAGATCAATAAGATGCACGTATCGCTCCTTCGGTACCAATTACAATGTTTGGTTCCAGATTTTGGCGAATTTCTGGCGAATCCTTGTCAACAGGATGAATGCCCATCATTGGTGCAATTTGAGTAACGATGCGCGCTATCGCAGGCGCAGCAACCCAGCCCGCTGTGGCATAGCCATAAGAATGTTTTTGCGGCTTTGGCTCATCAACCATGATGAAAATCAGATAGGCTGGATCATGAATAGGGAAACTTGCAACAACCGAGACAAGGTTGGCTTTGCGGTTATAGCCCTTATCGGTCACTTTCTCAGCAGTTCCCGTTTTGCCGCCAACCATATAGCCGGGTGCATTTGCAAAATTCACTGTGCCGTCTTCATGTGACACAGCAAGGCGCATCATGGAGCGCACTTTGCGAACGGTATCCTCTGAGAAGATACGCGATTTCTCAAAGGTATCTGTTGGCGCACGGCGCAGCAGCGTAGGTTCAATGTAAAACCCATGACCAGAGGCAGCGGCAATTGCGCCGGCGGCCTGAACAGGCGAGACAGAAAGACCATGCCCGTATGAGATTGTCATAGAGGCTATCCGCTCCCATTGACGCGGGATAAGGGGCTTGGATATTTCTGGCAATTCAAGGGCCGGGCGCTTCAGAAGACCAAGCCTATCCATAAAGGCTTTCTGGGCGGCTGCCCCAATATCTTCAGCAATACGGGCTGACCCGATATTGGATGAATAGACAAGAATCTCAGATAAATTAAGCGGACGATTATAAGGGTGGTAATCACGAATGCGGAACCGTGCAACGCGCAGTGGCTTGCTTACATCATAGGATGAGCCAAGCGATGCAACACCTGTCTCAAGAGCAATAGCAGAGTTCAACACCTTGAAAATACTACCCATTTCGAAGACGCCTTTGGTCGCGCGATTGAATTGGGCATCAGCATCGGCTGAACTATACTGGTTGGCATTATAATCAGGCAATGAGGTAAGGCTGAGTATCTCGCCGGTGCGAACATCCAGCACAAGGCCGGCGCCGCCAAGCGCGTCAAACTGCTCAATCTGATGCTGAAGTTCGCGCCGCACAACAGCCTGAACGCCCAAATCAATAGACAGCGCAACCGGATTGCCGGCACGTAATCTCTCATCAAACTGCTTCTCAATACCAGCAATGCCTTTGCCATCAATATCCATTGTGCCGAGCAGATGGGCTGCTTCGGCGCCTTGGGGGTAGAGCCGTGTCTCAGATGGACTGATATAAATACCCGGCAGGCCAAGTGCCAGAATGTCAGCATGACGTTGCGGAGTGATTTTCCGGGCAAGCTCAATATAGCGGCCTTTGCGCGATAAGGCGTTCAGGATATCCTGCTGTGACTTTTTACCTAAGAGCGGCGCAAGTTTTTCCGCTACTTCATGCTGGTCCATGACCTTTTTAGGGTCTGCATGCAGCACCATAATCGGCACTGTCTGCGCCATCAATCTTCCACGGCGATCTAGGATGGGGCCGCGTTGCTGAACCTGTTTGTAGTTGCCTCTAACGCTATTTTTATTATCGAGGTTGGTCGCAAGATGGACAGCCTTAGCGCTAATACCCACAAAGCACAGACCCGCAACAATGCCGGCAAGCACCAGCCGGTTCTGGGCAATAATACGCGTGCGGGACGGTAAGGGGCGGTCTGGCCAGATTGAGCGTAACAGCTTTGTCTTCCAATTAGTCATTGCTGTCCCCTTCAGTCTGGGGGCGTGCGGGCGCTGGCCTACGCAATGGAATAGCGTCTAGCGGCAGAATGCGATCAGGCTCAATAGGCCGCATCGAAAGCAAAGAAGAGGATAGCGAGATAATCCGGTCAGGGCGGCTAAGATAGGCCCATTCTGCTGCCAGAATAGCGGCTCTGTCTTCAGCAGTGGTAATAGTGTATTCAAGCTGTTTGAGTTCTTTGTAACGCGCATCAACTGAACGTTTCACCATGTAGAGACCGCTACCACATAAGCCAAGGGCTACGCATGCAAGGATGACAATTCGCATCAGGCAACCTCCTGCAATAGTGCTGGCGCATTTGTGCGCTGGGCTACGCGTAATTTAGCTGAACGGGACCGCGGGTTAATGCCGATTTCTGCGTCAGTTGGCGGAATAGGTTTGCGCGGCGTAAGGGTGAAGGTTGGCGGCGCTTCATTACCAACATCAGGCAGGTGACGTGAGGGGCGTGCCTTGGCACCGCTCCGGTCTGCTAGAAACAGTTTTACAATCCGGTCTTCCAGCGAATGAAAGCTGACAACAGCAAGGATGCCGCCCGGCTTGAGTAATTTTTCTGCTGCTATAAGCGCTGCTTCAATTTCTTCGAGCTCGGCATTTACATAGATACGGAGCGCTTGGAATGAGCGGGTTGCACTATCAGCCTGACCAGGCTTTGGGCGCGGCATCACAGAATGGATAATATTGGTAAGCTGGGCCGTGCGCTCAATAGGGGCGTTAAGGCGGGCCTGCACAATAGCGCGTGCAATGCGACGTGAAGCACGCTCCTCGCCATACCGCCAGAGGATATTGGCAATGTCGGCTTCGCCAAAATGATTAACAATATGCGCAGCATCGGTGCCGTCCTTCGACATCCGCATATCAAGCGGGCCATCCTGACGGAATGAAAAACCACGCTCTGGCTGATCAAGCTGGGTTGAACAAACACCTAAGTCAAAGACAATGCCATCTACTTTGGCAAAAGGGGTATTTTCCATCATCTCTGCCATCTGCGAGAAGGGACCCTCAAATAGAGAAAGCCTGCCATGCGCGGCATCATTCAGCTCTTGCCCCCGCAGAATAGCATCCGGATCGCGGTCAATTGCAGCAACAGAACAGGAAGCAGAAGAGAGAATGGCGCGGCTATAACCGCCATTTCCGAATGTGGCGTCAATAAAAAGACCTGTGTCAGCAGGGGCAAGTGCGCAGATAACCTCGTCCAGCATGACAGGGATGTGCAAGCTGGTGTCTGACATTACCCAGCTCCCTCAGTAGATGTGCTGCGCGGGCGAAGCCGAAGAGATGGCACACCATCACGCTTTGCGCGGGCACGGCTATCTGTCTCACGACTCCGGAAAGCTGTTGGCTGCCAGACTTGAAAAGATCGTCCGATACCAGAGAATAACGCCTGACCATCAAGCTCAGCATAAGCAACAAACTCAGCTGGCAACATCATCCGCCCTTCGCTATCAAGGCGCATTTCCTGCGCGCTGGAAAGCATGGTTTGTAGGATTTCTGCTTCTTCAGATAGGCTATCTAGCTCTTCAATCGCATTAACAATCTGGGTAATACGCTCAGGGCCACACCCCTCAAGACAGGGAAGTGTCAGAGACTTGTAAAGATAAAGCGGGCTTCGGCTTCTCTCAAGTACGGCACGATAGGACGCCGGCACAGAAAGCCGACCTTTCGTGTCAATCCTGTTTTCAAATGTGGATAGAAATAGATCCACGTGCCATATCCCGTTTTGTTCGTACGCTCTACCCCTCTGAAAGACTTAATAATTTTCTCTTCATAGCCAGCCATTTGGCGGATCAGAAGATAAATTGCCCTTCATTTGGGTTCTTATGGGATACCATGGGATTTCATGGTCGTCAATGGTTTTGCATGGTAAAGCATGGAAAAAAGACGTAATTTCAACTGTTTATGACAAATTGCTTTAGCAACGATGTTTAAGCTATTCAATTTTATGATTAATTTTTGATTCGGGGGTCACTAGCTGACGTTATGGCTATTCGAGAGCATATTTTGACCGCCTAAAATGCGTTCTAAATTCTTTTGGATAAAGGTTAACGCCTCTAAAATCTCTTTTTATCATTCAGATTAGGAGATTTTGGTATGAAGAAAGAATATGTTCTGCTCAGCATTATGCTTCTGTCAGGCTGTCAAACAGTTGAATCTCAACGGATAGAAATTGCCTCCTATGCTCCTGTCATTGATGTTAAGGGGCAGGGATATGATAATGCGACCTATCTGTTGGACCTTTATGAGTGCCGTGAATTAGGAGTGAAGATACAAGCAACTTACGAGGCCCAGCGTAAAAAAGAGCAAATGCAGGCAACTGAACAAGTAATTGTTGGCATATTAGCTGGCGCGCTCATTGGTCATGCTATTGGCGCTAATAATGATTATCATACGGGGCGTACAGCAACTACAGGCGCCATTTACGGCGGCGCGATTGCAGGCGCCTCTGGTTCTGATGCAGTAGATTATTCGCGCACCATGGCAAAGTTTGGTCCGACTGGCATTGTTGATAGATGTATGGCGGGAAGAGGGTATGTCATTTTGTCGAATGAAGGCTTTGGTGGGGGCTAATAGGTGGTGATCTTTCGGCCGCTCTTATGCCAGCGGCTGTTTTGTCAGCAAGGCCGTTTTTCGTTTTTGAGGGGAACGGTCTGGAAGGGAGACACGGCCCTGCCGACAATCAGAGATACCTGAAATCGTTTTTCTGTTGAATGATTAAAGGTCGTGTTTCTATGATACGATGCTATGAGCAGAAAATGGCATGATTAAGGCATTATGCTCGCCAAGCATAACGCGTGCGATGTTTAGCATTAACAGATAAGTAAAATAGGAACAGATGGCCTATAAGCCGGGTTCTGTCCGCATGGCATAAGCCACGCTGGATGACTATTCATCTGGGACATCTGTTACCAGATGCCTCATGCGACCGACCCGGGCATCTCTGGCAGGACCGCCAGTGCTGATTAAACAGCTATGCCCCTATGTGGTCTTGCTTCGGATGGGGTTTACCCTGCCAGTTCTGTCACCAGACCTGCGGTGCGCTCTTACCGCACCTTTTCACCCTTACATAACAGCCCCTAAAGGCGGCATGCGGTTTGTTTTCTGTGGCACTTTCCCTAGGGTCGCCCCCGCTGGACGTTATCCAGCATCCTGATCCTGTGAAGCCCGGACTTTCCTCCACCGGCATGCCGGCAGCAGCCATCCAGCCATCTGTTCCTGCACGCATCTGTGCCAAAATAAGGCAGGCAAGTCAAATAAGGCAGATAGGTCACATAAATCTGGCAGATATCACATAGCCGGGAATGCTGCGAGCCTAGGAGGGATTATCTTCAATAGTCTCGCGTAAAATTTCTAGCTCAAGCCACATTTCCTCTGCTTCGCAAAAGGCTGTGTTATCAGCATCCATCTGAGCAGAGAGTGCTTGATAGGCATCAGGGTCTTTGGCAAAGAAGGTCATATCACCTAGCTTTTCTGCTGCGGTGGCAATCGCTGCCTCAAGCCGGCTCATCTCTTCTGGTAAGGTTTTTAGCAGATAGGTCTGCTTGTAGCTGAGCCGTTCTTTTTGCGGGCCGGATGGTTTTTCCTGAGCTGGTTTTTTCTTGGCTTTGCGCTGTTTACTATCTGCTTTGGCCAGCGCGGTGCGGCGACTGAGATAGTCTGAATAGCCGCCTGCATGCGGGGTTATACGACCCTGCTCTTCAAATGCCAGGACGCCTGATACTGTGCGGTCCAGAAAATCTCTATCATGGCTTACAATCATCACTGTGCCATCATAGTCAGCCACAACTTCCTGCAGCAAATCCATAGATTCAAGGTCCAGATCATTTGTTGGTTCATCCAGAACTAGGAAATTATGAGGCTGGGCAAAAATCCGTGCCAGCATCAACCGGTTTTGCTCGCCACCAGACAGGGTGCCAACACGCTGGGTCATTTTGTGGTCATCAAATAGGAAATCACGAAGATAACTTGTTACATGACGCGGCTTTCCGCCAACCTCAACGGTCTCGCCGCCATCAGGGCATAAGGTCGTCCATGGATTAGCGTCCGGATTAAGCTGTGTCCGGTTTTGGTCAAAATAAGCTGGTAGGAGCCCGAACCCGATTTTCACATGCCCGGCGCTTGGCTCCATCTCGCCAAGCATGACCCGCAGAAGTGTTGATTTTCCAGCGCCGTTTGGCCCAACAATACCCAGCCTATCACCGCGTTTAACAATCGCATTAAAATGACTGACAAGCATATGCGGCTCGTCCTGTGGTATGGCGCCGGGGACGGTGATGGTTATGTTGCGCGCTTCCAAGACGACTTGGCCACCGCCTTCAGCATTGCCGGTTGTCATTGACATTTGGCGGCTCATACTGCCGCCATCTCGGATACGCTGAACCCGCAATTCTGCTAGCTCACGCATTCGGCCCTGATTGCGTTTACGCCGTGCACTGATACCTTGATGTGACCAGCGGGTTTCATCTGCAATACGTTTATCAAGCTTTCGCAGCCGGACTGACTCTTCTGTCATGATGCCTTCTGACCAGTCTTCAAACTGCTCAAACGCCCCTTCGCGGCGGCGCAGATTTCCCTGATTTATCCAGATAATACCATTACCGAGTGACCGTAAAAAAGCTCTGTCATGGCTAATGAGAACAAGCGCGCCACCGCGTTCCTTCAACAGCCCCTCGAGCCACTCGATTGTGGGTAAATCAAGATGGTTTGTTGGTTCATCCAGCAATAAGATATCAGGGTTTGTAATCAGCGCACGGGCAAGCGAGACACGTCTGCGCTCACCGCCAGACAGCCCGTCAGTCATCCGCGCCGGATCCATATTCATCCGCATTAACATAGCATCTGCCCGATGCATGCTATCAGAGATATTTTCATCCCTGCCCAGTCCATTTTCAGGCCCATTTTCAGGCTCATTTTTAAGGCCTTGAATCA
>DGJU01000058.1:0-12606 GCA_002387605.1 Alphaproteobacteria bacterium UBA4588 | reverse complement strand
GTCTGGGGCAGGTAGGCAACCTGAACACCCGGCGCGACCCAGCGGCTTCCCTCATCTGGTTCCTGACTTCCGGCAATGAGTTTCATTAGGCTTGATTTGCCCGCACCATTACGCCCGACAAGCGCCAGCCTATCACCGGCAGATAGTGATAAATCGACATGCCTTAACAACCATCTATCGCCAAGATTCACACCGATATCTGAAATACTGAGAAGAGGAGGAGCGGCCATAGAAACGATTTTATCCTAGGAATGTAGCGGCGATTGTGAGGAGGCGTTTGATGCAGGCTCTGATGAGGGCTTGCGAGCCGCGATTTTCTTCGACATCAGCTCATAAGCACGATTGATCCCAGACAGCCTGTCTGTTGCTGCCCGCACAAATTCTTCTGGCATGCCGGCAGCAATCATCTGGTCAGGGTGATGGTCGCGTGCCAACTGCTTCCATGCGGCACGCACATCTACCAGCTCTGCATCAGCTGATACGCCAAGCACCAGATGCGGCGCTGGATGAATGCCGGAATAAATATCGGATAGCCGAGAAAACTCGGTTTCATCATAGCCAAAAATATGGGCAACTTCTTGCAAATACGCCCATTCTGGCGGCGTGATATCACCATCTGCCCGTGCAATGGTAAAAAGAAGGTCCAGAAGTTGCTCTAGCATTGCAGTACGCGGTCCAAACAAGCGTGCTGTCTGGCTGGCATAGGCTTCAAACCCATCTGGTGTTTGCCGCGCTAAATCCCAAAACTTGCCGATTTTATCAATATCATCAGATTGAATATCAACACGGTTGCGAAACGCATCAATCTCAGCACGTGTTACGGTGCCATCAGCCTTTGCCATTTTGGCGGATAGCGCAATCACCGCAACGGTAAAGGCTACTTTGCGTGACTGTTCGGGGTCCAGCTGATCACGGATTTTGCGCTCTGTTAGATGACCGGCAGCTGCGCCCAGCAAGGCGCCAATCGGTCCGCCAAGGGCAAAGCCGGCTGCACCGCCAATAATGAGCCCCCAAATTGTCATTCATTTGCGCCTTGTAAGGATGATTGATGAGGCTTTTTGCCCTGTTATGTCACTAAATGCAAGATTGAGGCGGTGGCGTAGTATGTTTTTATGATACCTGCACATGGCGCGCTGGTAAATTTTACGGCTCATATCATAGGCGTGGCGCACGCGGTTTGGCTATGGTAAATCATATCGCTAGTAAAGCTAACCCCGCACGGAAATGGAGCGCGCCAGCATGAGTGATAAGCCGTCCCCATCAGACCAGCAAGCCGAAACACCGTTTCAGCATGACTGCGCGTTACAGGCTGATTTTCGGGGGCTGAAATGTCCGCTCCCTGTCCTTAAAGCACGGCGGTCTTTGGGTCAGATAAGCAGCGGTCAGGAAGCTGAATTTCTGGCTGATGATCCGGCGTCACCGTTAGATATGGCGCATTTCTGCGAGACAGAGGGGCATACACTTCTTGTCTCTGATGAGCACGGCGGCATCTTTATTTTTGTGGTGAAAAAAAAGTAAGGGCAGCATTGGTCTGGTGCATCAGTCTGGTGCATCAGTCTGGGGCCATCAAGGCTGTTAAGACACGCAGATAAAAGCTTTCTGTGTCTGCCGTTTCTGCCAGCAAGCCATGTTCATGACAACAGGCAAAAAATCCGGGTGCAGGAATGCCGCGCACTTTTGAGATGACACAAGCTGCCCGCACGGGCCTGCCAGCCTGCGCATCCTCTGCAATTAATGTTTCTAGCCATTGGGTAAGCTTATTAATCCGGTGTGGCGGCGGAATTCCAGCAGCCTCAGCAAGAGCCTGATAGGTTATCTGTCTTTTGGCAGCGATAGTGCTCTCAACCGCAATGAGAGCACGGTTCTGCCAGTCAGAATGTTGATGCTGGATATCTTCGCTAATCTTGTTGGTCATAAAGGGTCACATTGCCTTGTCGTAAGCCTGTCCTTGCGTTAAAGATGTAACCCATGTCATGGCTTACTTCCATCCTTAGCGCTATCGTTTTTTATATCGGTACAAGCGTGCTGGTGATTCTCATGTTGCCGGTTTGCCTTTCTGCACGCATTGCCCCTCTTGCAGGGCGCTTATGGGGCCGGTTTGCAAGCTTTGTTGCATGGATTTCCGGCATTAGTTTTCGTCTCGAAGGCAATGTGCCGAAGGGTAAACAGGTCATTTATGCGGTAAAACATCAATCGGCATGGGAGACCATGGTGCTATTCTGGGTGTTGTATGACCCCATTATTGTGATGAAACAGGAATTAATGCGGATTCCTTTTATCGGGTGGGTGTTTAAACGCACAGGAAGTATTGGGGTAGATAGGTCTGCAGGCATGGCGGCCTTGAAGAAATTAAAACGTGATGCCCTCATTGCACTAGAAACAGGCCGTCCTTTGCTGATTTTCCCGCAAGGCACACGCGTTCTTCCCCGTACAGAAGCGCCCTATCAGATAGGTGTTTATGCACTCTATTCAGCAACCGGACTGCCTGTTGTGCCTGTTGCTCTTAATTCAGGGTCATTCTGGCCTCGCAAGGGGATCCGGAAATATCCGGGCTGCATCACGCTGGAATTTTTGCCAGAAATTGCACCGGGCTTGCCGCGCGCCGCCTTTATGGCCACATTAGAAGAGCAGATAGAGCAGGCAACAGCGCGCCTTGAAAAAGGCGATAGCACGCAGAAAGACTAGCATTATGGATGGCGAAGATTTTGGGTCTGGCAAACAGCGTAATGTTCTTGGTGGGATGCTTATCCCATGTTCGATAACGCCGATGACAGGCTTCTATCGCGATGGATGTTGTCATACGGGCGTTGAGGATGCTGGCTCTCATACTGTCTGCGCTGTGATGACAGATAGCTTTCTTACCTTTAGCAAAAACATCGGAAATGATCTGTCAACGCCGCGCCCAGAATTTGGCTTTCCGGGGCTTGTTGAAGGGGATAACTGGTGTTTATGTGCTGCACGCTGGGAGCAGGCACGCCGCTCTGATGCTGCTCCTCATGTCAGGCTTGCTGCAACAAATCAGGCCGCCTTGTCTATTTGTGCGCTTGAGCATCTTACAGCGCACGCGCTTGATGCTCCGGATAAAAGATCCTAACGCAGACAAGGAGCCGGCATGACATCACATGATGATAGCAAGACCATTTCTTCTGCCATACCCAAAGCGCATCCAGATAAAGCGTTATGGATGATATGGGGCGTTATGGTGCTGATAACTATCATAGCTCTGCCCTTCATCGTCAGACAAAGCGCTGTGATTCAGGCGTTCGCTGATATGTGTATGACGGCTCTGTCCGCAGGACGCTGATTACACATCGCAGAAACGTATGACGTGCGGCTGGCTTTATGGTGAAATTTAGCTGAAATATGGGGGTGCCCCTTAGAGAGTTGGGACCGGCTAGGATTACTCGACCAAGGGACACTTTCTATATACGTGCCGAGAAGGAAGCTGGACTTCATTAAAGTGACATTTTAATGAACTGCTTTTTCATTTTTGTCCTTAAAACGCTTATATAAAGCATGCAAAGAGATGAAAATTGTAGAAGAAACTGTTTTACATCAGATGATTAAAGGGTCATGCCCCTAGCGGGGCTGTTCACTGTGAAATAATCGCAGATATTCTTGGTTTGAGGCGCTGTAATGGCTCTATTTGTCGCAGCAAAGGGGCTGTCATGGCGATTTGCATGGCGATTTAAATAGCGATTTGTTAGAGAGACAAATGCGGCAGGCGGCTCAGAAAACAATCGGCAGCCTTTGTTAGGCCCTCTTTCCAGTCAGCTGGCGCACTGTCATCCGCCCTGTCTGAGATATATTTGAAGGCCCGCAGTGCGACCCCCTCTCTTGCGGCGACTTTTGCGATGGCATAAAGCTCCATATCAACGATGTCACAGGTGAGTTCAGGCGGGCTATCTACAAAATCATCTCCGCTACCGCATGTAACGCCTGTGCCGGCAAGCACCAAACCATCTGAGAGAGGATCATAAGGGGTTGTGCCAAGCGAAAACCCCATCGGCCGTAAATCTATATCACGCTGCACCACATGCCCGACCTCGACTAAGTCATCAAGCCCGTCAGATAACGCGCCCGCTGTTCCAAAATTAATCAGCAACCGGGGCTTAAACTCAATTATCGCCTTGAGAGTATGATAAGCGGCATTGATTTTTCCAACACCAATGAGGGCGCGCCGCCCGCCCGGGTCTACTGCCAGCAATTTTGGGAGTGGCAACTCATTATCAAGGGCAACCAGAATCAGGTGACCATCTGGAAGAAGAGGAGGCGGCGGTGTGGATGACATAAGCAGAGGCCTTTTTTTTCGCGACGTGCAATAAAGCTGGGTTGTTTATAGACATGCTGTCATAAGTTTCTTTAGAATAGAAACGCTTAATGTCTTATTTTTTTAAAAGGGTCGTTTTCCATGTCATCATCATCTATCACCCTTGGCCAGCACGGCCCTCGCATGGCTTCTGTTGGTTATGGCGCTATGTCGCTGACTAATTTTTATGGCCCTTGTGATGAGGATCAGGCGCATAATGTGCTGACCGCTTGTGTTGATCTTGGTATCGACCATATCGATACATCAAACGTCTATGGCGCTGGCACCTCAGAGAGCCGTATTGGTGCCTTCCTTGCCAAGCAAGGCTCTCATGCCAAAGACATGTTTAAGATTGCGACCAAAGGCGGGATTACAACTCATCCTGAGACAGGTGCGCGTTGTTTTAATAATGCGCTTGAACATCTCGAAGGTGAGCTTGATAAAAGCTTGGCGCGGCTTGGTGTTGACTGTGTGGAGCTGTTTTATGTCCACCGCCGCGAACAGGAACGCGATATCGAAGACGTTACAGAAGGCCTTGCCTCACTGATTAAAAAGGGTAAGACAAAGCATATTGGATTTTCAGAAATAGCACCTGATTCATTACGCCGTGCCTCAAAAATTCATCATATTGCAGCCGTTCAGTCTGAATATTCATTATCAACGCGCGCGCCAGAACTTGGTCTGGTGCAAGCTTGTGCTGAGCTTGGCACAACGCTGGTTGCTTTCAGCCCTGTAGGCCGCACCTTCCTTACCGATACGCCAATGTCCTATGAGACAGGTCAGTCGCTCGCTTTTACACAGAAAAATCCGCGATTTATGCAGCCACAATTTGCTGCCAATATCGCATCAACAGATAAGTTCCGTCAGTATGCAGCCGATCATGGAATGGCAGCTGCGACGCTTGCGATTGCCTGGCTTCTGCATCAGGGAAAACATGTATTGCCCATTCCAGGAACGCGCTCAGTTGAACATTTGGCTCAAGCGGCTGCGGCAATGTCAGTAACGCTTTCCGCTGATAT
Source organism: Alphaproteobacteria bacterium UBA4588 (assembly GCA_002387605.1). Taxonomy (GTDB): domain Bacteria; phylum Pseudomonadota; class Alphaproteobacteria; order Puniceispirillales; family Puniceispirillaceae; genus UBA4588. The sequence continues at coordinate 7,278 of DGJU01000058.1, read as the reverse complement.
GCTTGCTGAAATTGAGGCTATCCTGCCGGTAGGCTGGGCAGCAGGTGACCGTTACTCAACCGCGCAATGGATTGGCCCTGAACGTTTCTGTTAAGCTGTTGGGTAGTCTGTCTTTTTAACTAAGGCCGGGATTTAAGATAGCCAGAGCTAGTATCTGCATGTCTAGTATCTTTATGTCTTGCCTCATAGTGGTGGTGCTCATTTGATGTTGCGTCGTGATTATCTGAATTACGCTCTTGTTGTGTTTGGCTGGTCAACTAGCTGGCTGCCGCTAAAATGGCAGGTTGGGATTATTGCCCCTGAGGTCTCTCTTGTCTGGCGTTTTGCGATTGCCGCATTGCTCTGCTATTTGCTGGTGCGCCTCAAAGGTCTGCCGTTGCGGTTTCCCCTTCGCTATCATATTCGCTTTTTTCTGATGGGTATTTTTATCTTCAGCACAAATTTCATGCTGTATTATTATGCCAGCGTGCATCTGGCGTCTGGGTTGCTTGCTGTCGCATTTTCAGCGGCATCTATGGTTAATATCTTGATGGTTTCTGCGCTGACAGTGCGCCCGCCGCGGCTCAGTCAGCTGGTCGCTTCGGCAATTGGTCTGGGTGGCATTATCTTAATTTTTTGGCCAGAATTGGATGTCAGTAACAAAGCCTGGATAAGTCTGATGCTCTGTACAGCAGGGACAATATGTTTCTGTTCCGGCAATCAAGTTTCAGCCTCAACCCAAAAAGATGATGTGCCTGTGTTGAGTGCCAATAGCTGGGGTATGATGTATGGCTGCCTCTTTATGGCTGTCATAGCGTTGGTGCGCGGGCATGAATTTACTGTCGTTGCGAGCTGGACCTATCTTGGCGGTCTTGTCTGGCTCTCTGTTTTTTCATCTGTTATCGCCTTTGCCTGCTATCTTAGCCTTGTTGGTAGTATTGGCGCTGGCAAGGCAGGCTATGCAACAGTTGTCTTCCCTGTCTTTGCGCTGATGATTTCCACCATGGTTGAAGGCTATGTCTGGACAGGGCTTGGGATTATTGGGATTGTCTGCGTTCTAGCGGGAAATCTGATTATGGCGCGCACCAAAGCAACATAGGCGTCACTTGTCAGCCGCGCTATTTTAGTTTTACGAGGATGGGCCCGTCAGAGTGCTCTGAAAATCAGGCCTGATAAGCAGGTCAGCGCGCCTATTCTGGGCACGTGACGGCTCAGAGGCTCCAAGATAGGCCGGCCGCTCCTTACCGTAGGAGATAAATTTCATGCGGGTTTGCATAATGCCAGCGCTTTCAAGCATCTGCATAACAGATGAGGCGCGCCGCGACCCAAGGGCAAAGTTATAGTCGCGCGTCCCTCTGTCATCGCAATGCCCTTCAATCCGTATCTTAAGGTTGATGTTCTCAGGCTGTTTCATAAAGCTTGCAAGCTCGCTAAGCTGTTTTTGCTGTTCAGCAGAGAGCTGGTAGGCATCGAGTGCAAAGAAAATCGGACGGCTGAGATGTGCGATAATCTCTGCGCGTGTTGGCTGGCGTTGTTGCTCGGATTCGGTGACATCCGTGCTGATTGCTGGGGGTGTATCTGTTTGTTCGTCCGGAAGCACAACAATTCGTTTCAGAGGAAGATTATCAGGCTTTACGACAATTTTTGGATCGTCCTGCTGGGATGTTTTATAGCTATGCGGATGTTCATTCAGCGCGAGATGGTTAACGCATCCGGTCAGAAAAAAGCTGGCCGCCAGCACCATAACGCCAGATAACATGATCGAAAGATACCGTTCGATCATGTGACTAACAAATGATGAGATTTCAACCAGGTCAGAGTTGTTACAGCATGAGCGAGAAAAATACGGCAGTCTGGATTGCCGCCTTCCAGTCCAAAATCGACTGTGTTTTCTTCCAACTCTTCTTCTGTCAGCAATTTGCGTTTATAGTTCGGGGAGGTCTGTGACCCGCCACTGCCGATTGCTGCCTGAATTTTATAAAGATCTACTACCATGATACTGTTAAAAACGACGCAGACGCCCTGCTGTTTACCAAAAAACAGCAGCGGGTTAAAAATTATTCCATCAAGATAGCCGGTTTGGTACAGAACATGCTAATTTGAGGAGGAGAGCACAGCTAAATGATAGGGAAAGAGTGATGGTAAGGCGCAGTGCAATAAATGCCCAGAAGCAGGCTTGGAGCCAGAACCAGACGGGGATGTTTGCTTCGTTTTTGTCGTATGCTATTCGGTCTGCCTTATGTGTGTATCTTGCCGTAGTTGCATCACTTTTTTCTGTATCAGTCTCTGCAAATGACCTGTCTGAGTGTGACGAAACAGATTCAAGCCCTTTCTTCTCTTTGATTAATGCTGCCGTTGATCCCTATTTGCCAGCGCTCGACAGAAACGGTAATACACTTCTGTCTGTCGATGATGTTTTCATTCAGAAATCACAACATTACTTTCTTATCTATAAGGATTACGAGCCTGTTTCCATCTCAATGGAACGCTTTGCAGCTATGACCGAGCTCAATGCGGCAGCGCTTGAGAATTTTGAGAGTAAAATCACAATTCTTGGTCCAGGTTGCCAAAAAATAAATCTTTACCGGAACCGTCTTGTTGGCTCTTACAAAGCAACTTTTGATGAAATCTTAAATATTGTTGCGCTCGGGCATCGCACTGGCAATGATGCCATCATTCAATTTGCCGCCCGCCAGCTGAAGCCAGCGGAAATGCCATTCGAGAGAATGATGGAAATTTTGGGTAATGACCTCGCATTAGATGAGAATATCGTGAATAAAATGCTCTCTGATGACTTGCGACGTCAATTTGTACCAGGAAATAAAATTCCTTTGCAGTCTTTATCCGAAATGACTTTGCTGGCTTTTTCCTCCATGGGCGGCAAGGTCAGTGGTGAAGTAGAAAAAGCATTCATTTTTGTGCCAAAGTCGTTTCGCGGGATAGAGTCTGAGTCTGAAACCGTTATGTTGACATCAGATGGAAAAATTCATGGGCTATCTGGTTTTGATTATGGCTTGGCAGCAAAAGTCCTGAATAGGCTTGGGGTGCGAACATTCGTTGTGAGCTTGTCAGAGGTTTATACCAAATCCTCTGGTAGCTGTAACATCGATATGGCAAGAACATGGATGCAGATTATCGACGGTCAGAAGGTAAGAAGTTGCCCGTTCCCAGAACTTGTTCGTAAGATGCTGTTAGAGCGGTCTTTTAATGAGATTTCTGACTTTAAAAATAAATCCATCGTTTTTGAAAGTATTAGTAAAGCATTGGACAGCTAAAAAGATATAGCTCAGCCAGTCCGATACATTAACAAAGTTATTTTCCCTACTCGAACACGTTAATCTAATATTAAGGTTATCACGCTATCATCACTCTTCGATCCTGTCAGCATCTCAGACAGGTATTAATACACCGTTGTATTCAAGGATGATGATATGCGATTTGTAGCCTTACTGTTTTTTATTCCCTTCCTTTTTGCGAGTTGTGCCCAGAGACAGCTCCCTGATTTTGTCAAAAACCTGAACCTCATTTCAATAGAAAAAGCTGGCAGTGAGACGGTTGCCGTGTCCTATTCAGCAAGCCTCAAAGTTCCCTCCACCTGCTATGTTCTGAATCAAGAGCCGGAACGAATGACGGGCTTTGATAGAGCTGGAAACCCTCTAACTGTGCTGACATATCAGATGGCAGAACTAACCGGCACTGTCTGTCACAAAGCCAAAAGCAAAACGATAGTTTCTGGCAGGGAAGAGATTCCAATAGACCATTCAGGTCTCTATGTTCGCATTCTTAGCCCAAACGGAAAGCTCTGGCATGGCGAGCTGGTGGTTCCTGCAGAACCTATTGAAATATTTGGATTTTTATTCTAAATGCATTTTTCTGAGAAAAAGTGAATGTTCCAGCGCAGAACAGCCAAGTTTGGTACGCTTCTTGTAATAAGAGTTATACCAACGGTTCATATGCGTTGAGACATTATGCGAAAAATAGGATAAATAACATGATTAATCAGGTTTTGGATGTGAATGAAGCTCTTGTTGCAAAAATCTTATATGATTTTGATTACCAGCTTCAGACACGGTTCAAATCAAGCTTGTTTCAGTTTGTTCTGGCAACCGATGAACTGTCTGACGGGATGTTTCATGAAACAGTCCGCCGGATCTGGAGTGATACGGGCCCGCAAGGACTTCGCTCATATCTCCGCCGTGAGCTAGGCTTGCTCGAAGATTATCGTGCCCAAAAGCCGGCTAAGCTTATTTCTTAATCATATTATGATGCGGCCGGAATGCGGCCGCGTTTGAATGTCCCTGTCGCAGTGGCAATCAGTCTGCCGTCTGGGGTATGTATCGCACCTTCAGCAAAGAAGACAGATGCGCCACCACCGGTCTTTGTGCTGGTGGCATACAGCATGTCATCAGCTCGTTTTGCCCCTGATAAGAATTGGGTGCTGAGGTGAAGCGTAAGCCCCGGCATTAACGGGCTCGGCGGGGCAAAATAACTTCCCGACATGGCAAGAGCAACATCAAGCATTGCTGATAGCACACCGCCATGAACGACATCAGCTGGATTCAAATGGTTTTCTGTGATGCGAAGCTGTACAGCGCCAGAACCATCCTGCCATTCAGTAATCTCAATACCGTTTATCTGGTTGAACCCAACCATTTCATTAATAGTAATAATACGCTCATCATGTAGCGTCATATGCCGCGCCCCATCTGGTAAAATTCATCATTCGGGCGCATGGCAGTTATACTCGCCATTCTATTGGATAGGGCAAATAGGGCCGTTATCCCAGCGATATCCCAGATATCATCCTCTGAAAATCCATGTGCTGCAAGTGCAACAAAATCTCCTTCAGCCACCTCAGCAGATTTATTGCAGACTTTTATCGCAAAATCTAACATCGCGCATTGCCGCTCAGTAATATCTGCTTTGCGATAATTGGTTGCGATTTGGTCTGACAAGGAGCCTGATTTTGCATAGATACGCAAAATCGCACCATGGGCAATAACACAGTAAAGACAGCTATTTTCAGCAGAAGTTGCAACAATAATCATTTCTTTTTCTGCCTTGCTGATACCGCCCTTCCGCAGCATCAGGGCATTGTGATACGCAAAAAAAGCCCGCAGCTCGTCTGGGCGATAGGCAAGTGTTAGAAACACATTTGGGATAAACCCTGCCTTATCTGAGACATCTGTTAACATCTGCTGGATGTCTTCGGGGAGCTGGCTAAATTCAGGAACAGGAAACCGGCTAATTTTTTGGCTAATATGTGGGTCTGTCATGACAGTCCGCCTTTCAGTTTTGCATATCTTGGACATTAGTTTAGCGAAGGAAATGGCGTACCGAAAGAGGATTGATTTCAAATCTCTGACAGGTCATCCTTAACATGCCGGCTTTGTCACTATGAGGACCGTAGGAACGATGAGCGATTATGTAATACGCGACCCTGATTTTGAGGCACGCGTTCGCGCCAGTTTTGATGCGCAAGGCGCTATGGCGCTGATGGGAATACGTCTGGTATCAGCCGTGCCGGGGGCTATCGAAATGGTGCTGGATATTTCGGAGAAGGTTAGTCAGCAGCAGGGGTTTGTGCATGGCGGGGTCGTAACAGCTGGTCTTGATAGTGCGTGCGGTTTTGCGGCTCTCACGCTGGCTGCGCCTTCGGTTGAAGTGCTTACGATAGAGTTTAAAACGTCTTTTTTTGCGCCCTCCAAAGGACAGCATCTCACCTTTCGCTCAACGGTGCTGAAATCGGGGCGGCGGGTCAGTTATTGCGAAGCAGGCGCTTTTAGCGATGATGGTAGGCTTGTTGCCAAAATGTCGACAAGCATTGCGATGGTAGACATGCCTAATGGTTGGACGCCTGATAAAACAAAATAATGGCGCAGCTTATCTTAGCGTGGCGGCATTCTGATAGCGCCATCTAGTCTGATTGTCTCGCCATTCAGCATTCTGTTTTCGGCAATATGCTGAACAAGGGCAGCAAATTCATCTGGCTCACCAAGCCGTGCTGGAAACGGTATCTGAGAGGCTAGCGCATCCTGCACCTCTTGCGGGAAGGCCGTCACCATGGGCGTGCCAAAAATACCGGGCGCAATCGCCATCACCCTGATGCCTTTATCAGCAAGGTCGCGCGCCATTGGAAGAGTAAGGCCAGCAATGCCAGCTTTAGATGCAGCATAGGCTGTCTGTCCAACCTGTCCATCAAAGGCGGCAACCGAAGCTGTGTTAATAATTAGCCCGCGCTCACCATCATCGGTTAGCGGCTCTAGGCTTGCCATGCCAGCAGCGCTCTGGCTGGCAACAAAATAGCTACCGATAAGATTGATAGCAATGACAGCTTCGAACAGGCCAGCATCATGCGCGTTGCCCCGTGATACAGTCTTTGCCGCAGGTGCAATGCCAGCGCAGTTTATTACTAGTCGTTCCTGACCATGGGCTTGTCTGGCTGCGGTAATTGCCGTGGCAACAGATGTCGCATCACTTACATCAACCTCAACAAATAGACCGCCAATAGCCTCTGCCTGTGCAAGACCTTTTTGCGTATCCTTGTCGAACAGCGCAACCTTAACACCAGCAGAAGCAAGCCTGCTCGCAACCGCAGCGCCAAGCCCAGAGCCAGCGCCAGTCACAATTGCTGCAATATCAGATGACAGTTTCATATCCGCTCTACTGCAACCGCAATGCCTTCTCCGCCGCCAAGGCATATTGCTGCAATACCGCGCGCGACATCACGGGATTCCATTGCCGTTAATAATGAGACGATAATGCGCGCACCCGACGCGCCAATAGGATGACCCAGCGCACAGGCCCCACCATGAATATTCACAATATCATCTGGCAAATTCAGCTCACGCATGAAGGCCATTGGTACAACCGCAAAGGCTTCATTTACCTCCCAAAGATCGACATTACCTGCCTGCCAGCCAATTTTTGCCAGTAGCTTTTGAGCGGCATAAACAGGCGCTGTGGTAAACCAGCCAGGGGCATGTGCAAAACTGGCATGGCCAAGAATACGGGCGCGGGCAGTCAGCCCGTGCGCGCCTACCATATCACCATTTGCCAGAATAAGGGCTGCAGCCCCATCTGAAATTGACGATGAGTTCGCTGCTGTAACAGTACCGCCTTCTCGAAAAGCTGGTTTTAGCTGGGGGATTTTTTCAGGACGTGCTGTCACAGGCTGCTCATCTTTGGAAATAGTCAGCGTCTGTTTGCGTCCTTCAATCGTGATAGGCGTGATTTCAGCCTCAAAGCGGCCGTCTTTTTGGGCAGCAAGCGCGCGGCTCAAAGACGAGAGCGCATAGT
>DGJU01000050.1:9918-17692 GCA_002387605.1 Alphaproteobacteria bacterium UBA4588 | reverse complement strand
GCTGAGGTCTATCTTTGATTCTGCAGGGACATTTGCTCCCGCCCCCTTTTAAGAGCGAAAAAGAGCCCCCCGATGACACAGAGCCCTAAACACGCCACTCCATCAACTGCCGCGTCAGATTCTGCAAGAACGCCGGCTGACCTTGACCGTTTTCTGCGGGTTAATCATGCCGGAGAGCGGGCAGCACAGACGATTTACAAAGGACAGCTCGCTATCTTAAAGAACCATGAGCAGGCTGCCGAAATTCAGCATATGATGGAACAGGAACAAGAACATCTTGATACCTTTGATACATTACTGAATGACTATAAGGTGCGCCCGTCTTTGTTTGACCCTGTCTGGGGTGTGGCTGGATTTATTCTTGGCGCAACGACAGCTGCCATGGGACCAAAGGCGGCGATGGCCTGCACCATCGCTGTTGAGGAAGTCATTGGTGAGCATTATGCTGCTCAGGTTGAGCATTTAAAAGCACAGGACCGCGAGCCTGAATTAACCAAAACGCTTGAGAGGTTTCGCGATGAAGAGCTGGAGCACCGTGATATCGCCATTGAGCATGACGGGCGCGAGGCAACTGGCTACCCTATTTTGCGGAGCGTTATCCAGACAGGATGCAGAGCCGCTATCAAAATTGCTGAAAAATTCTAAGCTGGATTCAGCTGAACCTGCCCAGATGATGAGGGGCGTTAGTTAAATAACGGGATGTTGCTGGTAGCCTCTTCCAAAAGCTCACTATCCCAATATAGATAATCACGCCATGAATGATGCAGGAAGTTTGGCGGAAAAGCCCTGCCATTTTCCTGTAACTGCCAGACGTTCGGCGCTGCCGGGGCCACCAGAGGATGCATCCCGCACTGGCGCGGCATCTTATTCGCTTTTTTCAAATTACATGGGCTACAGGCCGCAACAACATTATCCCAGCGCGACCGGCCGCCTCGCGACCGCGGCACCACATGATCAAATGTCAGGTCAGACGCAGGAAGCTTATGATTGCAATATTGGCAGGTAAATTTATCACGCAAAAACACATTAAAGCGGGTAAAGGCCGGATTGCGGCTCTGCGGTATATATTCTTTGAGCGCAATGACAGACGGCAACGGCATCGTACGAGATGGCGAACGCACAACTTCTTCATACTCAGATATGATGCTAACGCGGTCGAGAAAAACCGCCTTTATGCTATCCTGCCATGACCATAAGGATAGCGGAAAATAGCTTAAGGGACGGAAATCTGCATTCAAAACGAGTGCAGGAGCATGCATGCCAGCATTCATAGAAATATAACCCTACCTTTCATCGCATTAGTCAAACACGAAGCCAGCCGTAATACAAGCCGCCTTATTGGCGGAATTATCAATATTTGGTGTTTTTATACTGATGAACACCTCTAAATATTGATTTGTCTTGGCTAATCTAGCCGTTAGATATGACAGCGCTATTACAATAACGGGCGGGTAAGGCCTTATGGCAAAAAAGATGTTTGCGCTATGACGGGCTCAAAGCACCTGACAAGAACCCGCCGAGATGGCTTATCACTTCCATATCAATACCATGGCCTAGCTGTTTAACCATATGCATGTCAGGTGCGGCGCCAAGTCCTTCAAGCGCTTCTTTGGCGTGGCCAAGCGCTTGCGGCGGCACAACAGCATCATCATCACCATGAACCAGAAGGATTGGAAAACCGGCATCAAGATGCCCTGTGCCGGCTGCCTGTAATTCTTGTTGCTGGGACAAGGTAAGATAGGCACCTGATAGGCTAAAGACACCAGCGATCCGTTGCTGATAAGACGGGCCAGCAGCAAGAGACAACATGCCGCCTTGCGAGAAGCCGCCCAGAATAATGCGGTCTGCCGGAACACCCATATCAAGGCTAACTGCATCTAGGAGCTGATGGATAACTGTGGCGGCCTGCCAGCATAAATCAGGATGTTTCTGGCGCCCTGTTTCATCAAAACTTAATTCAAACCATTGCCTGCCAGCAGGGTTTGCGGAGCAGATATCAGGAGCATCGGGGGTAAAAAAAGCAGTATTTTTGGCATGTTCGGGCAGGGCTTGCGCTAGCACATCTGATAATGGGGCAAGGTCAGTGCCATCCGCACCCCAGCCATGGAGAAAGATAACAATCGAGTCTATGCGTCCCTTTATAAGCTCCGTCATACCATCAGGAAGACGAAACCGTCCCGAAAGAGATAGCCCAGATCCAATTGGAACAGAATGGTCAATCATTGTCATGAAATCGTCCTCCAGCTTTGCTTTTTGCCCCCTCTGTTCTACCATAATCAGGAAATTAGGAAACCACTTCTGTTTCCCGCCATATCACTGTTACAGAGCCGTGACATTACATGCCTGAGATATTTCGAAATACCCGCACCCGTTTTGCACCAAGCCCGTCAGGCCGGCTGCATCTTGGGCATGCTTATTCTGCGCTTGTTGCATGGCAGGCAGCGGGCTGTGATGCTAACCGGTTTCTGCTCCGGATTGATGATATTGATAGCTCACGCTGCAAGGATGAATTTACCGATCACCTCATTGATGACTTACAGTGGCTTGGTATATCCTGGAACCAGCCGCCCTTATATCAATCGGCTCGTCGCCAGCGATATGATGCTGCACTGGCATGGTTGGAATCTGAAAAATTAGTCTATCCATGTCACCTTTCACGAAAAGAATATGAGGCGAGCCTGACCGCCCCGCAGGATAGCCAGAACAGCCCGCCTGTGCCAAACACAGCACTACACCACACAGCCGTGCCAGCCTTACGTCTTGATATGGATAGAGCTCTTGCACAGATAAAGCTGAAAAATCAGTCTTTAATCTGGCAAACGCACACTGGTGACGCAATCACAGCTGACCCCCGTTCTCTGGGTAATGTCGTGCTTGGCAGACGCAATAGCCCTGCCTCTTATCATCTGAGTGTGGTCATCGATGACGCCGATAGCCAGATTGATCTTGTCGTTAGGGGAGATGATTTGCGCGCCTCAACAGACTTGCACTGCCTGCTTCAAACCCTGCTTGGATTGCCATCCCCATTATATCATCATCATGAACTTATCTGCGATCAAACCGGACAGAGACTGGCAAAACGCGACAAAGCCCGAAGCCTTGCAACATATCGTGAAAATGGTCTGACCATTAATGATGTAAAAAGCCTGTTGCCCCCGATCAAATTATTATAGCTGGCCTTCATAGCTGGCGGAATTCTGGCCTGCTTCTGGCCTGCTTCTGGCCCTCTTCTGGCCAAACTCTGACTAGTTTTTGATATTTTGCCTAAATAAGTATCAATACTACCCTTAATTCGATGGATTTTTTACTTTTTTGAAACCGACACTATTGACTTCCTACGTGAAATGTTAATATATCGCGGTGCACAATTATTTTGTGCGTTTCCTCCCTAAACTTGGTCGTGAGTTCGCTCACGGCCCTTTTTTTTGCCTGTATCCATAAAAAATTCCACAATAGAAAATCTTTATTTCTTTTTTGGCATCAATAAAACATTCCCATTTTTATTGTGCAGTGCACCATATTTTACGTTTTATGGTAAAGAAGGCTTGCTGGTCATTGCTATCGTCACCCCGATAATACTAATGGGAAGCAGGGCGGCGAGAGCCATAATATGCCAGCCGCCAATTGTGTGAATTATACCGGCTGAGAGAGACGCACAGGCAACGGCAGTAAAAACTGTCATATCTGTTATGCCCTGAACACGCCCCCGCTCTTCAGGCTCGGTGACGAGCGTAACAAGAGAGGTTCCTGCGATATAAAGAAAATTCCAGCCAAGCCCGACGAAAAATAATGTGGCAAAATAATACCAGAATTGAAGTCCCGACAACGCCACTATAATGCCTGCGAGATAGAGCACCAAACCTGCTGTCATAATAGCGCGAATGCCAAATCTGGTTATCAGGCTGCCAGTAAAAAATGACGGGGCAAACATCGCAATGACATGCCATTGAATGACCCGCGCATTTAACGCCTCTCCTAGCAGACTGACATTCACAATTTGAAGCGGCACAGCTGTCATCAAAAAGCTCATCACAGCATAGCCAAGCGCAGCCGAACAGAGCGCCAGCCGAAACGCTGGCAACCGAAGAAAGGCACTTATCGGACGTCCCTGCTTTTCGCGTATCTCAACAGCTAATTTTGGCATCCCCAGCAGGACAGGAAGCGCCAGACATTGCACCAGAGCTGCGCCAATAAAGCATCCCGCATAGAGCGCACCATCTACAGCGCCAATCAGACGATATGAAATTTCAGGCCCGAAAATAGCCGCAACCAGCCCACCAACCAGCGCCAATGATACTGCTTTTGGCTTATCTTCAGGCACAACAATATCTGCAGCCGCATATCGGTAGAATTGAGCGATTGCATGGCCTGCCCCCAAAAGACCGGACCCAATACAAAACAGAATGAAGTGTCCTGAATAAACAGCATAAGCCTGTATCAAAGCAGCGCATATTGACAAGGACGCACCGGCAAGAAAAACCGGACGCCGCCCAAACCGGGACATTAATAATGATGCTGGCAAGGTTACCAGCATGGTTGAGACAAATTGAAGTGACAGAGCAAGGGTTGCAAGCCATGCAACGGGTGATAAAATTGCGCCGGCAAGCCCTGTTGTGATGATATTGATATTCATCACCGTCATGGACAAAGCTTGGGCGGTTGTCATCCGCCATACCGAAGACAATACTGATAATGTCGAACCTGCCATGAATATGTACTGCCTATCAAAAAAGAGGCAAAGCGTTACAGCCAGACAAATTTTTGTCAAACATTAACAGGCGTTAGCACATATAGTTTTAATGATACAGGTTAGTCATTCGGGGCAAAGCTAGCCCCTGTTACCCGATTCCAATATGATGACAGTCGAGTATCATCTACCTGCAATCCCTCAAGAAGAGCCCGATTTTCAACTTTTGGATAAATCTGGTCCGCAAGGAGAATTTTGCTTGCTGATAACCTGCGCACAATATGGCGACGGGTCAGCTGGCTTGGATGTTCTAGACCGGCAGCCTCTAACATTTCTGCAACAGCAAAGACGGTATTCGACTGAAAGTTCTTAATCCGGAGCGCTTTATCATCAATATTAACGGCTCGGTAGCGACCGGGGTCCATTGTTGCAAGGCCGGTCGGGCAATCACCAGAGGCACAGTCACGTGCCTGAATACATCCCAGCGCAAACATGAAAGGACGCGCCATATTACACCAATCCGCTCCGATAGCGCACATCCGCACCACATCATAAGCGCTTACAATCTTGCCCGATGCTGCGATTTTAATCCGCTCGCGCAATCCAGCACCCTTCAGAGTGTTTTCAACAAACACCAACGCATCGCGCAATGGACAGCCAAGGTTATCTGCAAATTCTGCAGGCGCTGCACCTGTGCCGCCCTCAGCGCCATCAACCGTGATAAAATCAACAGCCTGGTCCATCTCAACCATGGCTTTTACAATCGCAATAAATTCCCATGGATGGCCAATACATAGCTTTATGCCAACCGGCTTACCACCCGATAACGCCCGCAACCGGCAGGCAAACTCGATAAGTTCAGTTGGGGTTGAAAATTCAGAATGGCGCGACGGAGATATACAATCCTTAAAAGGCTCAATACCGCGCGTCTCTGCAATTTCTTGGGTAACTTTCGGCGCGAGCAACATCCCGCCATGACCAGGCTTAGCGCCCTGTGATAGTTTGATCTCTATCATCTTAATCTGTTCTTCATTGGCCGTCTTGGCAAAGGCATCCGGGCAGAATTTTCCGTCTTTGGTGCGACAGCCAAAATAGCCCGTTGAAATTTGCCAGATAATATCTCCGCCGCCTGCCTTATGGTAAGCGGAAAAAGACCCTTCGCCGGTATTATGGGCAAACCCGCCAAGATGCGCCCCACTGCTCATCGATTGTATGGCAGGCGGAGACATCGCGCCAAAAGATGTGCCTGAGATATTGACCAACGCAGCATCATACGCCTTATCGCCTTCACCAACACGGCAGCGGAAATCCTTATCATCAATATGAGTGGGCGCCATCGAGTGATTGAGCCAGTTATGGTCCTCTTGATACACATTCAGAACAGTTCCCATAGGACGGGCTGCCAGAATATTTTTGGACCGCTGATAAACCATTGCCCGCTGATTACGTGAGAATGGCAGCTCGTCGCCATCATCTTCCCAGAAATACTGCCGCAATTCTGGCCGGATGCTCTCAAAGAAAAACCTAAGATGCCCAATAATCGGATAGTTGGAGAGAACAGCACGCCTATTTTGGCTATAATCACGCCAGCCCTGAACAGATAAAATACCTGCAACAGCCGTCACAGCCCAAATGCCTGGAATGACAAAGCCTGCAACCAGACTTGCCCCTGTCAGCAGAATAAGAAAAAACCATACCGAAAATCGGCCCCAAAGAACCTCGCGCATAACACGCCCCCCAAAAAACCACCATACCTGACCCAGCGAACAGGCAACACAAAACAGAAAACAGTGTGAGTGATACCAAACTGTTAAGCAATAGATATTGGGGCGGTCAGAAAAACAGCGTGATAAATTAGGATTTCAGCTTGCGGCCAAATAATTCAAGCCGGTGGTCAACCAGCTCGTAACCCATATCTTCCGCTATTTTGGCTTTGAGCTTTTCAAGCTCTGCATGGTAAAATTCAATCACTTCACCTGACTCAATATCAATCAGATGTTCATGATGCTCGCCTGCTTCTTCATAACGAGACCGGCCATCACCAAATTCAATACGTTCAATAACGCCCACTTCTTCAAGCAGCTTTACGGTACGATAGACAGTTGCGATTGATATCGTATCATCCTGCGCAACAGACCTTATATAGAGCTGATCCACATCGGGGTGATCATCAGACCCTTCGATTACCTTAATGATAATCTGGCGCTGGGCCGTCATGCGGATATTCCGCTTCACACATTTATCTAGAAGAGTTTGGGTCACCCTTGCCTCCCTCGCCGTTATGAGTGTAATGGGAATTAACCACCAATCAACCCCTAATGGAAACTGCCTGTTCTGTTATTTATCTGACTTCGCACTCATTTTCAGATGTCTGCGCCGACGATGATAAAAGAACCAGACAGAGATAGGAAATGAGACGATATAAAGCCCTGCTAATACGAGGTAGGCTGTCCATGGCTTGATAGCCATAAGACTCCCGAACAGGGCAACCATGGCAAGAAACGGCAGAACTGCACCGCTTGAAACAGATAATGTTTTACCGCTGAATGTTGGCATTGTGCTTACTGCCCCAACACCGATAAGCACAAGGACAGCAGATACAACCGCTGGTTCACGCAAAATAGGAGCATCAATTACCTGCAGAGCAACAATCGGCAGAAGCGCAAGAAAGCCTGCTGCTGGCGCTGGTATTCCGGTAAAAAATGATTTTGCGTAATCCGGCCTGTCTGGCAATTCAGAATTAAACCGGGCAAGTCTTAATATGATACATACGACATAGAAAAGTGCTGTTCCCCACGCGATATTGCCGGAATCTTCGAGCGCCCAGAGATACAGGCATAACGCCGGAATAACCCCAAACACAATCGCATCAGACAGACTGTCTAATTCAGCACCAAACACACTTGTTGTTTTAAGCAACCGGGCCATTCTGCCGTCTAGCGCATCAAAAATCGCTGCCAGCGATACCATTGCAACAACAAGCGACCAGTTCTGATCCAACGCAAACCGGAACGCTGTAAGCCCCGAAACGAGCCCGCCAATAGTCAGCATATTTGGCAGAATCCAGCCAAAAGAAACCGTGCGAAA
>DGJU01000050.1:0-9817 GCA_002387605.1 Alphaproteobacteria bacterium UBA4588 | reverse complement strand
TTGCAGGTCAGTATATCATGTTGCAGGTCAGTATATCAGGTTTAACAGAAAATAAGCGAGGACTGTCTGTTCTATCAGTTGCATTCTAGCGCGGGCCTGAGCGTTTGCCAGAAAGGTCAGCAAGAACAGTTTCACCAGCAATCGTCTTTTGCCCCACAAGAACAAGCGGCGCAATCTCCTCTGGCACCCAGACATCTACCCGGCTGCCAAATCGAATAATACCAAACAACTGGCCAGCACTTAGCTTATCATCGACACGCACATCACACAGAATGCGGCGCGCAACAAGACCAGCTATCTGCACAATGCCAATATGGGGGGCACGTTTATCACCCGTATCAAGACGTTGGACCATCCGTTCATTTTCATGATGAGCCTTATCAAGACTTGCATTCACAAACTTACCTTTTACATAAATTTGATGTCCAATCGTACCCGCAAAAGGACTGCGGTTCACATGAACATCAAACACATTCATGAAAATACAAATACAGCGCCATTTACCAGCGGGCAGTCCTAACTCAGCAGGCGCCTCTTCAATACCTGTTGCGATAATACGGCCATCGGCCGGCGCGATAATCAGGTCAGGCGATATTGGCGTAATACGCTCAGGATTTCGGAAAAAATAAACGCACCATAATGTTGCCGGAACACCAATGAGAAAAAACCCATCAGCAAAAAACCCAATCACCAGCGTTACCGCAGCAAACAGGCCGATAAATGGCCAGCCTGCCGGGTGTATCGGAACCAGCATATCATCACGAATCGCAGTAATAATGTTCATAAAATCACCAAAACCCTGTAAAAAACGTTGTTAACCGCGTTAAATTAAGCACCTGTATCAGGAACAAGACCAACAGACTCGATGCCTGCAACAGCGGCCATCTCATCATTATCAGATGTATCGCCTGAAATGCCAACCGCACCGATAATCGCGCCTGATGCGTCCTTAATCAGAACACCGCCCGGCACAGGAATGAAATCACCATTCACCATTCTGCCAACAGCATCAACAAAGTATGCCTGAACTTCTGCACGATCCCCAAGGGCGCGTGACCCCATTCCCAAAGACAAAGCAGCATTTGCTTTACCATGCGCAATTCTATGGCGGTCAATCGATGTGCCGTCCTGATTCACACAAAGACGCAAACTTGCCCGACTATCAAGGACCGTAATACACAGAGGCTTTAGGCCAAGTTCTGCGCCTTTTGCTGCTGCTGCCACTGCAATCTTCTGAGACTGCTCAAGCGAAATATTTGTCATAGATGTTACCCTTTAATTTCATGTAGTGAGAGGAGACTGATTTTCAGCAGATCCGAGCTTAGCTCCATTGTCACCAAACTGTGGACTAATTCTGCAAGCTATATACGATGAATCAGGGGCAAGGGTCACGCAGAAAATAATTTCGCTACGACACCGCTCACTAATTATAGCAGTTACAAAATTCGATGGCTTTTATGCTCTTTGCAGTATAGCCGCACCATTGTAGCTTTTTACTATCGTGATACGCGATTATTGAAATCTTGATTTTCCTTGGGAAATAAGTGATTGTAATTTCGTATAAGATGAAGAAATCTGTATTAAAGGATTTAATTCTTTATATTTTAAGTCGATAATATAGCAAAGACTCGTTTGTTGTAGCGAGACCCTTGGAGAGTTAAAATGAAAAGTGTCCGCATTAATAAGAGCGCAGCTTACATCATTACGGGAGTTGGCATAGCGTCACTCATCGCAATGAGCACTGCATTTGCTGGTGGTGACGTAGATAAATCTGAAACGCAAGCATCCTCAGATTCCGCTTCATCTGGGCAACAGGCAGAAACAATTTCACAAACGTCGGCAAATGCCGCGAGCGCAAATGCATCTCAGGCGAAGGCAACCACGTCTTCTAGAACAGCATCTAAACCAGCTGAACTCCCCCAGACTACAGCAGCGCGCCAAAAAAATGATAGTGGCTTCGAAGCTATTGAAAATGATGAGCTTGTTATTGACACTAGCTCGATTGCAGATGGTGACGGAATGGGAAGCATTCAGATCCAGTGGCAGATTTCAGATGATGGTGATATCTGGCTAAGCCTGCCGGGCGCTATCCGGCCTAGCTTTGTGCCACGCGACTCTGAAGTCGGCAGATTTCTGCGCGTCCAAATTTCCTATATTGACGGGCAAGGCAATCCTGAAATGTTGATTAGCCCAATGTCCGAACCAGTTGTGAATGTAAATGACCAGCCTATGGGCATGCCTATCATAAATGGTGAACCAAAAGAAGACAGCCAGTTGACGACCGATTTATCCCGGATCTCTGATGAAGACGGCCTTGGTGAGATATCAATTGTGTGGCAGCGCTCGTCTGAACGGCAGAACTGGGAAAACTTCCCTGACCAATTCGGTACCATGCTTCAACTCACACAAAGTGATGTTGGCTTTAATTACCGCTCTGTTATCAGCTATATCGATGGATTTGGCACCCGTGAAACACTTGTTTCTGAGCCATCAGGTATCGTTGCAAATATTGATAATCCGCTAGAAGGCGAAGTCACTATCAGAGGCCAAGCCGTTGAAGGTGCTGAGCTTATTGCTAATACTAGTTCATTGTCTGACTATGATGGTATCGCAAGCTTGGCTCTGTTCTGGGAGGCATCTAATGACGGACGCACATGGGAGCCGCTCTCAAGCTCAGGCGAAGCGCGCCGCTTAGATCTTCCTCAGGCACTTGTTGGCAACCTCATTCGTGCCCGCGCTAACGTCGTTGATAATTTCGGTGTGGAAACAGTTGTCTATAGCGCAGCAACAGAAGCTGTCCGGAACATTAACAATAAGCCAGACGGCAACATCTTTATCAGACGAATAACAAACTAACCTCTGGTAATATTGATATTATTCTGAACAAAGCGGGTTAAATGACCCGCTTTTTTCATGACCTATTTTCCCACGGTAAAGATGTCTTATTTTCAGGCAAAAAACTGTGCCAATGGAGAAAAGGGTCGCACGCTACTTTTTTTACTTCACGAATTTCTCACTTTAGACCTATACTATAATTAGTATGACGAACTCTGTGAATGACACAAGTTATAGAGATGCAGCGCCGGTGGCGCCTTCCCTTACCGTCTGCGTTGTAAACGACCATATTTCTTCATATATCTTATCTGATAGCAAGGAGTTTGAGAATGCTGACACCTGACCAAGAGCTGCGTCTAAGCGGCGAGGTTATTCCCTTTCAGCCACGCAAAACAACTGAGTCTAGCATGGTAACAACAACAATTGCTGCCTTGGTAGCTGTTACAATTTTGCATGATAGCTCTCATTCTCCTGAAGATAAGTTAGTCGAACTCATTGAGCAAAGCGGTGAAGCTGAAGTGCTAGAATCAGCTGATGCCTATGATATGTTTCCCTCAGACGATACTGACTCAGCGATGAATTTAACGCCTGCGGCTACCAACGATAATTAGCGGTATCTGAGACCTAACTCTTTTTTGGGCTGACAGGCAGTTATGCTGAAAAATATAGATTGCATCCTGCGAGATGCTTGCATGAGTATTTTCGCAAAAGCCCCCTCTTTTCTGGTATAATTTTTGTATCGGCACCGTTACTCTTTTTACCAGAAGGGCTTATACACCTTCTAGGATTGTTCCTTCTGCTCCTTTTTATTTTTATGTGAGAGACTTATGGGTGATATTCTTTCCCTGACCATTCCATTTTTTGGGATTATTCTTCTGGGTGCTTTTTCACGCAGTTCAGGGTTTTTTGATGAACAGGCAGGACGAATTCTGGCACGATTTGCCTTTTTTGTTGTGCTCCCAGCCTTCATGTTTGTATCGATCACCTCTGCACCAGTATCTGAGGTCGCGAACCCTCACTTTATTCTTCGCTATGAAGCTGTAACCATCATTATTTTTGCGCTTGGCATTGTGTTTGCCACCCGTATTCTTGGGTTGTCTGGCCGCTCATCAGGCATTTTTGCCCTTAATGCTACCTACCCGAATTATGGCTATATCGGTGTTCCCCTTGCTATTCTTGCTTTTGGGGAAGGCGCTGTCGTGCCGATGTCTCTTATCCTTGTATGCGATAGCATTATGCTGCTTCTGCTGACGGCTATTTTTACCCGAGATAAGGGGTCGGGCGACCTATCATCTGCCCTCGTACAAATGCTGCGTTCAATGTCACGCAACCCACTGCTACTATCAGTTCTCACAGGCTTTATCTTCTCAGCCTCTGGGCTAACCCTGCCGCAAATGCCTATCTTTTTTCTTGATATGCTTGCAGGTGCTGCTGCGCCAACAGCTCTTTTTGCTCTTGGCATTACCCTTGTTGGTCAGCCCATTCGGTCAGCGCGAGCTGAACTTGGTACAATTACAGTCCTGAAGCTGGTAATACATCCCCTTCTCATGGCAGCAGTTATGCTGACAATGCCCGGTCTTGATATGTTATGGATTCAAACTGCTATCTTATTTGCGTGCCTGCCTGTTGCAGCAAACGTATTTGCCTTATCTGAATTCTATCAGGCCTATAGCGGCCGGACCGCAACATCTATCATGCTCACAACCCTGATTGCCAGCGTCTCTGTTCCGGCAACACTCTATGCATTAACGATGCTTGGCAAAGCCGGCTAGGTCATAAAAAAAGAGCTCCTTTCACCACGGGAAAGGAGCTCTGATAGTGACCAAATGATAATTGCTATTTGTTACTTCATCATTTTGTTTACAAAAGACCAGGCAAACGGCATGCCGAGTGAGGCAATCACAAGCTTCAACGCATCACCGTATAGAAACGGCAACATGCCAAAACTTATAGCCTTTTCAAACCCGATTAGCTGAGACAGCCATGTAACACCACAGGCATAAATAAGTGCTGTGCCAATTACCATGCTGAGAGCGGTTGTGACAAACGAGCGGGCCCAACCACGTTCTGCCAAAAAGCCAAGCGTAATAGCAGCAACAAAGAAACCAGCAAGATAACCGCCTGTTGGTCCAGCAAAGTAGATAATCCCTGCACCGCCAGCAAATACCGGAGCGCCAGCAGCGCCAGCACCAAGATAAGCCAGCACAGTTGCACCACCAAGGCGCGAGCCATATGACATGCCAATCAGCAGAACAACAAGCGTTTGCATGGTAAGCGGCACCGGATAAAATGGAATTTTAATATGTGCAGAAACAGCAAGCGCTGTAACGCCGCATACAAGAAGGCATATCTGCGCCATGATTGTCAGAGACGTATCAGCATCACCGCCGCGCCGTGCCACCAAAGCAGCGGCAGCAAGCGGTGTCATTTTCGCCTGAGCTGTAATATCGTTCATCTTTTTTTTCCTTCAGGTAGTTTGCCAAAAATGCACTAAACCGGCATATCAAAAAAAGTCGCAGCCATCATGCAGTATTTCATCGCAATCTTGTTGCAGTGACAGTATAAGCGTTTAAGTTCAGCATACAAGCTGGATTATTAGCTCAAAATAAGCCATCTCCTCTCTGTGAGGCTATGCTGTTTGTTTTTCAATCACCAGCTCTTTTAACAGAGCGACACGCCTACCGTGTATAAATGAGGATACCCCCCGCTATGCTTAATCGTCTTTTTCGCCTGTCTGACCATGGCACAACACCCACAACTGAAATTCTGGCCGGTGCCAGCACCTTCCTTACAATGGCATTTATTATCGCTGTTAATCCTGCCATCCTATCAGATGCAGGGATGGATTTCGGCGCTGCCTTTATTGCGACTATTCTTGCAACAGTTATCGGCACTCTCATTATGGGGCTTTATGCCGGATGGCCTGTTGCTGTTGCGCCGGGCATGGGCTTGAATGCCTACTTTGCTTATGCCGTTATTCTTGGCTACGGTCTTAGCTGGCAACAGGCACTGGCAGCAGTCTTTGTCTCATCTGTGCTGTTCTTCATTTTTTCTGCAAGCAAGCTTCGCTCATACCTTATTCTGTCCATACCAGGTGAAATGCAAATCGCTATCACGGCTGGTATTGGCCTGTTTTTGGGTCTTATCGGCCTGATGTCTGCAGGCATTGTGATTGATAATCCTGATACCATTGTGGGTCTTGGCGCTTTGAACAAGCCTGAGCTTATCCTGTCTATTATCGGCCTTATTATGATGGCAGGCCTATCAGCGCGGGGCATTAAAGGTAGCATTCTCATTAGCATCATGGTTTTGAGCGCTATTGGCTGGGTCAGCGGTCTTGCTCCTTTTGGCGGCGTCTTTTCTGCCCCCCCAGCAGCGGGCGCTCTGTTTGCTCTCGATTTTTCTGCCCTGACAACAACAGCCTTTCTGTCAGTTGTGTTTGTGATGTTCTTTGTTGATTTCTTTGATACGACAGGCACATTGACAGCCATTGCTGAGCCTGCTGGAAAACGCCGTGATACAGGTGAAATTGACGGTCTTAACAAAGCGGTAATGGCCGATACATCTGCCAGTATCTTTGGCAGTTTGCTCGGAACATCCACAATGACAACCTATCTTGAAAGTGCGGCGGGTCTGCGTGATGGGGGCCGCACAGGCCTTACCGCTGTGACGGTTGCTTTATTATTTCTATGCTGCCTGTTTCTTGAGCCGCTTTTTGCGTCCATTCCGTCTTTTGCAACAGCGCCTGCGCTTATCTTTGTTGCCTCAACATTTCTTGGTGGGCTTCGCGGGCTTGATTGGTCTGATGTTGAACGCGGCGTGCCAGTATTCATTACAATTCTTGTAATGCCCCTGACATTTTCAATCGCTGCTGGCATTGCCCTTGGGTTTCTTGCACATGTTGGCATTAAACTCATCATGGGAAAAGGCGCACAGATTAGTGGCGGTGTGTGGATTATTACGCTGTTTGGTCTTATCTGGATGGCACTTCAAACATACGCTTAACCTACTATTACAGCGTGCGAAACGCGCCGATAAAAACATTGCATCGAAAACTATCATTCTGTAATAATTGAGGAGCTTTTTTGCGTTTCTTGATAGCAAAGCGATAGATAAAATTCATGTCTCTTTCGGCGCACGACATCTCAGCAGACGTAGCGGAACAGCATCCCATATTTTCATTTGCGAATGGCGAAATGGGGGCGTTTTCGAGTGGTTTCATTCGCGCGCTGGAAAGGGTCACTGGCCAGCCAAAAATCAAAAAACTCTATGTTGATTATGTTGATGATAATCGCCCGAACGAGCTGTTCTGGACTGATGCACTTCACCGCCTCAATATCTCGCCAGACTTATCTATGGATGGTGATTTTTCCATTCCTAAAACCGGCCGCGTTCTGATTATTGCCAACCATCCTTATGGTGTAGTTGACGGGCTTGTCTTATGCTCGCTTGTCTCACAGGTAAGGCAGGATTATCGCATTATCACACATCAAGTTCTCCGGCAGGCTCCAGCTGTTATGGATAAAATTCTGCCAATTGATTTTGCCGAAACAGACACCGCCCTTGCCACTAACCTTGAGACACGCAAACACGCAACAAACCATCTGAAAGATGAGGGTGTTGTTATTATTTTCCCAGCAGGCGGCATTTCACTTGCGCCAAATTTTGTCGGAAAAGCCTATGACTCGGAATGGAAGACATTTGCGGCACGGCTCTCTACCATGGAACAGACAACAATACTTCCCTTCTACTTTCATGGCCGTAATTCCATTGTCTATCAGGTTGCGCGGCGGCTCAGCATGACGCTTGGATATTCGCTGATGTTTCGTGAGATTTGTCACCAGATGGATAAAGCCATCAAGCTCACACTGCGCAAACCTGTTATATCATCAGAATTGGCGCACTTTACCAATCGCAGCGATGTAACTGATTTTCTGCGAAAACGGACATATGGTGAGCTTTAGCCAGCGCTAGACATAACAGCATCACATAAATGACCAAGGCATTCAACCGGCACAATAACCGCAAAAGCGGTTGTATTATCAGACGCTGGTTGCAGCAGCTGAGCTGACTTAGCCGTTCTGTTTGATGTGCCCACTTGTCCGTGAGGCGAGAGCGTAAGGCCATCTAATGGCCAGATAAGCCCGTCTGATTTATCAAACCCGACAGTCCCAACTGGCCAGACCGAATAGCGCGTATCAACTGGGAGGGCCGTTCTAATCGTCTGTTTTGTAACGGTCAGAGCATCATGGCGGCCGGCAAGCACAATCTTCATTTCAGGGCGAGCATCCGTCATCCGCGCCAATACAGTAAGTGAGGCAAGGGCATGGTCAAACCGGCGCCCCAGAAAGCCGAACCCGAGACATAAAGGAGCGTTGATATGCTGCATCGCCTTTTCAAGGTCTGTGCTATCCTGCTCAGCAATATGATGGATAGGGACAGCCCCGCCAAGCGCGGCTATCTCTGCTGCACCGGCTGAATCCATATCACCAATCACAGCACACGGCGTGATACCAGCTTCCTGACAGGCATGAAGCCCGCCATCCACTGCGATAACATCAGCATTGCGCGCATTGCGAATAAGGTCATCTTTATTGAATGATCCGCCACCGACAAGGATAAGCCTGTCTGGTGATGAATAGATGTGATCAGCTGTGTCCATAGACCGATCCTACCGGAGACAGCTGATCAAATCACCAAAATCTGACTTTGTCATGTCAGAAGATTACGTTTGCAGCCTATTTTTCGCGAAACGCAACATCAGTTGCCCGTTTAATAGGGGTCAGGATATAATCCATGACCGTCCGCTTGCCACCAATAATATCAACAGTTACCTGCATTCCCGGCACAGCATCCGGCGTGATTCCGGCCTTGCTGAACACAGGATTACCAATCTCAATCATTGTTTCATAATAAGGTGGCATGCCTTCTTTCTGGGTCATATTACTGGCAAGATGGCTGGACGGTTGCAACCGCACCCAGTGATACAATCATGAAAGCTCTGATAATCACCCTCTCCAGGGGAAACACAGCCAGAGGCGTGCGTCTATATCCAGAAAAATAAAGGGTGAAATAGCTGTTTTTAGAGCGGTAATCACCCTACTAAATGCGTTAACTATCTGACGCACGTCTTGTAATATCATCAGGGACTCCTGCCTGTTACTCTGCTTTGGTAAGGTAGGCAGTGTAGTCACAAGACCTTTAACAAACCGTTAATCTGCTTTAAACAAGCTATTATGGATGCTTCATCACCTATTTGTGATGAAGCTGCGTCGCTAAGATATCCAAATATCGCACAGATCAACATAGATGAGGCCTTGGCAGCGGGGCTATTTTCTGGCACCTGTTTGTCACCATGTTTGATATTGTATTATTCCAGCCCCAAATTCCGCCCAATACGGGCAATATTATTCGCCTATGTGCCAATAGCGGGGCGCGGCTACACCTGATTCAGCCCCTCGGATTTAGCTTGGATGTGAAATCCTGTCGCCGGGCGGGCCTTGATTACCGTGAATTGGTAGATGTTACCCAGTGGCCAGACTTTCAGAGTTATCGTAACGCGGTGCCGCAAAAACGCATCTGGGCGGTCACAAAATTTGGCCCAACCCGCTATGATGCAGCGCCTATTGGCGGTGATGATGCTTTGCTCTTTGGCTCTGAGACAGCTGGTCTGCCAGCAGACGTTACCGATATGTTTGATGAGCGCGAGAAATTATATCTTCCCATGATACCAGGCACCCGCGCGCTAAACCTATCAAACGCCGTTGCGATATGTCTATATGATGCATGGCGGCAAGTCGGCTTCCCTGAGTGACACTTGCCTGAGCAATGCATGCCTGTGGAAAGCTTGAGCTTCTGTAGAAAACTTTGAGCTAATGTAACGCATTATCAGTTTTTAGGTCCTGCCAGACCGGCTGTCATAAATCTATCACATATATGTAATAAAACACTCGAATTGGCATTGCATACAGATAAGCATCTT
>DGJU01000056.1:3182-3523 GCA_002387605.1 Alphaproteobacteria bacterium UBA4588 | reverse complement strand
GTCTTAAACACGCCGGCAAACCAAATAACGCTATCAACAATACCTCTGACAGGGGCAGATTGGAGTTGCGATGAAAAACTACCTGCACGCAGGCAAATAACAGTCACCTCATCGCCGTCAACGTTAAGAGCCCCTGTATCTACAGATAAGATAGTGCCATCAACAGGTGCCCGCACATAATCATCATCTGGCTGAGACACGGGCGCAAGAGGGCGCAACAAAACGGCCAGATAGAGAAAACCGGCAAACCCAATAATGCCAAAAGGTAACCAAACAGCTGTCAGGCATCCGACAATTGTTCCAGCCGCTGCCAGCAGCCGCCATTCAGGCCGATTTGACGG
>DGJU01000056.1:2229-3098 GCA_002387605.1 Alphaproteobacteria bacterium UBA4588 | reverse complement strand
GGCCTATCAGCTTATTGCTAGCGCAAGGGCATTACTGGGCCGCATCAGTCTGTTTTAGGAAGCGCAAATATCTGAGTTGGGAAAATCAGGTCAGGGTTGTTAATCCGTGCCTTATTCCGGTTTACAATATCAAGATAACGTATCCCATTTCCGTATGTCCGGTAGGCAATACGCCACAGCATATCGCCTTTTTGAATGACAACCATTTCAGACCCATCACGCCCAATTTCCAGCTGAGCCGGCATAACCTCAAAGCCTGTTTTTGCAATCGCCTCTGACTCGTTATCAAGAAGCAGTGCTGTTAGCATGACAGGGGCATTCCCAAGTGATGAGCTGTCGATTATCGCCTGCCAGGTGCCAGCATCTGTTACCTCTACAGGTCCAAAGCTAAGCCTGCCAAGCGTTCCTGCAACAGCTATACCTTGCTTTGCCATACCCTTAATCCGCAAGGAGGTCGTCCCAGCCCATGATAGCGTACCGATATATATCTCTGGGGCTGCAACAAGAACATCATCAACCGTAACCGTGGCTGTGTCGCTGCGCGCTAGCTCTTTTGGTGCCTGAAGCAAGGCAACAACAGCATTATCTGTCATTGGCACAAGCGCAACAAGCGGCGTGTCATTCTCAGTCGCAGATAGCTCAACCAAAATGGCACGCTCAGCGCGCTGGGTTGTGCCATCAAGACGGGTCATTTCTGCAATAATAAGATGTTTTCCGGGGCTCAGCGGTTTATCAACGACAGCAACCCATTCGCCTTGGCTATTAGCAGATGACTGAGTGAGCAACTGGTCGTTTTCGAACAGAGTAACAGTGCTTTTCGTGTCTGCTAGTCCGGCAAAAACCGCTGACCCGTCTGGGCCAATGCGCGC
>DGJU01000056.1:0-2147 GCA_002387605.1 Alphaproteobacteria bacterium UBA4588 | reverse complement strand
GCTGGCTGCTCTGCGGCCTCGTTACTCTTCGCACTGAGTTCAGGCTGGGCAATACGGGCTGCCTCTGTTTTCTCAAGCTCAGAAATGTCTTCGCTTGTTTGCAGGAAAAACCAAGTTGTTGCAATCGCAGCCAACCCGCCACCTAACAATAAGATGATAGCGATAAAGAGGCGCATAGAAATAGCCTTTCTTTTATAAGTGCTTGCCAAGAAGCATTCTAATGCTACAGTCGAATTTCTGAAAACACAATCACCTCTGGCTAGGAGAGTTTCTATGTCATGTCTTTGTATCTTTGCTGGCGCATCTGCTGGCTCTCGTTCCTCGTACAGTGAAAGCACGTCAATGCTCGGCAGGACGCTTGGCGCGCGTGGATATCAGTTTGTTTATGGTGGTGGACGCACCGGCCTGATGGGGGCTTTTGCGACTGGCGCCATTGAAACTGGCGGCCATGTTACCGGCATTATTCCTGATTTTCTTGACTCACGCGAAGTCGGCCACAGAGATGTCCAATCGCTTCAAATTGTGAGCTCTATGCATGACCGTAAAGCAAAAATGTATGAAATGGCTGACGGCATAATCATTCTGCCCGGCGGTCTTGGCACTCTTGATGAACTTATGGAAGTGCTCACCTGGAACCAGCTTGGCCTGTTAAGCACACCGCTCTTCTTTCTGGATACTGAAAGTTTTTGGCAGCCTCTATTTAGATTGCTAGACCATGCTGATAATGAAGGATTTGTTCATTCGCGTAAAATGGGCACGCTTCATCAGCATGAAAATGCCGATGAGCTAGCAGAGATTATTGAGAACATTCTTCCCCCCCGCCGGTAAATACTTTTCTCAATGCGGTATGGCAAAGACATAAATAAGCGCGATTCACGTGATATCTGCGCGAGTAGCTCTTGCGTATCGCCCCTTAGATGAGTAAAAAAAGCTCATCAATCTTTACTCGTTCTAACCATAAGCGTCCGTGTCCTCCTTTTCAGGACTGACCGGCCGTTGCCCCGGGGGATATCATGGGAAAAATCAAGGTTAAAAATCCTATCGTTGAGATGGATGGGGATGAAATGACCCGTATCATCTGGCAGAAAATCAAAGACAGTCTTATTCATCCCTATCTTGATGTTGATTTAAAATATTTTGATCTCGGTATGGAAGCACGCGATGCAACAGATGACCAGATAACTGTGGATGCCGCTAATGCCATCAAAGAACATGGCGTTGGTGTTAAATGCGCGACCATCACACCTGATGAAGACCGCGTAACAGAATTTGACCTGAAGCGGATGTATAAATCACCAAACGGCACCATCCGGAACATTCTGGGCGGTACAGTATTCCGTCAGCCGATTATCTGTAATAATGTTCCCCGCCTTGTGCCGGGTTGGACAAAGCCGATTGTCATTGGCCGTCACGCCTTTGGTGACCAATACCGTGCAACAGATATGAAGGTTGAGGGCGCAGGAACGCTCACCCTGTCCTTCCAGCCTGCAGATGGCAGTGAAGCAACAACCCATACTGTCTATGACTTCCCGGATGGCGGCGTTGCAATGGCAATGTATAATCTGGACGAGTCCATTCGCGGCTTTGCCCGTGCTTGTATGAATTACGGCCTTGATCTGGGCTGGCCCGTTTATCTGTCAACCAAGAACACAATCATGAAGATCTATGATGGCCGCTTCAAAGACATCTTTGAAGAAGTGTTTCAGGCAGAATATAAAGACAAGTTCGCTGCAGCTGGCATCACTTATGAGCATCGTCTTATCGATGACATGGTTGCTTGTGCAATGAAATGGGATGGCGGTTTTGTCTGGGCATGTAAAAACTATGATGGTGATGTTCAGTCTGACACAGTTGCCCAAGGCTTTGGCTCACTTGGCCTGATGACATCTGTTCTGATGACACCAGACGGTAAAACTGTTGAAGCTGAAGCAGCACATGGGACGGTCACCCGTCACTATCGTCAGCATCAGCAGGGTAAACAGACATCAACAAACCCGATTGCCTCTATCTTTGCATGGACGCGGGCGCTGTCTTACCGCGCGAAGTTCGATGATACACCAGAAGTTGCTAGCTTTGCTGAAACAGTAGAGCGTGTTTGTATCGAAACTGTTGAAAAGGGCCAGATGACAAAAGATCTAGCGCTGCTT
>DGJU01000049.1 GCA_002387605.1 Alphaproteobacteria bacterium UBA4588 | reverse complement strand
CTAGCAATCCTTGCATCCACAACAATATTAGACGTCAAAAACGGACATGCAGAAATTGGAAGAATGGATGGAAACTTGTTATTTGAGGAGTGTTCGTCAGACCATGCAACACTCGAAATGTCATGCTTATCTTTCGTTATGGGTGTTTTGGAGGGGTATGTTAATGGCGCAATAAGGGGCTATATGACTGCTTCTATGGGACCCACTAAAGATAAATTCGACCCTAATAACCCAGACCCTGAGGTCTTGGCAAAGATAACGAAAACTCTCGAATTGGTCATGACGGGAAATACTGGGCCGATTTTAGGCTTTTGCCTTCCAGAAGACGTTTTATATATTCAAATTGTTGATTTGGTAAAAAACCATCTTGGAAACCATCCAGAACTCAGGCATTTCGATGCAAATCAAATCGTCATTGAGGTAACAGAAAAGGCATTTCCTTGCCCGTAGAACTATTATATTACGCTCAAATAAAGGGCATCCAAAAAACAATCCGGCCTTAGTGGCGAATTCGTTGCATTGATTAAGCAGAACAAGGTCACCACAGCTTTGATGGGCGTTAAGGTTTTACAAACCCCGTCGAACCTAAATCCGTGCTTATGCCTGACCGAGGGTTGGCATCATGACGAGCTGGGAGGCGAGTGATGGCGGGCCGTCATTTTCGAGCGCGTGAAGCAGGGCCGGAAAAGCCTGTTCACACTGGCCAAGCAGAATATCAACAACATCTTCAATCTGTTCAGGTGTTGCCCCACCTGCTCCACGAAGCGGCAGCGTATAGCTTAGCTCAACAGCGCCTGTATCAGGTGCAATCACGAAATGGCCCAGAAACAGATGCTGATTTAACATGCATATCATCAGTGCCAGCCGCTGGAATGATCCATCATCAACCGGTAATTCAAGCCCGCAATCAAGCCGCAGGGTTTCATCATCATCCTGCCATGTCACCTGAAGATGATATTGTGACCAATGCCCCGGCACGTCTGCGGTAAGCATATTCCTGTCTGTCTGGCGCAGATACCACTCCTGACGCGCAGCAAAGCGCGACACAAGATCAATCGGATGGCCAAGCTGTTCGTCGGCCTGCTGAGTGGAAACGGATGTGCGGATGACTGCCATAATAAAAAAACTGCCACGAATAAAGTGTTTCAAGAGTCTGACATCAGGTCGGCTAAGCAGACCTGTTATCACGACTCTAGAATGGCAAAATCACAGCCCCCCTTCAACACAATATTTTGAGGGTAAGCGTGCTTTGACCCACTAGGGGTTGTGGATAACCAGTGTTTTTCGGCAGTTTTGCAGGTGGTTTTACCCCGCCTAAACCTAGCTGTCTTTTTTCGCTTTGGTTTGCTTTTTGGTAGCTGATTTTGGCGTTGTCTGGGGGGCTTGCTGTGCTGCCTCGATGAAAGCGATTCGCTGGGCAAGGGCATCAAGCCGTGTCATCAGCGCATCAAATTCCTCACGCGTTACAATTCCTGCATCATTCTGGCCACGTTCCTGACGACCTTTTTTCATCGTATCAAACTCTTCACGCAGGCTTCCAAGCGCAGATGCTGCCCCATTTGCCATTGTCGCAAGGTCTCCAAAAATATCCGGACGCGGTTTCATGATCTTCACTCCCTTTCTGAAGAGATACACTAATATAACAAGCCAGTGTTGAGTGAACACCGCTGTTTCACAAAAAATAGGCCTGCAAACACAGAAGAGCAATGGTCTTCATAGATTTTTCCCGTTACCATGGCGCACCGTAGATAAAGTATGCCGAAAGGGCCATGAGATGACGGAGCCGCTCTTCTCTTTTCCTCACATTGATCCTATTGCGATTTCGATTGGCCCCTTAGCTGTGCGCTGGTACGCGCTGGCTTATATTGCAGGCTTACTTCTTGGCTGGGCTTTGCTGCGTCGGCGTATTACGGCCGGACACGCCCCCTTCTCGCAGATACAACTGGATTTTCTGCTGAACCTGTCCTTGCTCGGGATTCTGCTTGGGGGACGGATTGGCTATGTGCTGTTTTATAATCTGTCCTATTTTGCAGCGCACCCGTCTGCCATTTTAAAAGTATGGGAAGGCGGCATGGCCTTTCATGGCGGATTGATAGGCGTTATGCTGGCCGTCTTATTCTTTGCCTACCGCAACCGAATTCCTGTCTTGGCAGTGGGCGACCAGATTGCTCTTGTTGCCCCTATCGGATTATTTTTCGGCCGGCTTGCAAACTTCATTAATGGCGAGCTTTATGGCCGGGTTACAGAACACCCGCTTGGCATTATTTTCCCTGGCGGCGGACCATTACCGCGCCACCCAAGCCAGCTTTATGAGGCTTTTCTTGAAGGCCTTGTTCTATTTGCTATTCTGTTTTTCACCGACCGGCGACTTTCTGCCACCCGTGCCGCTCAGCGCCCGCATGGCATTCTGATTGCTATATTCATGATAGGCTATGGGCTTTGCCGAATGGCCATTGAATTTGTGCGAGAACCAGATGCCCATCTCGGCTTTCTGCTTCAGTTTGGTCAGGCCGGTATTTCCATGGGGCAGCTTCTTTCACTGCCAATGGTTCTTTTTGGTTTGTGTCTTCTTATCATTGTGCGCCGCAAATGACAGAGCAGCCTAAAGATGAGTTCATCCACCAGCTCCGTGATGACTTATTGCAAAATGGTGCTATCCAGACTGATATTTTCATCCAGAAATCTGCGGCTGTTTATTATGGTAGTAAAGACAGATTGGGCACAGATGGTGACTTCACAACAGCGCCAGAAATTAGTCAGCTATTTGGTGAAATAGTCGCCGCCTTTCTTGCTTATCTTGAATCACTATCACCTATTGATGAGACAGCAGCTGCCGATAAGACAGCTATATTATTCGAAGCAGGTCCGGGGCGCGGTACTTTGCTGAGTGACATGAAACGCAGTTTTACAGCGATAAGTCCGGCGCTTGATAAAGCTGACATCCACCTGCTTGAAACAAGCCCTGTCTTCCAAGCCATTATTACAGAAAAAATAGCCCAACCTGTCAACTTCATGAGCACATTGGATGATATCCCGCCCCGCCCTCTTTATGGTGTGGCCAATGAATTTTTTGATGCGCTTGGCACATCTCAGATATTGTTTGACGGGACTGACTGGCGCTGGCGGCTTGTGGCGGCAAGTACTGACGCGCAGACCCCGTTTTGCCTGCAATCAGGCCCACCTTTATTACCTACGGACTACCCTGCATATCTGCCTGAAACACCCGAGGCAGGAACGATTTGCGAGATAAGCCGCGCAGCAGAAGATGCCATGAGCCTGCTTGCCCGTCATATTGCCCAATTTGGCGGCGGTCTTCTTATCTGTGATTATGGCACATCAACAAATCAGGGCGATAGCATTCAAGCGCTACGCGATCACAAACCAACGCCCTTCCTGTCCGCGCCTGGCCAGAGTGATATCACTCATCTGGTTGATTTTGCTGCTCTGAAGCGCTGTGCAGACAATGCTGGAGCCCGCCTTATCGGGCCTGTTGAACAAGGCAGTTTCCTTAACGAGCTTGGCATCATGGAACGGGCAGAACAGTTGCGCAAGTCAAGCGACCCAGAGGGGGATAGAAGCTTGCTTGCGGCGATTGACCGATTGATTTCACCGGCACATATGGGCAGCCTGTTCAAAGTAGCGTTACTGGTCCCAGATGGTGCCGGCACCCCGCCTGGCTTTGCCTCATTGCGCGAAAAAGGAGTGATATAACTTATGAGCACACAATTTCATCGCTCCGAGAATGGTCCTGCTTATTTTGCACATGATGCGCTTCAGCAAGATGGTATCTCACATGGCTTTTTTACCCGGCAAGGCGGCATCTCTTCTGGTCTGTATAATAGCTTGAATTGCGGTCTTGGGTCGGGTGATGAGCGCGCTTCTGCCGAAGCAAATCGCAGCGCCGTTACAACAGCGCTTGGATTTCAGTCTGACGCGCTGGCCGGGCTCTATCAAATTCATAGCGCGCGATGTCTTGTTATCGACAGTCCTGACAGTCCATATCTCACTACCCGCCACGAAGCAGATGGGCTGGTGACAAATCAGCGCGGGATAGCGCTTGGCGTTCTCAGTGCTGATTGCGCGCCTGTTCTGATGGCCTGCCCTCAGACCGGAATTGTTGGAGCGTGCCATGCTGGCTGGCGCGGCGCTGTATCTGGCATCATTCAGAATACCGTTGATACGATGTGCAGCCTTGGCGCCTTGCGCAGTGATATTCAGCTGGTTGTCGGCCCGGCTATCCAGCAACAAAGCTATCAAGTTTCTGCTGCCTTAACTGAACCTCTTCTGTCAGCTCATCCGGCGGCAGAATGCTTTCTTCAGCCCGATTCGACCCATCGTGATAAATATTTATTCGACTTACCCGGTTTTGCGCTTTCCTGTGCAGCATTTGCCGGTGTAGAAAATGCCTATATTATGGCCAAAGATACCTACGCTGAGCCAGACTATTTTTTCAGCTATCGCAGGGCAACCCATCTGCAGGAAACAGATTCTGGCAGATTAATTTCTATCATTGGGCGTTTGTAAGTGTTGCATTCTATACTATTTTACCAAACAGACCTAAAAAGAGGCTGAAGAGAATAATGCCGCATTTATGGATATTTGTTGGGATGATGTTGCTGGGCATGCTCGCATCATGCGTTTTTTTGTAAAATTTTTGAGTCTTTTCAGCTTGTATGCGCCCCCTCTCATTTGTTATCACGTTAGGGTCTTGTGTCTTTCAAAAATTGCTACCGTTCTAAAAAGGTGAGTTCCTTATGAAAATCATATCTGGTAACTCGAACCGCCCGCTTGCTGAGGCGATCGCTGCCTACCTAGACACACCTCTTACACAAGCTGATGTGCGCCGATTTGCGGATATGGAAGTCTTTGTTGAAATTCACGAAAATGTTCGCGGTGAGGATGTGTTTGTTGTTCAGTCAACATCCTA
>DGJU01000067.1:19301-20140 GCA_002387605.1 Alphaproteobacteria bacterium UBA4588 | reverse complement strand
CGGTGAGGAATTTGGCTTTATTGGGAATGTTGCAATTCTGATAATCTATTTTATTATTCTAACGTCTATCATCCTTATTGCCTTGCGGTGCGAAAATCGCTTTGCACGACTTTCATGTATGGGCGTATCTATGATGATTTTCTTATATATGTTTGTAAATGTTGCTATGGTAACAGGGTTGATGCCCGTCGTTGGGGCGCCATTGCCGCTCATATCATATGGCGGGACAGCCATGCTAACGGTATTTGCTGGCATTGGTATTGTTGTGAATGCCTCAATAAATAGTCACATCGAAGATAGTGATTATCTGTAATGAAGAGTGCCGAATAGCCGGCTATTTTTAATGAGTTTAGGATTGTCTGGATGTTTGAAAGCTTTTTTCCTCGCCCGCGGATATTTTTTCTATCAGCTCTTCTCTGGGCAGCGATATCAATAGCGTTGTGGTATATTTTTGGCGCTGATATTGGCCGTGCTATTGGCTTTGATATACCGGTAGAAGCGCAAGAGCCTATTATTGGTCTTGGCTATTTCATTACAGCAGAGTTCTGCTGGTTTTATCTTTATTACGTTATTATCTGTGCGGGGTTTGCAGCACTCTGGTTTCGCTATTTGCCGCATCGCTGGCAGATATGGTCCATTGTTGGCTCACAAATTATTCTGTTCTCCACCTATTTCAGCGTTCAGGTGTCTGTTGCTATTAATAACTGGCGCCGACCATTTTTTGATGCCGTTCAAGATGCACTCTCCGGTGAAAGCACGACGACGGCAGGCGATTTATATAGTTTGATTTGGATTTTCGCTCAAATTGCTTTTTTGTGGATTGTTGTTTATGTCATCAC
>DGJU01000067.1:13719-19170 GCA_002387605.1 Alphaproteobacteria bacterium UBA4588 | reverse complement strand
GCATCACAGCGTGTTCAGGAAGATACTATGCGGTTTGCTGGTATTGTTGAGGGGCTAGGGGTCGCTATTGTTGATTCCATTATGACCCTGTTTGCCTTTCTGCCCGTCCTGCTTGCCCTATCAACAAATATCACTTCATTGCCCTTGGTTGGCGAAATCCCGCATCCACTTCTGTCGGCTGCAATTTTCTGGGCGGCGTTTGGTACGATTTTTCTGGCGAGCGTTGGCATTAAACTGCCTGGCCTTGAATTTAAGAACCAGCGTGTTGAAGCTGCCTATCGTAAAGAGCTTGTCTATGGCGAAGATAATGCTGATCGGGCACAGCCTCCGACATTAACTGAACTATTCTCGAACGTGCGCCGTAATTATTTCCGGCTCTATTTTCACTATATGTATTTCAACGTTGCACGGAGCTTTTACCTTCAGGCAGATAATATTTTTGGCTATCTGCTGCTGATTCCGACAATTGCAGTCGGTGCTATTAGTTTTGGTTTGATGCAGCAAATTTTGACAGCCTTCTCACAGGTTACAAATTCATTCCAGTATCTGGTTAATTCATGGCCAACTATCGTTGAGCTTCTATCTATCTATAAGCGCCTACAGGCCTTTGAAGCAGCTATCACAGATACACCCCTGCCGGAGATTGATCAGGAGTTTATCTCACGACCAACCGAAGATTAGGCGATAGTAGCCAAAAAAAATTATAGCAGGTTAATCGAGCAGGGCTGTTGTTGAATGCCCTGCCTTAAGGCTGATGATATCAACCGTGCCACCAGCAGAGGTGACTGTCTGATAGCCAATGATATCTTCAGCGATGTAATCGCCGCCTTTGATAAGGCTATCTGGTATCAGCGCATCTATCAGACGGGCCGGTGTCTTATCATCAAAGATGATAACAGCATCTACAAAGGGCAGGCTTTCCAGAATGCCGGCCCGCAAAGCCTCATCCATAATAGGGCGCATTGACCCTTTTAACAGTTTCACACTTGCATCTGAATTAACTGCCACAATGAGTTTGTCACAACGCTCTTTGGCGGCTGCAAGCAAGGCAAGGTGACCGGGGTGAAGAAGATCAAAACAGCCATTGGTAAAGCCAATGCGAAGTGCTTCGGACCGCCATTTCGTCACAAGCCTACTCATATCTTCACGACTTGTTTCACTGCTTACAGGCACGGCAGCGCGAATAAACTCACCGGGGCACAGAGTGGCTGTTCCGGATTTACCAACCACAACACTTGCAGCAAGGTTTGCAAGCGTCATCGCATCGGCTGCAGAGCGACCAGTCGCAAGAGTTGCCGCCGCAACAGCAACAACAGTATCGCCGGCACCAGAAACATCAAACACATCACATTTATAGGCAGGCATGTGGCTATGAGTGTTTTTGTTCGCAAGCATCATCCCATCTGCGCTCAATGTGATAAGTAGATGTTCAATATTATGGTTGGTTATTAGGTGAGTGGCTGCGTCTGCAATGACATCATGGTCAGCTGATATAATGCCTGTGGCCGCCTGAAATTCTGCAAGGTTTGGGGTCAAAACGGTGCTACCGTCATAATGAGCGAAATCACGCGATTTTGGGTCTGTAATGATAGGAATATTTTTTTTCTGTGCAGCTGCAATCAGCGAATTTATGATGAACGGGCTAAGACAGCCCTTTGCATAGTCTGACAAAACCAATGCTTCAGCATCTTCAAGAACTGTTTCTGCCTGTAGCAGCATTTGGGATGCTTGCGCGTCTATCAGAAGGTTGGTTGCTTCATTATCAACCCTAAGAATTTGCTTGCCAGACGCAAGAAATCGCGTTTTTTGGGTTGTTGGCCGGTCTGGGCTAATGATAGGGAAAAACCCAAGCTGGGGGACAAGTGACAGGGCTTTCATCAATGATTTGCCAGCGGCATCATCGCCAATACAGCCAATAAGAGATATGCGGCCACCAAGGCCTGCTAGATTGCGCGCGACGTTTGCTGCGCCGCCCGGCATAACATGTTCTTTTGTGCGCGAAAGAACAGGAATAGGCGCTTCAGGAGACATCCGTTCAACAGAGCCAGATACGAATTTATCCAGCATAACATCACCAACAACCAGGATATGGCGATTTTGGAAATCAGCAAGAACTGCTGCAACATGTTCTGCCATGCTCATTATTACTGTCCTTGACCTATTACCATCATTTTTTTTTCTGCCCCTGACGCTCACGAAACCGTTCTGCTGCATCCTGCTTGTGGGATTGCTCAGCACGGCTAATCGCAAGAGCGTTTTCAGCCACAGACTGCGTTATTGTCGATCCTGCGCCAATAATTGCGCCCGCCCCGATTGTAACAGGCGCTACAAGCGCTGTGTTCGAGCCGATAAAGGCACCTACGCCAATAATGGTTTTTGCTTTATTAAAGCCATCATAATTACAGGTAATCGTGCCGGCCCCGATATTCACATTGCTTCCAATCTCACTATCACCAAGATAGGTTAAATGGTTTGCTTTGGCGCCATCATCCATGATGGTATTTTTGACTTCAACAAAATTTCCAATTTTCACCCCATTTCCCAGTTTAGTTCCGGGGCGCAAGCGGGCGTAAGGGCCGATTACGCAATCAGTGCCGCATTCTGTCTCTTCAATATGGCTGAAAGCTTTGATAGTGGTGCCGGCGCCAATATGAACACCTGGACCAAACACAACATGCGGTTCAATTATGACGTCACGTTCAATTCTTGTATCAGCAGATAAGAAAACAGACGAGGGATCAGTTAATGTTACGCCTGATAACATGGCGGCATGCCGTAGCCGGGCTTGTGCAACTGCTTCAGCTGCGGCAAGCTGGACACGGT
The DNA here is from genome assembly GCA_002387605.1 of Alphaproteobacteria bacterium UBA4588. Lineage (GTDB taxonomy): Bacteria > Pseudomonadota > Alphaproteobacteria > Puniceispirillales > Puniceispirillaceae > UBA4588. The sequence continues at coordinate 16,347 of DGJU01000067.1, read as the reverse complement.
CATTTATGCCAACAAGTTCTGCTGGGTCAGCAAGAGCATATGTTGGTATCATGCCTGCTTCAACACCAAGCTCAACAATGTCTGTCAGGTAAAGCTCACCTTGTGCGTTAGCAGATGTCAGTTTTGGGAGCAGCGCGCAGAGCACCGATGCTTTTGCGCACATAATGCCTGAATTGACCTCGCCAATACTGCGCTGCTCGTCTGTTGCATCCTTATGTTCAATAATCGCTGTAAGCTTGCCCGTCCTATCACAGACAAGCCGGCCATAGCCATCTGGCTGATCGGTGTGAAAGCCAAGCACACAGATATCAGCGCCGCCCTGAACCCGTTCGACAAGACCTGATATCGTCGCAGATGTGACCAGCGGCGTATCAGCAAATAAAATGATAACTGGCTTATCACCAAGAGCCTGCAGCCTATCAAGGCAACAGAGAGCCGCATGGCCAGTGCCGTTCTGCGGCTCTTGAATGATAGCAGGGCTTCCGGCGAGCCAGCTTTCTATTTGCTGTGAGCCAGGTGATATAACAGTAAAAATACTATCAGCGCCGGCACTATTAAGAGCGCCTGTAACCCACCCCAGAAGCGGCATACCTGCCACCTTATGAAGAGGCTTTGGCAGATCCGACTTAAGGCGCGTTCCTTTGCCGGCTGCAAGAATGATAGCTGAAAAACTCATGACGTTATTATAATCGGCGAGGAGCTATTTGACAAAGCCATTTCTTGCAACAAAATCATGTCTTGCTTATACCTTGTCTATGGATAGAAAGCCGTCATATGCTGGCGGCGGCTAAAGAGAACAAAAAGGGCGCAGGTCATGTGTGGTATCATTGGATATATCGGGACGGAGCCAGCGGCAGATATTGTGCTGGATGCGCTGCGCCGACTTGAATATCGCGGCTATGATTCTTCTGGTATTGCGACCATTGATAATGGTGATTTGCATGTCAGCCGCGCGGTCGGAAAATTAAAAATGCTGTCAGCTCAGCTTGCCGCATCCCCGCTATCTGGTGCAGTTGGTATTGGCCATACCAGATGGGCAACCCATGGCGGTGTGACAGAAATGAACGCCCATCCCCATTCAGCAGGCAGTAATGTTGCCATTGTTCATAATGGGATTATCGAAAACTATGCTGACATAAAGGCACGACTGACTGCCGCCGGTGTCACCTTTCTTTCAGATACTGATAGTGAGGTGCTGGCTCATCTGTTCCATGAAGCGTTTGAGGCAGGCAAGGCGCCTATCGATGCGTTAAACCATGTTCTATCCGAAATTAAAGGGGCGTTTGCGCTTGCGGCTATTGCCAAGCAATACCCTGATTGTTTGATGGTAGCGCGGAATGCGTCGCCCTTGGCTGTCGGTCTCTCAGAGGGGCTTGGCTGCATTGCATCTGATGCTGTGGCGATGGCACATCTAACCCGGCGTGTTATTTATCTCAAAGATGGTGATCGTGCTATTATCCGCAAAGGTGAAGCAGAGATTTACGATGTGGATCAGCGGCCTGTAAACAGAGAGATAGTAATCGTTTCTGCTGCCCCGATGCTGGTTGATAAAGGCGGCTATCGACACTTTATGGAAAAAGAAATCCATGAACAGCCAGATGCGATTTCGCATACCCTATCTGCCATGACATCAGAATCTGGTACCATCACAGCAGGCCTTGATGAGGGCCAGCTTGCGGCCATACAGCATATTGTTATTCTTGCCGCTGGGACTAGTTTTTATGCTGGGCAAATAGGCCGTTACTGGATTGAGCAGATAGCAGGCATCCCTGTGTCAGTGGAAGTTGCGTCTGAATATCGCTATCGCTCTCCGGTTACAGCCTCCTATACAACGGCTCTGCTTATCTCCCAGTCAGGTGAAAGCCTAGATACAATGAAGGCGATGGAGTTTGCGAGAGACGCAGGGCTGACAACAATGGGTGTTGTGAATGTGCCTGATAGTACGATTGCACGCGAAGCTGACATTATTCTGCCAACAAGGGCAGGGCCTGAAATTGGTGTTGCCTCAACCAAGGCGTTTACTGCCCAGCTCACAGTCCTGTTGTCACTTGCTGTAGCGCTTGGCCAGCACCGAGGGCGCCTGAGCGCAGTAGAGGTCGATGCGCTTCACTCCCAAATTATGAGCCTGCCGGGCGCTGTTGGTCAGGCTATATCGCGGTTTGATGAGATGCGGCCTGTTGCGCACCGACTTTCACGATCCCATTCGGCGCTTTTTTTGGGCCGTGGCACGCTCTATCCCATGGCATGTGAAGCAGCGTTAAAGCTAAAAGAATTATCATATGTACATGCCGAAGGATTTGCCGCCGGAGAGATGAAGCATGGGCCGATTGCGCTTATCGAAGAAGGCGTGCCTGTGATTTGTTTTGTTGGGCCGCATGAGCTGTCCGAAAAGACGATTAGTAATCTGCGCGAAGCAGAGGCACGCGGCGCTGACGTTATTGTTGTCTGCACGGACAGTATGAAAGATGCTGTTGATTTCGCCGAATTTACGGTGACTGTCCCTGACTGCACAGAGCTCATGGCGCCGCTCGTCATGGCAATCCCCGCCCAGATTATGGCCTATCTTACCGCGTCCGAGAAAGGAACAGACGTCGACCAGCCACGCAATCTGGCAAAGTCGGTTACGGT
>DGJU01000067.1:0-13655 GCA_002387605.1 Alphaproteobacteria bacterium UBA4588 | reverse complement strand
GAGAGCATCGTATCTCTGCTGACAGGGTGTTGCAAACCAGAGAGTAAAAATCTGAGAATGGATTTTGTTCAAACGATAATATTGTTGGGAAATTACCATGAGTTCTTACGATAGGTTACCAGACAATCTTCCAAGACCTGTTGATGATGGAGCATGTGACCATTTAATTGGAATGTATTTGCCCACCATCACTTTAACAGCAACAGATGGTTCATCCGTAACCTTGTCGTCACAATTAAAAAAGACTGTTATTTACTGTTACCCAATGACTGGGAAGCCGGGTGTGCCACTTCCCGATGGCTGGGATGAAATTCCAGGCGCCCGTGGATGTACGCCCCAAAGCTGTTCCTTCAGAGACCATCATGCTGAGTTGTCTTTACTTGGCTCAGACGTTTTTGGGGTGAGCACGCAAACTACAGAATATCAGCAAGAAATGGTAGAACGACTTCACCTGCCTTTTCTAGTTTTAAGTGACGTTAATTTTGAGTTTTGTGAAGCGATGAGACTGCCAACCTTTGAGGTTAATGATATGCGGTTGGTTAAGCGGGTAACATTGATTGCAGATAAGGGAAAAGTCATCAGCATCCATTACCCAGTCTTCCCAAGCGATTCCGATGCATCTTGGGTGATTAATCAGTTGTCATGAAGAAATAAAATAAGTGACCTGCACTGCTTACCCAAGCGTGACTGTAACCATCGGGGTAGAATTTCGCTATGAATTGTCTGGCGCGGTACCTTTTTTCGGCGTCCCAATGGGTATCCGCAAGTTTCAGAAGCGGCGAGTGGATTAATTATTTGGGAGCTATCTTGCGGAATAACCAATTTGCGGCAATGCACCGAGATATTTGAAATTGATAACAAACTGCAGCTCTTTGACATTCTTTACATCGCGGTCTGAATAGGGGTCGCGTTTATAATCCAGTGATACAGTCACACAATCCTGAAAGCCGCCCGACCATAGCAGTGAGTAGGTCGACACGTTGCGTTTTACTTGGCCAGCAGACAAATCCCATGTTTGATTAGCAACAATCGTAACATCATCAACTATTTCTTGTGAAAGAACTAAAGAGGCTTCTTCGCGGTCATCAGATGCCGCTGAGAAATAAGCCTTCGCTATTTGTTTGTGGATGAGAGAAACAGACGTTTTTTCGTTTTCGTAGTTAATTTTTGCATTTGATTCATTCAAGGTAAGATCATCTGACGACGCACGGCCTGACCAAGAAACATTAACATCGTAAGGTGTTTCAAGACGCACAGATGCAACATAATCAGAATATTTGTCACGTCCTTGGGCTGTTAGTCCGGAAGGTGTTTTGCCAGATGAGCGATATGAAATGCCGGCAAAGGCTGTTACATCACCGAGAATATCACTGCTGGAAATAGCTGTTACGCCAGTGTCAATATGGCTGCCGGGGAGAATATAATCACGGCCTTGAAATTGGTTTGGCAGAAAGATATTTGCTTCATCAAGCCGGAAGTCTGAGGAATCCCGGTTTGGCACCTCATCAGTTCTGTCTGACCCTGTAATGAGGGTTGCTTGCATGCGCGGCTCAATAGACACTGGAGCATTAGCAAGCTGCATAGCAAACGGAAACCTGAAGCCTGTTGAGACTATCGCGTTTATTTGTCCAAATTCACTTGTTTGGCTGGTTGATGTGTTGTTGCTCTGTATGTCGTAATAAGTGCCTAGAACAGCGACACTGCCATCCAGAACCCCGCCTGCGATATCAACTTTATCTTCAAGCTTCGTGAGGCCAGCCCACCGTGTCATCTCGTGTGTTTCATCATTATCCAGCTGGAGCGCTGAAAGCTGAGTTGTTATTTTCTGTGTCTTGGTAAACCCCGCGCGTCGCTTCTCATAGAATATTGACGGCAGGATAGTCGTTTCATCATCTTCTGTGTCTGACGTAGCAAGACCTTGCATGTCGGATGCATAAACACGGTAATACCGGTTATCATCAATTTTCGTAGCAGTGAGATCAGAACTTAAGCGTTGAGAGCTATGATAGCCGTAACGCCGTAGAAACGTGTCCTGACTACTTCGCTCGATAGTGGCGGCAAGTTTCCAGCTATCTCCAATAGTGGAGTTAAAGCGCGCATTAATGGCAGCAACATTCTGCCGCTCCTCTGAAAAGGTATCAAGCTTACCCAATGTGATTTCAGCATTCAGATCTGCCTCATCCCATAGTTGGCGATAGGTCGTTTTAACGCCTTGTCCGCGAAGCTTAAATGAGGTTGCTTGAAATTCAATGTCTTTCGTCGGCCCCAAAATCTGATAATAGGGCACTGTTACAGTGGTCCCCAAATCGTTTGAATATTGGATGGTGGGCCTGAGAAGGCCAGAACGCCGCTTTACGGTCCAGTCAGCATGCGTGATGACGGGAAAGTAAAAAACGGGTAGTCCAAAAATATGCATGGATACATTCTGGTGAATAACCGTCTGTGTTTCCGGGTTATGAGATGATGAGAATGACCGCAAATCCCATAAGGGGCTGTCACCTTCATCATAATCACAGTTGCAGGGTGAAAACTGGCTTCTATCAAAAATTGACTTAGCACCTTGATTAAACTCGCCCCGACGTGCCTTAATCCGCGTGCCATCAGCAAAAAAACTAATCATCGGCGTTGCTATAGCATGAGTGAAGTTTTCGCTAAGTTCCATCTCATCAGCGCGATGCTCAAAACCGTCTGTCGTGAGATAAATAACATTACCAATCGCGCGGGCATCATCGGTTGCCCGGTTATAAATAATTTTATCAGCTGTCAGAATATCACCAGATTGTGTCAGCCGGACATTGCCAGTTGCAATCAGGATGCTTTTTTCTTCGTCAACAGTGACAGTATCGGCTTCAAAATCTACCGGCGTATTCTGCGCCTGAGCCTTGGCTGACTGGCATGAGATAGTCGCCACAAAGAGCAGAGCAACACCAACAAGGATGTTCACAGCAACAGAGCGGGGAAAATCTAAATAACAGTATGATCTCACAGTAGAAACAGGCCTCATCAATCAGGAAATCGTATCGATCTTAGTGCTAGCATTAACGACAGTTTGTTGCAAATCCCTAACCACAATCTAACGATCTGTAAAAAATGCCTAATTTAGACAATTTATATCTAATCTTCTAGCACAGATATACGAACTTTATCAGCCTTGGTTGACATTATTTTTGAACAAAACGGATAGTCCTTCCAGGCTTTCTGTTGAAGGGCGGTGCGTTTTGCCTCATCTATTATTAAGGAGCGAAGCTGAGTTGCAAATATTTCACTAAGTTTTGTGCTGTCTGTCAGATGTGCCGTAATGTCTACAATAATGGCGCGCCCGGTCGCTGTTTCTGGAATACCGCCGCGGTTTGTGGTGATGAGAGCCGCACCTGCGCTTAAGGCTTCTATTACGGTAAGTCCTGCTGGCTCCTCCCATAGTGAGGGCACGATGCAAATAGCAGCCCGTTCTTGGTGTGCGCGCACCTCATCATAGGGTATAAAGCCATGATGCACAGCTTGACTGCCAAGGCTGGCAATGGCGTCGCAGACTTGTTTTTCATATGCTGATGGCGGCTCGCTCAAAAATCGTCTTCCGCCAATGACATGCAACGTCCAGTCTGGTGCGTCTGGCAGGACTGATGCTGCAGCGCGGCAGGCTTCCAATATGCCTTTTTCAGGGACCATCCGACCTGCAATCAGCACCTGTTTTTGTTTGCAAGGCTGTGAGGTAAGGCGGCGTGCTACCCCGTTTGGAATGATAAATATCTTTTCTGTAGCGACTGCATCCTGATTTAGCGCCTCACAAAAACAGGTTTTGATAAACTCTGAGACACAGAAAATACCTGCAAGGCTGGCGAGCAGTGCGCTCCGTTCAGCAGGCGTTTTACTGCCCTTCATATGGCGGGGATCGTTATGCAGATACAGCACAACTTTCAGGTCCGGCCGCCTGCGGGCAATCAGAGCAGCAACCTGCGCGCGGCCATGAACTTCGATGAGGTCAGGGTTTCTATTCTCTGATTTTAGGCTCCGAAGATAGGCATGTGCCATACCCAAATTACCGCCATATAGCCATTTGCGATAAAAAGAAATTGGCCGATAATCTATCCCTTTGATGGGGTTTGATAGAGGGACGCCAAAGACAGAAAACATCTCAGGTGAAGCACTATTCAAGACCAATTCCGATACCACAGTCGCAATGGCGCCTCTGTTGCTATCGGTCATCATTTCTTTATGAGGCAGGAGAATATCAATAGATGTCATGTGATGAACTCCTCTTCTGGTTCTTGATTTTTTCCAACAATAAGGGCACCACAGGGTTGGGTAAAGAGACAGGCGACTGATTTTATCGCTGTCTTGACTAAAATATACGGCACTTCGACAACAGAAAGTCCAAAATGGCTGAACAGATTCTGGTGATAAAGCATGGCGCGCTTGGTGATATTGTTCAAGGATTTGATGCCTTTGAAAGTCTGAGGAAGAGTGCGCCAAAAGCTCATATTACGTTGCTTACAGGCCCTGCTTTTGCCGATTTTATGCGGCATTCTGGCTGGTTTGACGAAATTGTGATTGATAGGAGAGCCTCCGCCCTTAATCTTGTGGCAAGTTGGCAATTATACTCACTGCTTCGGCGGAGATGGGATAAAATTATTGATCTGCAATGCTCACGGCGGACACAGAGATATGCCAGGTTGGTGCGCTCTGGCGCGCGGTGGTTTGGCACAGCCAAGAGTGCCTCTGACCCAATGCCTGATTTCACAAGCGTTAATAATCGCGACAGAATGATGGTGGCTGTTGAAATGGCTGGTGCGCGCGCTGTGATAGCGCGCCTAGATTGGCTGGTAACAGCGTCTATTGACGCCGATTTGCCGCAGAAGTCCGGCGATGAAATGCCACAGAATTATTGCCTGCTTATCGCAGGATGTTCGCCCTCAAAACCGTCAAAGAGATGGCCGTCTCATGGCTATGCCGATATAGCCCGCGCGGCGCTCCGTAACGGCATTACGCCTGTTCTTATTGGTACTGCGGCTGATGCTGAGGTAAATCAGGACATTAAGCGTGCCGTGCCTGATGTGCGTGATATGACATCGCGCACAAGTCTGTTTCAGCTGGCGGCTCTGGCCCGCAATGCAGCGTTTATTATTGGTAATGATACAGGACCGGTGTTTCTGGCGGCCCGTGCAGGAGCGCCTACATGGATGTTGATGGGGCCGGATACAAATCCTGAGATGTCAGCCCCTGTTGGACCAAAGGTAAAGTGGCTTATCGCATCACCTCTCGCCTCTCTTGATGCAGCACAAGTGTGCCAAGAGATTGGGTTAGAATGATGAGCCGGGCTGGGATAAAAATGCCCGCTCTTCTTCAGTAGAGGGGCGCCCAAGACTATCATTGCGGTGCGGAAAATGTCCAAATCTGGCAATAATATCACGGTGGCGCTTGGCATAATCAGCTGTTTGGGCATTTGCAAATTGGTTGAAGAGCGGCAGTGAGGCGTCCTGAATCGCTAGCTCTTCAGAATGCATCATGGGTATCAGATAAAAATGACGCTTTGATTGCTCAATTTCTGCGGCAACAGTGCCGTCATCCACAGATCGGAGAGCCAGAGCGCAAGCCATCTCGTCTCCGGCGAATGCTTGCGGTGTATTGCGGTAGATATTCCGGGTGAATTGGTCAAGTAACAGGATAAGGCTTAACCGGCTGGCGGCGTTTCCGGCCCAGCTATCATAACGTCCGCCAAGGGCGCGCATTACATCATCGCCAAACCGCGTTCGAATATCCGCGTCTAGCTGGTCACTTTTGATAAACCATTGCTGCGGTGTTAGCTCATCAAACCAGAATGTCAGGATGTTTTGTGCCTTATCAGGAATGGTCATGATGAGGGCTCCCTTATTTTAGTCTTGCGCGGCAATAACTTTCCCAGGATTAAGGATTCCGGTTGGGTCAAACAGCGCTTTGATATCAGCCATAACATCAAGGGCAACAGGGTCTTTTACGCCCTTTAATTGTTCAACCTTCATCTGACCTATGCCATGTTCAGCGCTGATAGAGCCGCCGACCATAGCAAGGGCGCGGTAGATTGCGTCGAACAGTGCGCCGCGTTTTTCAGGCCATTCAGGGTCGCCGCCATCAGCTTCGATTAGATTAAAATGCAGATTACCATCGCCAAGATGGCCATAGGCGCATACCCGGGCGCTTGGATGGATTTTATGAACTTCTTTTTCTGCGAGGTGATAAAATGTCTGTAATTGTGAGCGGGTCACAGATACATCTGTATTGACTGGCGTTGACTCCCGCTTGGTTGCTTCAGGCGAATGCTCTCTTATATCCCATAATTGCTGGCGCTGAATATCATTTCGGGCAAGTGTTGCATCGCTTATTTGGCCTGCCTCAAACCCGTCTGCCAAAAAGGCTTCCATCGTTTCGGCGATCGGTATCTGGCCGGTTTCATTTGGCTGGCCGTCGCTTGCGTTGGTGCTGGCAATTTCCATTAACACCATGAATTCAGGCAGCGGTGTTAGCGGGCAGGGGATATCGGGGAATTGTTTAAAGACAACCTCTAGCAAGGTTGCTGGCATTAATTCAAAGGCTTCAACTGAATCGCCGCTGGCGGCTTGTAATTTTGCCAGCAACGTAACCGCTGTTGCGATATCTGGCACGCCCACAAGGGCTGTTGAGCGCGCTTTTGGCAGGGCAAATAGCTTCATAGAGGCAGCTGTGATAATGCCAAGCGTTCCTTCTGAGCCAATAAACAGATTTTTTAAATCATATCCTGTATTGTCTTTGCGCAGCGGCGTGAGCAGGTTCATAACCCGTCCGCCAAGCAGTACAATTTCAAGCCCAAGACATAAATCGCGCGTATTGCCATACCGAACGACATTGACGCCGCCAGCATTAGTGGCAAGATTGCCGCCAATCGTACAGCTCCCCTTTGCTGCAAGGTTGAGCGGAAAATACAGGTCGCGCTCTTCTGCATAGGCTTGCAGTTCTTGCAGAATGCATCCGGCTTCAACTGTCATTGACATATTGGCTTCTGAAAAATCACGAATCGCCTTCATGCGGGACAGTGACAGAATCACAGCAGAACCGGTATTGTCAGGGATAGCCCCGCCAACAAGTCCTGTATTACCGCCTTGCGGCACAATCCGGATGTTATGGGTTTGTGCATAAGCCATAAGAGCACTTACCTGCTCGGTTGAGCGCGGAAAGACGATAGCTTGAGCTGAGCCATTAAAAAGACCGCGCCAGTCGGTGAGAAACGGCGCCATATCGGTACTGTCAGTAATGATATCCTTATCATCAAGAAATCCTGATAATCCGCCTATCATCGTTGCCATATCATCCATAAACTTATCTTCCGCTAAGGTTTTACTATTCAGTAAGGGTTTTATTTTTCAGTTAAGGGTTAGGGGCGCACTGCAGCCGCCCGCATAAGCCTATCATTTATTGCAATGCCTAAATCTGCCATGGGAATAGGGGCGATGGCAATATGGCGAGCGCGACTATCTGCGTCATGCAGCAGGGAAAATAGCAAAGCGCATGCTTCTGTAAGGTCACCCGTTGGTGATAAAGACAGGTCAGGCGTCACACCGTCTGGCGGCGCACCAAAGCCAATAAACAGCTCGTCATTGCGTGGCGCGGTCGCATTAAGCCGTACAGTGGCATCAGGCGCATAATGGCTAGTCATAAGGCCAGGAGAAATAAAGGCACTATCGATGGCAGCAGGTGCCTCAGAAAATCCGATTTCCAGACCTGTTTTGGCCCGAATGAGCGCTGGTGTGATAGGGCCGGGCCGTACAATCACAGCCCTTTCTTCGCGGCAGTCAATTACCGTTGATTCAAGGCCTTCACTGCAGCGGCCGCCATCAAGAATAAAGGCGCATTTTGCTGCGAGCTCAGCTGATATATGTGTCGCGCAAGTGGGGCTAAGCTTGCCACTCATATTTGCAGATGGCGCAACAAGCGGACCACCAACAGCCTCAATCAGATGGCGCGCAAGCGGATGGCTGGGGACCCTTACAGCAAGATTATCCATCCCCGCTGTTGCCAGAAGGCAGGTCGGGCTTTGACTGTGCCGAGCCAAGATAAGGGTCAGAGGGCCTGGCCAGAATGCAGCAGCAAGGCTATCAGCTATTGGCGAAGATATACCAGCAGCACAGGCAGCCTCAGCGGTTGCAAAATGTGAAATGAGCGGGTTTACCTGCGGGCGCTGCTTTGCGTCATAGAGGCGTGCAACAGCTCTGTCATCGCCCGCCAAAGCGCCGAGGCCATAAACAGTTTCGGTTGGAAAGACAACGAGCTGACCTGACCGCAAGGCCGCCGCTGCGGCATCAAGTGATATATGCTGTGTGCTGATAACAGCCATCATTATTCCTCTTTGCCGCTGATATGCCTGTCGTAACGACCATTCACTTATTGTTCAAGCTAGTCTGGCGCAGGAGATTGTGAAGCAGGTAATTACCCTTGTTCGCGAAAAACATACTATCACAGTGCGGCATGAGCTGGCTATAATCAGCGGTATGTGTGGTAGATTCAGTTTAACAACAACAAATGACGAGCTCATGCAGCGGTTCGGTGTCGTGGTGACACAGAATCTGCGGCCGCGCTGGAATATTGCGCCCTCTCAACACAGTCTTGTGCTGAGCGCTGAGGGGCTGACAATGCGTGATGAAATGGCCCAGTTCGGGGTCTATTCCGCCCGCTTGAAGAAGCGTATCATGAATGCACGCTGCGAGACGATTTCAGACAAACAGCTATTCGCCGATGCCTTTGGGTCGCGGCGCTGTCTTGTGCCAGCCAGTGGCTGGTATGAATGGGATAGCGCAAAACAGCCGCATCATATCCAGCTTTTAGATGGGCGTGTGATGGGATTTGCTGGCATCATGTTTGGCAGTCAGCAGGCAGGCGATGCCTCTTTTGTAATCCTAACAACCGAATCTGATGGCGTGCTCTCATCTGTGCATCATAGATGCCCGTTAGTGCTCCCTGCAACACAGTGGCAGATATGGCTCAACGGAAATGAGGCACAGGCAAAAACCTGTCTTGTGCCGCCATCATCGCGGTTTTTTAATCTCTATCCTGTTAGCCGTGCTGTTGGGTCTGTGAAGAATGATACAGCAAACCTTGCAGCACCGCTCTCAGAAGGTGAGAGGGCGGCTGAGTTAGCACTGCTAAAAACAGGCGATGCAAAACCCAAACAGCCGACAGAACAAACTGATTTATTTGGCTAGTATGGTAAGCTCGGATGCTCGCTAGCTTATGCCGGACGGGCATCACGAACAAGACAGGCATATAAGTGCCATAGCAACAGAGCGGCTGCCCCGCGATACGGCGCCCATTGCGCGGCAAACCCATCCATTTCCCGATGAGTTGGCCTTCTATCAAGCCCTTTTAAACGTTTGATAGCTTCCATCAGGGCAAGGTCATTGCCCGGCCAGGCATCAAAATCAGCCAGCGCAAATAGCCGGTAATTATCAGCTGTCCAGCCGCCAATTCCGCGATAGCTCGTAAGGATACGAGAGACCTCTTCTCCGGGTTGTTTATTGAGTGACATAAGCTGAAGACTGCCATCATGCTCGGCTTGTGCAAGATCAATGATATATTCAGCTTTTCTGCGGGATAGGCCAAGCTGTTGTAACCGCTCATAAGGCTGGACGGCAAGGGCGGACGCAGTGGTAAGCTGGGCCTCTGTCAAGCGTGTCCAGAGGGCTGTTGCAACAGCCCGCGAGATTTGCTGGCCAAGTATAATGCGAACAAGTGTGCCAAATTCAGCTGCGCTAAACCTGTCGGACGGATTACCGAATTTTGCCCGCGCCTGTTTTAAATCAGCATCACACTCATCGAGCGCCTCAAATGCAGATAAAAGTGCTGAATATGATGTTGTCATTTTCTTAACCATGATAGTATTTTTTAACAAACCTGTGGCTGTTTTCGTTATGGTCTTCTGTCCCGCATCATAGGTAATGATGGGGTATGTTTGTCCCTAAAGGCAAGTTTTTCTGCCGCCCGGCGATAAAGAAGCTGAAAGGCTGAGCTATGACATTATCACCTCCCGAAACACAGCAATGCAAAGCTGCTGATGATACATCATCGGCTATGCTGGTCTGGGATTTGCCTTTGCGCCTCTTTCATTGGGGTCTTGTTGTGAGCGTGTTTGTCTCGGTTGGCTCTGCAAAAACTGGCGTTATGTTCGTTCATGAAAAATCAGGATTAACAATATTGGGACTGGTTATCTTCCGGCTTATCTGGGGGTTTATTGGAAGCCCAACAGCGCGGTTTAGCCATTTTATAAAAGGCCCTTCTGCTGTGTTTGCGGTTCTGCGCGCTCTCTTTCATAAACAGTCAGATACAGCATCTGGTCATTCAGCTCTTGGTGGATGGGCTGTGCTTGCGCTTCTGGGAATCACCCTCTATTTGCCGTTAACAGGGATGGTCTCATCTGATGATATTCTTTATGAGGGGCCGTTGGCGTTTTTGCTACCAGACATGATGAGGACAATGACTGAATTTCATCATTATGGTGAGAAACTGCTGTTTATTCTTATTGCACTTCATCTGGCAGCAATGGCTGTTTATTATCTGCGGCTGAAGAAAAATCTAATACCGGCAATGGTAACAGGCAGGCGGCGCGGGGCAACGGGCATACCAGCAACAGTTTCGCGGGCACACAACTTTGGCGGGCTTCTGTTGCTTTGCCTTTGTATTGGCGGCGCGCATCTGCTTGCCCTCCTTTCGCTTTAGAGTATAACAACAGAATAATAATGTTTTGAAAGTCCGTTTCTGTGCACAGGCGTGCAAGGCCATGCTTTCTTTTTTTTCAGGAGTTTTTGTGCCCTTTCCGCCGCAAGTTCTTGGTATTTTACTAACGCTCATCGCTGTTGCTGCCGCCTTTGTAACAGGCTTATTGGTCAAGGCGATATCGGGCGAGTTGCCTGTGTTAACCATGCTTTTATTCAGGTTTGTCTTCTCACTCCCAATCCTGTTTGCTGTCGCCATCGTGATGCGGGGGCGAAGCTGGTTTCATCTTACCGAAACAAAGACGATGCTTGTCCGGATATGTTTTGGGCTGAGCGGCATTAGCTTGTGGTTTTTATCGGTTAAAAATATTCCCCTTGGACAGGCAACAGCCTTATTCCAGTCATCAGTGCTATTTGTTACGCTACTCTCGCCCTTTTTGCTGGGAGAGAAAATTGGCCCTTATCGTGGCTCGGCAGTTGTTGTGGGACTGCTTGGCATTGTGGTGATTACAGATCCGTTTTCTGGCCCGCTCTCGCTTGGTGTCATGTTTGGCCTTGGCTCTGCTCTTGCCGGTGCTGGCTTGTCTATTATCTTACGGAAACTTGGCAAGAAAGAACATCCAGCTACTGTTGCAAGTCTGTATAATGGTGCTGCCTTTCTAATTGTCTCTTCTGTATTGCTTGTCTTCCCGTCACAGTTTGAGATGCCCTCATACCGGCAGATGATGTTCTTGCTAGCGCTTGGCATTGTCAGCTCATTGCTACAGATTTGCATGACATTTTCTTATCGCTATTGTGATGCTGTTATTATTTCAACATTGCGGTATTTGCAGGTGCCATTGGCGGGCATCGGCGGATATCTTATTTTTGCAGAATGGCTGAGCATGGCCCAGATAACCGGTGCCGCTATTGTTGTGTCATCTTGTCTCTTTATTGTCTGGCGTGAATTTGCTATTGCTCGCCAGATACAAAAACCTGAGCCGGAGACTAGTTTATGACCGTTCCTGTAACTTTGCGCATAATGGGCGAAATTGATATTCACACTGTTCCCGGCTTGACCCCGTCTGAGCAGACACCCAAAAGCCTGTCAGCAGCCATCGCCCCTCTGTCAGCGCTGGATGATGCAAATACGCATGATATTAAAAACTGGCTAGGGGATCAGCTTGATAAGGCTGATGCAGATGAGAGCGGCCCGTCAGATGCTGAGATGAAACTTATCGAAGATGCGGCAGCGTTATTGCTCTACCAGCAGGCAGAAGAAAATGGTGTTACCTATCAGGCAGATAGCTTTGTTCTGATGCTTGTGCTGCGGGAGCGCTGGCCGGTTGGCTCAAAAGCTAAATTAAGAGATGTTGCTGCGCGGGCAGGGGCTGCTTTTAGCTATAACCTTGTTGTCTGCCCTCCTCAGCCCTTCACCGATGCTTCTGATGATGAGGCAGTCGCAAAGGCCGAAGCAGCATCACTTGCCGAAATGTTGCCGGCGTTAAAGCGGGCGCGCAAACAATTTGCAAGCTCAAGCGGCCTACAGCAATTTTTGAACAACGCGTAACTACGCTAGGTAGCGAGTTCTGGGCGGTCTTTAAATTGGTCAAGCGCTTCGGGGTTTGACAATGCTTCCGTGTTTTTAACCGCCCGCCCATGAACAACATCACGCACAGCTAATTCTGTGATTTTGCCAGAGCGTGTGCGCGGAATATCTGTGACCGTGCAGATAACAGCCGGCACATGGCGCGGGCTTGCATCTTTGCGAATAGCGGCTCGCAAGCGCTGTTGCAGCTCGTCGCAGAGAACGCATCCCTGCGCTAACCGGACAAACAGGACGATGCGCACGTCATTATCAGCGCTCTGGCCAATAACAAGAGCTTCTATAATCTCATCAAAAGCTTCAACAATCCGGTAAATTTCAGCTGTCCCGATACGAACACCGCCCGGGTTTAAGGTCGCATCTGATCGTCCATGGATAATAATCCCGCCACGGGGGGTGAGTGTTCCCCAATCACCATGCCGCCAGATATTATCAAACATATCGAAGTAAGCTGCATGATAGCGACTGCCATCATCATCTTTCCAGAACCCAACAGGCATTGATGGGAATGGAGTTAAACAGCATAGCTCACCTTGTTCTCCTGCAACGATTTTGCCCTCATCATCAAGGATGGCAACGTCCATTCCAAGTCCGCGCACCTGAATTTCGCCGGCATAGACAGGCAAAGTAGGACAGCCCAGAACAAAGCAAGCCATAAGGTCAGTACCCCCTGAAATAGAGGAGAGATGGACATCTGATTTGATGCTCTCATAGACAAAATCAAAACTTTCTTCTGAGAGCGGCGAGCCTGTGGAACATAATGTCCTTAACGCAGATAAGTCGGCAATATCAGCAGGAATAATGCCTTCTTTGCGAACAGCATCCAGATATTTAGCTGATGTGCCGAACAGGGTCAGTTTTTCTGTCTCGGCCATTTCCCAGAGACGTTCCGGGCCGGGATAAAACGGGCTGCCCTCATACACAACAGCTGTCGCGCCTGCCATTAGGCAGGACACAAGCCAGTTCCACATCATCCAGCCACAGGTTGAAAAATAAAACGCTCTATCACCCTGCCTGACATCAGTATGGAGCCGGTGTTCTTTGACATGCTGGCTGATTGTACCGCCAACCGAATGTACAATACATTTCGGTGCGCCTGTCGTGCCAGACGAATACAGAATAAATAGCGGGTCATTAAACCCAACCCGCACAAAGCTATCAAGCGGCGCATGGGTTAGGGCATCTGCGAAAACAGAAGCCGCTCTAATCATCGATATATCGCGATAATCATCAAGGTAGAAATCAATTAGAACAGCTTCAATAGAGGGCAGGGCGTCGACTAGCTGGGCAACAACCTCGCGCTTATCGATTATTTTGCCGTTATAATGATAGCCATTTATCGAGATGAGAATTTTCGG
>DGJU01000008.1:2235-3455 GCA_002387605.1 Alphaproteobacteria bacterium UBA4588 | reverse complement strand
CGCTGGACTCCTAAAAATGGCTACAGGTTAGTTGAACATAATGCGTCTCAATCAGAGGCAACACTAAACATGACTAATATGCAATCCATGATGGCGCCAATAGCATTAGACGATACAAAATATACTCTTGGCTCAGGAGAGGCGATTACATTCGATGAATGGCATGCCCAGCTTGAAACATTTCTAACGCTTGCATCAGAGCCACTGGAGAGTTGGATGTTAAGTCATTATGAAGGAGAGCGTTTAACCGACCTTAAGCAAGTTGTTATGAGTCCTTATCTGAATATTAAATGAGGTTATGTGATGGATATATTAAGACGTAATTTAATGTCATGGATGGCCATAATGGCGATGAATCCAACACTTAGTTGGGCATCGAGTTTTTCTAATAAATACCTTGTCCTAGTAGAACTTAAAGGCGCGAATGATGGGATTAATACTCTGGCGCCGTTTGAAACCGACAATTATCAGAAATTCCGTCCAAATTTGCACCTTAAAAAGGATCAAATAATCGATGTCGGTCAAAGCCCGCTCGTTGGCCGGGTGGGCCTGGCTCAGTCTATGTCTGCACTTGATGGGTCAATTTCTGAGGATCTTGCTATGATTCAGGGGGTTGGATATCCAGGGCAGAACCGGTCTCACTTTAAGTCGATTGCTATTTGGGAGACAGGCGGCGATGGGCAAAATTCACGCACGACTGGATGGTTAACTAAGTCACTTGAGAAGCTATATTCGAGTGATGAGGTTGTTGCGCATGGTGCAAGTCTTGAGGGGTCTCTTGGCCTGTTTGCTCGCGGGGATGGGGTGTATGTAAGTATGGCGCGTTTAAATCAGCTCGCTGGGTTAAGCGCCTCTGATGCCTCAACATCAGTAAATTCTTTGATGAAAAAAATTATTAAAAAGAAAGCTGACTTATCTCAGGCCTCAACGCAACTCAGTCAAAAATTAGCACGTTTCCCTGCGGGGCGATTACCTCGTCGGATGCCTTATGGCAATTTTTCAACACAGTTAACAGATGTCTTGAGGGTAATAGGGTCTGAGACTGCCATCCCTGTTATGCATGTACAGCATGGCTCGTTCGATACGCATGAGGGGCAAAAATGGCAACATCCAAGGCTGCTTTCTGATTTGGCAGAAGGGCTTGCATCATTTCGCCAAAATTTGATTAAAATGGGAAGATGGGATGATGTATTGGTTGTCACCTATTCAGAATTTGGACG
>DGJU01000008.1:0-2074 GCA_002387605.1 Alphaproteobacteria bacterium UBA4588 | reverse complement strand
TATCGGTCAATCTATGAGCTCGTTTGCTCATCCTGGTTGCGCGAAAAAAACAATGAATGGCATGATTATTCAGACACCCGTCTTAGCACCCTGATATCGTGAGACTAAGCGGTAATGTTTATGTCGCCGCATCAAGACCCACGCTGAATCATATCAGCCGCCTTTTCGGCAATCATATAGGTAGGCGCATTCGTGTTTGCCGAGGTAATTAAGGGCATTACTGATGCATCAACCACGCGCAATCTTTCAACGCCGCGAACCTTCAACTCCGGCGTGACAACCGCATTTTTATCAACACCCATACGGCAGGTGCCAACACAATGATAGACCGTACCGCCGCCGGATTGAATCGCAGACAGAATTTCATCATCTGTCTGAACCTGATTGCCGGGCACCATTTCATCATGCCATAATGTTTTGAATGGCGGTTGCTGATATATGTTTCGCAGCATTTTAATGCCGGCAACCATTGTTTTCTGATCAAGCTCAGTAGAAAGATAATTTGGTTGTATTGTTGGGTCGGCCGCTGGATCGGGCGAGGCAATATCAATCCTGCCGCGTGATTCTGGATGGCATTGCCATACTGCAGCTGTGAAACCGGAATAGCTATGCAAAGGCTCGCCAGGCTTATCAACCGAAAGCGGCATGACATTGAACTGCACATCAGGGGCGGCAGTTGGTGCATGTTCGGTGCGCCCTGCACCACCAACCTGGCCAGCGCCAACAGTTAATGGCCCGCGGCCTTTAATTAGCCAGTCAAACCCCATTTTCATAAGCGCGAGGGGGCTGCGTACCTGATTGTTCAAGGACACCGGATCATTCATTTTTAGGATCGTACGCATCTGGTAATGATCCTGTAAATTGCCACCAACCTCAGGCCGGTCCACCACAACCGGTATATCAAGCTGCGATAACAGCTTTGCTGGCCCTACCCCAGATAATTGCAAGATCTGCGGTGATTGAATGGCACCGGCACAAAGAATAATTTCTGCTTCTGCGCTTATGGTTGTGCTTGTTCCTTTATGCTTTACCCGGACACCTGTTGCCACGCCATCAGTGATAATAATTTTCTCAACCATCGTTTCTGTGATTACGGTTAGATTGTCCCGTGATAACACTGGCTTCAAAAAAGCCGCCGCCGCACTAGAGCGCAAACGCTTGCCAATCGAAAGATGATAGGCCCCAACCCCATAGGTGGACGCCCCATTAAAATCGTCATTTTCTGGCAGGCCAAGATGCTGGGCTGCGGCTACCCAAGCTTCGCAATGGGGATGATGATTGCGCAATTCTGAGACTCGCAGATCGCCGTGATGGCCATGGAATTGTGATGGCGCGCCGGAAAATTGTTCTAGTTTGCGAAAATAGGGAAGCACATCATTATATGACCAGCCTTTATTGCCCAAGGCGTCCCAGCCATCAAAGTTTTCTTTTTGCCCGCGAATAAAAATTAATCCATTAATGCTACTTGATCCGCCAATGACCCGGCCCCGCGGCCAGATAATCGAGCGCCCAGCCGTACCGGCACTGGGGCTGGTTGGGAAATGCCGCGAAACAGCTGGGTTATTAATCGATTTAAAATAGCCTACAGGTAACTTAATCCAGAGATTCCGGTCCCAACTTCCAGCCTCTATCAACAGAATTTTATAGTCAGGNNTTAGATGATATCCGGTTCGCAAGAAGACAGCCCGCAGACCCCGCGCCGATAATAATATGCGTATATGTATGATGAGCAAAATTCATAATAAATATCTAAACATTCTATTTGTAGTATGTTAGAATTTTTACTATTGCTTCTGTGATTTGGCAAGCCTTTTCACCAAAGGATAACAGGCATGACAAGATTGCATAAATGCAAAATAGGCCAACCGGCTGCCGGAGTAAGTGCTGCAACAATGAGCGCCGCTGGACCACTGCCGCTTTATTATCAGCTTTATGAAACCCTTCGATCGCAAATCCTTGATGGTGCTTGGGCTAATGGTGATTTCCTCCCCCCCATTCCTGTATTGGCACTAGATTTCAGTGTGGCCACCGTCACGGTTCGTCAGGCGCTTGCCCTGTTGCAAAAAGATGGGCT
>DGJU01000066.1:3830-25945 GCA_002387605.1 Alphaproteobacteria bacterium UBA4588 | reverse complement strand
GGCAAGTCTGACTGGCAGCACATCTTAAGCCATGTGGTGTGATCTAGCGTAACATTTTAAATATCATAGTTTAAAATAATACATAATATACATTATGCGACATAATTATTATGATATGATGTTATTACAATAAGTTATCGCAGTGAGCCGCAATGCTCATGGCCCTAAATGCCGTGGCATAATAGACATCACAGTCTGGTTCTGTGTTGTTTTATAACCGGCACTCCCTTCTCTAACGCACTAGAAGCTTTCGCGTTAGCCGCCAAGTCTCGTAGTTCACGCTATTGTGAATTAGCGTTAATTAAAAATTAATACTCCCAATCGTAAAGTAACTGGGTCAGACGCACTGCACTCACATTGTCTGACCCCAGATTAGTTATACGCGTTACAGGAGTTTTTTTAATTATGAGCACATCAGATATCAAAGTGACCTTTTTCCGGACATTGAATGCAGAAAGTTCAGTCGGAAAACGCTTTTTTTCCTCCAAATGCCTCACAACTCTGATTGAAGATGTGTCTTCATCCATGACACAGGATGAGAATTATGCCTGTTTCCGTCCCAGCCCCTTTGTGATGATTGCTGTGGATAGAAGCGGTGACTATGTAATGATATAATCTTTTGCCCTCCTCCCTAGAGAAATATCATTACATGGTGCTGCCCCTCAGTTTTTCCCTAAGACTGGGGGGTAGTTTTATACAAAATAAGGTTACTTTTTTGCTCCAAGAGAGAGCGGCAGACTAGACCATTTCATTTGGCACGCTTATCATTAGATATGTTTTATTTTTATGATGGTGGAAATCGCAATGATCAGGTCAGTTATTATCCTTTCTCTTTTTATCTTTGCTGGAAGCTCGCTTATCGTAACGGTCGATGCGCATGACGGCGCGACGGGTATTGTGAAGCAGCGCATGGACAGATTTTCTGAGTCAAAGCAGCAGCTTAAACAGATTCAAGCGGCTCTTGGCGCGCAGGATTTTAAAACGATTGCCACAGCAGCAACCTCTATTCGGGACTGGGCGCGTGTTATGCCAGACTATTTCCCAGAAGGCAGTGGCGAAGCGCCAAGCAAAGCGTCGCCGCGCATTTGGGAGTCATTTGATAGCTTTGTTAATGAGGCAAAAGCGCATGAAATTGCGGCTGATGCGCTCATTCTAGCAGCGCAATCCGAACAACAGGATGAAACAATTAATGCGTTCAAGCAACTGGCGCAAACCTGTTCATCTTGTCACAAGGCTTTTCGGCAGTAATATCGTTTTTTTGCAGTAGAATTAGGAGTTATCCGCGATATGTATATTCGGGTTGTTGATATTACCTCACCATCCAAGATGCAGTTTGAAATGACCGTTGCCTATTTTGAAGCAAAATGGTCACCACGAGTTTTGGAACTCGGCGCCCTCGCCGCTGAATTTATTCAGACGGGTGAAAATTCCGGGATATATATTATTCATTATCCCGATGAGAAAGTCGCAAAGACTGTTTTTCAGCAAATTAAGTCAGATGTTGATAGCTATAATGCTCAGAATAAAGTCAGCATCAAAGAGGGATATAGGCTTTTCAGGATAGATTCCTAAGCCAGCAATAAACGCTGCCCGTCAAAAGAAAACGCCTGCTAGTCAATAGGTTAAACGCTCACTTGCGTGTAAAACCAGTGAATATTTTAGGCTAGCACAACAATAATCGGGATAAGACATATTGAAATTATCATCGACCACAGCATTGCAATAGCGATTGGACCAGTCTCGACATTGTAGCGTGGCGCAAAAGTTAAGGCCATAAGTCCAACAGGCGCCACAGCAACTAACATCGTTGTTTTTGCTGTATCTAGGTCATAGCCCCTGCCCCAGACAATCAGCATTAATGCAATGAGGGGAAAAACGCCCACCTTCATTACAGTAATAACAGAGGCCAGCTGGAAATTTCTGGCATCACTTTTCTGTGACAGTAAAATACCCGAGACAAATAACGCAGTTGGGGCTGCAGACTGAGCAATGAATAAAGATGTTCGCTCAAGGCTAAGGGGAACCCCGCCAGGGATCATAACAAGACCTAGGCCGATAGCAAACCCAACGAGAGCGGGATTGGTAATTTGCTTCACAATATGCGCGCTGAGTGTCCGGCGACTACTCGTTATAAAATCAAGCACTATAATGCTCAGTGTTAGCACAATTACATCTGTTGCAATGATTGTTTTAATGGGCTGTAACAGCGTTTCATCAAATAGAAACTGAGAGATAGGATAGATAAATAATACATGGTTTGAGAAACTGCACGCCATACCAATAATAAGAGCTTCAGCAATACCAACAGCGAAAACAACCCGCGCAATGGCTGCTGCAAACAGATAAACAGCTACTTCAACTGCCAGATATGACAAACTTAAGTCGAAATCCATTGCGGTGACGTCAGTGGTTATTAATATTGAGGCTGATATTGATGGCACCCCAAACATACCAACAAATTTCAAGATAGTGAGGGCTTGTTGTTTATCAAAGACTCGAAAAATGCCCGATAAATATCCTATGCCAAAAATACAGGCAACTGGAACTACCGCATCAATAAGAACGTCAAATACTGATAATAAATCAGTCATACATAATACCTGATCTCACCAACGGCCCATATCCCCACTCAAAGGTATGTCAGCCGTCTTAATAGACATAGTCGCCATCATAGAGGGTTACAGCTACCATTTATCGGTAATGTCATCGAGCAAACTCCTCAGCATTAGGAAATGAGCGTTATAAGCCGCCCTTTGATAGTTTGACTAGCAACAACCACAGCTTTTCTTGCCTTGTTTCTTTTCCTGCGCGTCTGCCTTTTCCTTCGTCTTTAAGGCTAGCGCCTTAAGTTCATCCTCAGATAATGCTTTTGATGGTTGTTGAGGGGTCGTTAAAAAGTAATTCATAATTTATCGCCTAACTAATCTTTAATAAGGTTACATGGTCTTTTTTTTGGTAATTTTGGAAGCATCGAAATACTCTGTCCAGATAAATTTCATATGATATCTAATATCTGGCTGCTGACGTCATTTGACTATAGATCACCTGATGAGATGCCACCCTATAAAACTCAGCAATGCCAGCAATTACTCATAGCTTTATGATTCTGATATAAAAAAAGGCACTGGTCTGGTCCGATGACCGTCACAGTGCCTTTAATATATGGTGAGCGGTACAGGATTCGAACCTGTGACCCAGTGATTAAAAGTCACTTGCTCTACCAACTGAGCTAACCGCCCTCACGTCACGACAAGCGTGATTGGACTGCAAATTAGGCATTTACGGCTCGGTAATCAAGTGTTTTTTCATCTCTCTTGCAGGTTTCTCTCTTGCTTACCGTGAAGCCGGGAAAAAACTGGCTTATGCTTCATTATCAGAGAAGTAATCTAGCAGGCGCTGATTGACTTTTTCAGGGACAAAGGAGGTCACGTCACCACCAAAACGCGCCACTTCTTTTACCAAAGATGAAGCCACAAAATGCTGGTTTTCTGAGGCTGTCAGGAAGATAGTCTCCATATCTGGCTTTAGTCGTTTATTCATACTTGCCATCTGAAATTCATATTCAAAGTCAGAAACAGCCCGCAGGCCGCGAATAATCATGATTGCGCCGATAGAATCTGCAAACCGGGTCAGCAGGCCCGTGAACGCCATGGCTTCAATTGACCCACCACCTTTTGGCTGAAGCGTAGCAATTTGCTCAGAGATAATGGAAAGCCGCTCATCAAGGGAGAAAATAGGAGATTTGCCGCTATTCTGAGCCACACCAACCACAAGCTTGTCACAGAGAGCGCTGGCACGCTCTATGATATTCAGGTGGCCGAATGTAAGCGGATCAAAAGTTCCGGGATAAAGGGCAATGCGCTTTGTCATCAGTCTATCATCCTCGCATGCATAATGACTGACTATTCCTCAGTCGGTATATCCGGTGTTCCGGCTTCGCCCTCATTGTTATCTGCTGACACTTCAGAGCCAGCATCAGGACCCAACTCAGGCGCGTTATCATCGTCTTCATCATCGTCAGCATCGCGGATTACGCCAACCGATACAACTTTTTCATCACTGGCCGTCTCAAACAACCTTACCCCTTGCGTTTTTCTGCCAGCGATTCGAATAACATCGCCCTCGCCGCCATCAACACGGATACGGATGACCTTTCCGGCATTGGTAACAAGCATTAACTGATCTTCTGCAAAGACTGTAAAGGATGCAACCACTGAACCATTACGTTCTGACGTTTCAATATTGGCAACCCCCTGCCCGCCTCTGCCAGTCCGGCGATATTCAGAGACAGCTGTGCGTTTGCCATAGCCATTATCAGTGATTGAAAGCACGAATTCCTGCTCAGGATCACGGATAACGCACATTGAGACCATTTGGTCATCACCCAGAAGTCGCATACCGCGAACACCTACTGAGCTTCGGCCAGCAAATACGCGAACTTCGTTCACTGCAAAGCGGATAGCCTTACCTTTGCGGGTAGCAAGCAAGACATTATCGGCTTCCTGACACGGCAGAACGCCAATAAGGCTGTCGCCTTCATTCAGTTTCATCGCAATTTTACCGTTTTTCATAATATTCGTGAAATCGGTCAGTAGATTCCGCCTGATATTGCCCTGTGCGGTTGCAAACATAATATTCAGCTTATCCCATGTATCGGGATCAGCTGGCATTGGCATGACTGTTTGAATGGTCTCTTCAGGAGCAATTGGCAGCAAGTTAATCATTGCCTTGCCTAATCCTTGCGGTGAGGCGATTGGCAATTTATAGCATTTTAGCTGATACACCATGCCAGTTGATGTAAAGAACAGGATGGGTGTGTGGGTATTGGCAACAAACAACCGTGAGACAAAATCTTCATCACGGGTTTTCATGCCCGTCCTGCCTTTGCCGCCGCGGCGCTGGGCACGGTAGTCAGACAAGGCAACGCGCTTAATATAGCCCCGATGCGATACTGTGACGACCATA
Organism: Alphaproteobacteria bacterium UBA4588; assembly: GCA_002387605.1. Taxonomy (GTDB): domain Bacteria; phylum Pseudomonadota; class Alphaproteobacteria; order Puniceispirillales; family Puniceispirillaceae; genus UBA4588. The sequence goes on along the minus strand of DGJU01000066.1, from coordinate 20,980 downwards.
TCTTCTTGTTGGATGAGGTCCTCATCATCAGTATCATGGGCCAGATCCGATATTTCGGTGCGGCGCGGGCTATCAAGACGGGTGCGAACGGCCTCAAGCTCTTCAAGTACAACTGAAGTTAGCCGGTCCTGGCTAGACAGAATATCAAGAAAATCAGCAATTTGCTCAGCAAGATCTTTGGTTTCATCTGCAAGCTTATCGCGTTCCATCCCTGTCAAGCGCTGCAAGCGCAACTCAAGAATGGACCTGGCCTGCGTTTCAGACAGATGATATTTACCATCAACAACCATATGGCCCGGATCATCAATCAGCGCAATAAACGGTTCAACCTCGCTTGCAGGCCAGGCGATATCCATCAATGTCGTGCGGGCCTGCTCTGCATTTGGTGCTTTTTTGATAAGGTCGATAATTTCATCAATAGAGGCCAGCGCAACAAGCAATCCAGCCAGAATATGAGCCCGCTCACGTGCCTTGCTAAGCTGGAAACGTGTTCTACGGGTGACAACCTCCTGCCTGAATGCACAAAATGCACTGAGCACAGTCTTTAGCCCCATCTGCTGAGGTCTGCCAGCATGCATTGCCAGCATATTTACAGCAAAGCTGGTTTGAAGGCGGGTATGGCGATAAAGCTGGTTCAGCACAACATCAGCTGAATCATCGCGCTTTACCTCAATCACCATCCGCATGCCTTGGCGATCAGACTCATCACGGATATCAGAAATCCCCTCGATGGTTTTTTCGCGCACAAGCTCGCCAATACGCTCCAATAGCTGGGCTTTGTTAACCTGATAAGGGATTTCGGTTACGATTATCTGTTCCCGGTCACGCGCTGTAAGCTGTATTTCTGCTCGTGCACGCATCATGACTGAGCCGCGGCCAGTCGCATAGGCATCACGAATACCAGCCCGGCCCATAATATAAGCGCCCGTTGGAAAATCAGGTCCCGGCACGATTTCAAGCAACTCATCATCGCTGATATCAGGGTTTTTGATAAGTTCCATACAGGCCGTAATAACTTCATTTGGGTTATGCGGCGGAATGTTTGTTGCCATCCCAACAGCAATACCGCCTGCCCCATTGACTAAAAGATTGGGAAACTCGGCAGGAAGCACAGATGGTTCAGGCTGTGTTTCATCATAGTTTGGCACAAATTCAACAGTATCACTATCGATGTCGCGCAACAGCGATTCAGCCGCTCTGGCGAGCCGGCTTTCTGTATAACGCATCGCAGCGGCAGGATCGCCATCAACCGACCCGAAATTACCCTGACCATCAACAAGCTGAACACGCATTGAAAACGCCTGAGCCATGCGGACCATAGCCTCATAGATAGAGCTATCACCATGCGGGTGATAGTTACCCATAACATCCCCCACGATACGCGCAGACTTACGCGGCGGCTTATTCCAGTCATATTTGCCTTCCATCATCGCATAAAGAATGCGGCGGTGAACTGGCTTTAACCCATCGCGCACATCTGGCAATGCCCGTGCAACAATGACGCTCATCGCATAGTCAAGATATGACCGGCGCATCTCGTCAGAAATTGAAACTATTGGGCTCGTTGGGCCACCAGACATTGTTGAATCAGACAAACAAAAAACTCCTCTGTGGGCTGCCAGTACTAGCATGCCATATTTCAATATTTATACCATAGGCTACCCCTCAAACACCAGATATTGTGGTTAAAAAGTGGTTTATTTTACATTTTTCAGGGCAAAAAAGAAGGCACACTCATCGATAGGGTGTGCCTTGCTAATATTTTACTGATTTAGGGCAAAAAACGCCCTATTTTGGAACGCTACCCTAGAACGGGATATCATCATCAATATTGTCACTACCAGCCATTGGTGGGGGTGTTGTACCGGTGCTAACACCGCCGCCGCCGCCAAAGCCGCCCCCCATACTGTCATCAGCAGGAGGCTGGCCACTATCAGAACGCCCGCCAATAAATGTCATCTCGCCACGATAGCGTTGCAGCACGATTTCTGTTGTATATTTTTCGGCGCCCTGCTGGTCTGTCCATTTACGGGTTTGAAGCTGACCTTCAATATAAACCGTGCTGCCTTTGCGCAGATATTGTTCTGCAAGCCGAGCAAGGTTTTCATTAAAGATAACGACGCGATGCCATTCTGTTTTTTCGCGCTGTTCGCCGGAATTTTTATCCTTCCAGCGCTCTGATGTCGCAATGGCAAGATTTACAATTTTCATGCCGTCCTGAGTGCTTCTTACGTCTGGATCCTTGCCGAGGTTACCGATCAGAATCACTTTGTTCACGCTGCCTGCCATTGAAAATCCATCTCCCTTGCAAAAAGGTTAGTCTCGTGAAGAAGCGGTTCGCCCCGTGGCGGTTCCAGCTCCCCTAAATGAGACATCACAGTAACACATATCATATCTCAAAGAAGACTTTTCCGATGGTTTTTTTCGTCCTCAGATGGATATCAGGTCGATAAGTGATTATATAGGGTCAGAAGCACCATGTTGGTAGGCGTGATAGGACTCTTTCCTCGCACGTAAGGGGTGTATTTTCACGTCAGGTGTAAGAGGCAGGAATGGAAGAAAAACAAAGAGTTATTTCTGTACGCGGGGCACGTGAACATAATCTCAAAGATGTATCTATTGACCTGCCGCGCGATAAGCTTGTTGTTTTAACGGGCCTGTCCGGCTCTGGAAAATCAAGCCTTGCCTTTGATACGATATATGCCGAAGGGCAGCGCCGGTATGTTGAATCATTATCTGCTTATGCCCGTCAGTTTCTGGAAATGATGCAGAAGCCCGATGTTGACCTTATAGAAGGCCTGTCGCCGGCCATTTCCATTGAACAGAAAACAACCTCTCGTAACCCGCGCTCAACAGTCGGGACTGTCACTGAAATATATGACTATATGCGGCTGTTATGGGCACGTGTTGGTATCCCCTACTCGCCAGCAACTGGCCTTCCCATTACCTCTCAGACTGTTAGTCAGATGGTTGATGCCCTGCTTGCAATGGAAGATGGTACGCGGCTTTATCTCATGGCGCCTGTCGTGCGGGGGCGTAAGGGCGAATATAAAAAAGATATGGCAGCTCTTTTGCAACGCGGCTTTAGCCGTGCGCGTATAGATGGTGAAATGCATGACCTTGATACGCCGCCCGAGCTTGATAAAAAGCGGAAACATGACATTGATATCATTGTAGATCGGGTGATTATCAAGGGCGATCAGGATAGCCTGGCAACGCGGCTTGCTGATTCTCTGGAAACAGCTCTTGAGCTGGCTGACGGGCTTGTTTATGCGGTTGATGCAAAAACAGATGTTCGTACGGTCTTTTCAGCACGATTTGCCTGTCCTGTGTCTGGTTTTACCATTGATGAAGTTGAGCCGCGCCTGTTTTCATTCAACAATCCGTTTGGCGCATGCCCGGCATGTGATGGCCTTGGCATGACTGCCCATTTTGACAATCAGCTGATTGTCCCAGACAGCTCGTTATCGTTACGTGATGGCGCTCTGGCGCCGTGGGCAAACTCATCTTCGCGCTACTATATCCAAACACTGGAAAGCCTTGCGCGCAGCTTTACCTTTTCTCTTGATGTCAGTTTTAACAAACTACCTGATGATGTGCAGGCGTTGCTGTTACAGGGAAGCGGCAAAACTCCTGTTGAGATGGTCTATGATGACGGGTTGCGCTCTTACCGCACAACCAAGCCGTTTGAAGGTATTATGCCTAACCTTGCGCGGCGCTATCGTGAGACTGATTCTAACTGGGTGCGCGATGAGCTTGAAAAATTCCGGGCGCAGCATCCTTGCGATAGCTGTCATGGCAAACGCCTAAAGCCTGAAGCCCTTGCCGTTCGTGTTGCGGAAAAAGACATCTCGGAGGTCTCTGCCCTTGCTATCGGGGATGCACTGGAATGGTTTGCTGATTTGAATGAAAGCCTGTCGGCACAGGATAATGAGATTGCCAGCCGTATTTTAAAGGAAATCAATGAACGCCTTGGCTTTTTAGGCAATGTTGGCCTGCGCTATCTAAACTTATCACGCAATTCAGGCACATTATCGGGCGGCGAATCTCAACGTATTAGATTGGCATCTCAAATCGGCTCAGGCCTGACGGGTGTGTTATATGTCCTTGATGAGCCGTCTATTGGGCTGCATCAGCGCGATAATGACCGCCTGCTATCAACACTCGTCAGATTGCGTGACCTTGGTAATACAGTTCTTGTTGTTGAACATGATGAAGATGCTATTCGGGCGGCCGACTATGTGGTCGATATGGGCCCGGGGGCGGGGATTCATGGCGGGGTTGTTGTTGCGTCAGGCACCGCCAGCGAAATATCGGCAAACCCTGCCTCAGTCACGGGTCAATATCTCAGTGGTGCCAAGGAAATCGCTATTCCGGCACACCGCAGAAAAATAACAAAAAAGCGCCAGATAACTCTTAAAGGCGCAACCGGTAATAATCTGCAAGATGTAACAGTCTCCTTCCCGCTTGGGGTCTTTACCTGTGTGACAGGTGTTTCGGGCGGCGGAAAATCGACACTTGTTCTTGAAACACTCTGGAAGGCCTTGTCACGAAAACTGCATAAAGCGCGCGAGCTTCCGGCGCCCTATACAGATATTGTTGGCCTTGAGCTGTTGGATAAGGTTGTTGATATTGACCAGTCTCCGATTGGGCGGACGCCGCGCTCCAACCCAGCCACCTATACAGGGGCATTTACCCCTATCAGGGAATGGTTTTCCGGCTTGCCAGAATCCCGGACACGCGGCTATGCCCCAGGACGGTTTTCTTTCAATGTCAAAGGCGGCCGGTGCGAGGCCTGCCAAGGGGACGGCGTTATTAAGATCGAAATGCATTTTCTGCCTGACGTCTATGTGACATGCGATACCTGCAAAGGCAAAAGATATAATCGTGAAACACTAGAAATAAGGTGGAGAGACAAGTCGATAGCAGACATTCTTGATATGACAGTTGAAGAAGGTGTTGGCTATTTCAAGGCTGTTCCATCTATTCGTGACAAGCTACAGACAATGGTGCGTGTTGGGCTTGGCTATGTGCGCATAGGCCAGCAAGCAACAACCTTATCTGGCGGTGAGGCACAGCGTGTAAAACTCTCAAAAGAGCTTTCCCGCCGGGCGACAGGAAAGACGATTTACATTCTTGATGAGCCAACAACCGGACTTCATTTTGCCGATATTGCCAAATTACTAGAGGTGCTTCAGGAATTGGTAGAGGGCGGCAATACTGTTATCGTTATCGAACATAATCTCGATGTGATAAAGACAGCTGATTACGTTATTGATATGGGGCCAGAAGGCGGTGATGGTGGCGGACAGGTTGTTGCAACAGGCACGCCAGAAGATATTGCTGCAGTTGCTGAATCCTATACAGGTCAATATCTTGCGCGGGCTCTTGCCGCTTCCCAAGATCGCACAAAACAGGTATCCTAAGCGTTATGACAGATAAAATATCTCCTCCCCTACTACATATCATTGGCGGCGGCCTTGCTGGCTCTGAAGCTGCATGGCAGGCTGCAGAAATGGGCGTGTCGGTTGCTTTGCATGAAATGCGCCCTGTGCGTAAGACTGATGTGCATGAAACTGAAAATCTTGCTGAATTAGTATGCTCAAATTCGTTCCGCTCAGATGATGCGAGTGCAAATGCGGTTGGCGTTCTTCATGCGGAAATGAGGATGCTGAATTCTGTTATCATGGCAGAGGCAGATAAGGCGCGGGTTCCGGCAGGCGGCGCACTTGCTGTTGACAGAGATTTATTTTCCCAAGGCGTGCAACGCGCCATTACTGCACATCCCAATATAACCCTTATCCGCGAGGAAGTCGCAGGGCTTCCCCCTGAAGAGTGGGGACAGACGATTATTGCTACCGGCCCGTTGACTTCACCTTCTTTGGCTGAGGGCATTCGGGGGCTAACGGGCGAAGATGACCTTGCCTTTTTTGACGCTATTGCGCCCATTCTACATGTTGATAGTATAAATATGGATGTTGCATGGTTCCAGTCACGTTATGACAAAACCCATGATGGCGGTGATGGCAAAGACTATATAAACTGTCCGATGACCGAAGAGCAGTATCACAGCTTCATCTCTGAAATGCTGGCGGGTGATAAAATGTCATTCCGAGAATGGGAAGAAAACACCCCCTATTTTGATGGCTGTATGCCGGTTGAGGTTATGGCAGAACGCGGCGAGCAGACGTTGCGATTTGGACCGATGAAACCTGTTGGCCTGACTAACAGCCATGATGGCTCGCGGCCCTATGCGGTTGTGCAATTACGCCAGGATAATAAGCTTGGCACTCTTTTTAATATGGTTGGGTTCCAGACCAAGCTGAAATATGCCGAACAGGTCCGTATTTTCCAGATGATACCGGGGCTAGAGGGCGCACAATTTGCCCGTCTTGGCGGCTTACACAGAAACACCTTTATTAATTCACCGCGCTTGTTAGATGAGCAATTACGCCTGAAGGCGCGCCCTGCCCTGCGGTTTGCTGGTCAGATTACAGGCGTTGAGGGCTATATTGAATCTGCTGCAATTGGCGGCATGACAGGACAGATGGCAGCATCTGACTTGCTTGGTTTGGACTGGCAGGCACCGCCAATTGATACAGCCCATGGCGCCTTGCTTAGCCATCTGACAGGCGGCGCAATGGCTGACAGCTTTCAGCCAATGAATGTGAATTTTGGGCTATTCCCGCCGTTAGAGATGGTCACAGTTGAGGGGAAGAAACCCCGCAAGCTACGCGGCCGTGACCGCAAAGCAGCCTATGCTGGCCGGGCACTTTCATCACTCGCAAAATGGGCAAATGTGACACTGCCTGAAGAGCTTGCCCATATTGGCTAGGGTTTTCAGGGTTTTTCGCGTGTTTTAATAAAGCCTTATGCAGATGAGCGCAGCAGTAAGTGCCAGCAAAGCTTGAAGATGAATAGCGGGTCATCATCGGGATGCGGGCTATTTTCAGTGCTAGAGCGGACAGCCATAAAACTCAAACCCGATAGGACTGACTTTATCGCGCCCGAACGCATCAAAGCGTGCCGGTCATCTAGCGAAAGAGCGGTGACGGGCTGGCGTGTCCGCGACTGACATATCTGAGCCCCAATTTTGCGGGCTATTTCATCGTTGCTACCACTCATATTAGAGGCTCCAATTTTGGATGCCCCAATTATAGATGCTAGACAGGCAATGCTTGTCTGCCATGCCGCTGCCAGACAATCTCTATCTTCTGCTGCGCTACGCCAGCTCTCGCATAACCCATCCAAGGACTCAGCAGTAAGAATTCCCTGCTCTTTTAAGGTGATTATCTGGCGAATAAGGGGATGTGCATGATGCGATGTTCCTGCTGAAATGGCATCATCCCACCATTGGATACGAATAAGACGTATCATCACCTCTTCACTTACAAGCGCTTTTTCAAGTTCAAGCGCTAGCAAAAGCACTGTGCATAATGGCTCGCGTATTGCAGGTGAGACAAACATAAAGCAGTGCGCATAGGATACAGAAATATCACGAAGGAGGTGCCACTGTGAGGGTGCAGCTGTTCCTGCCATAACCAAAACCCCTTAGTCGATTGCCAGAAGACCAGCGGCAGCCGACCGCCCTTCTGACACCATCACATTCCATGTCCGGCACGCCGCAGGCGTTGACATGACCTCAAGGCGAACACCTTCTTGCGATAATGCTTTGCCAAGGACGGGAAGATTTGTCATCGGCGCTTCGCCAAGACCGAGCAGCAATAAATCGGGGCGTTCATCACCAAGCATTGCCATTATACCCTCAAAAGTGACGTCTTCAGCAGTCGTAATAGACCAATCCAGCCTTAGGCGAGACATAATAAATTGAGAGCCGACATAAGATTCTTTGGTAATTCTAAATCCGCCGCCGCCATAGCTATGGACAATCTGAAGAGCAGCATCACCAGAAAATTCCTGAACTGTTATCGCCGGCTTATGAGGGCTGTCTGACATGCTATATTTTGCCTTCACGCTCATATTCTGGGATGGGGACAGAATTATCATCATCACTGCGCGATAAATCAAACCGCGAGACAATCCCAACAGCAATAAATACAGATGAGTAAGTCCCGATAGCAACACCCCACAGCATCGCAAGCGCAAAGTCACGCAAAACAGCACCGCCAAATACCGCAATAGCAATCAGCGCAAGCGCTGTCGTGATGGATGTCATCACTGTTCTGGCAAGCGTTTCATTTAAGGAACGGTTCAAAATATCTGGCTGGGACCATGATTTATAGCGCCGCATATTTTCGCGCACACGGTCAAACACAACAACCGTATCATTAATGGAGTAACCAGCAATGGTCAGGATAGCTGCGACCGTTGCCAGATTAAATTCAAAATTGGTCAGGGCAAAAATGCCAATAGTGGTAATGACATCATGACTAAGAGCAATAAGGGCTGCGAGAGAAAACTGCCACTCGAAACGGAACCAAATATAGACCATGATGGCAAATAGCGCGCAGATAACCGCCAAAACACCTTTTTCTGCCAGCTCTGCGCCAATGGTTGGCCCGACAAACTCTGTCCGGCGAATCTCAAAATCACTGCCAAGGTCAGTTGTGATCGCATTAATCGCAACGATTTGCGCTTTTTCATCGCCTTCCTGACGCTGAACACGCACCAGAATATCACGCTCAGTGCCAAAACTCTGAATAGACATATCGCCAAGACCAAGACTGCCAAGAGACCCCCTCACCTTAGCAAGATCAACCTTTTGACTGCTTTGCGCCTCAATAAGGATACCACCTCTGAAATCAATACCAAGGTTCAACCCCTGAATGAAAAACAAACCGATAGACCCTATCACCAGCAAAACTGACAGGCCGCTCGCAAAATTCATCTTATTCAAGAATTCAAAGGCAGGCGTTTCAGGAAGAAGCCGTAATCTGAACATCTATCTTTCCTTTTCTATCTGCCTAAAGCGACAGCAATTTTGGGCGTGTACGGTTAACATAAAGTGTGATTATCAGGCGCGTAACCAATATCGCTGTAAACATCGAGGTGATAATCCCAAGCGAAAGCGTAACAGCAAACCCCTTAATCGGCCCAGACCCAAAGATAAACAAGAATAGGGCAGCAAATAATGTGGTCAGATTAGAATCGATAATAGTCGAGATAGCTCTATCATAACCTGCTTCAATGGCAGCGCGCACGCTCCGCCCTGCTTTAACTTCCTCGCGTATACGCTCAAAAATCAGCACATTGGCATCAACCGCCATCCCCATCGTTAACACAATACCGGCAATGCCCGGCAAGGTAAGCGTCGCCTGAAGGGCAGATAAGGCAGCTAGTATAAGAATGATATTCACACAAAGAGCAATATCGGCAAACAGGCCAAAGAGACCATAGCTTACAAACATATAAACAATCACAAGGACCATACCAACAATGGCCGCAATCTTACCGGCAGCAATTGAGTCAGCGCCGAGACCTGGTCCAACAGACCGTTCTTCGAGCACGATAAGCGGCGCCGGTAGCGCGCCAGCCCGCAGAATAAGAGATAGCTCTTGGGTTTCCTCAACCGAGAAATTACCTGTAATCTGACCATTGGTGAAAATCTGAGACTGAATAACAGGAGCTGATACTACCTTCCCATCAAGCACAATCGCAAAAGGACGTCCGATATTCTCGCCCGTAACACGGCCAAACTTCTTGCCACCAAGAGCATTAAGCTGGAACGTAACAGCGGGCCGGCTTTGCTGGTCAAAAGAAGCAGAGGCTTGGTCAAGCATATCACCGCTTACCATGACGCGCCGTTCTACAACATATGACGGATCCTCAGGCTTTGCTCCTTCTAACAGAACACTGCCAGGCGGCACGCGGCCAGACTGGCGGGCCTCTTGAGCGGTTATACGCGTATCAACAAGCTGGAATGTCAGGCGAGCTGTCCGGCCCAAAAGCCGTTTAACACGTTCTGGATCATCAACGCCCGGAAGCTGCACAAGAATACGCTCTAAGCCCTGACGCTGAATAATAGGCTCTTTGGTGCCATCGGGGTCAAGGCGTCTGCGGATGATTTCAATTGATTGCTCAACAGTGGCTGTCTGCACATCAATGCGGCCCTGCTCACTCAATGTAAGACGCCACTCAAGGCCTTCGATTATAACATCATAATCACGAGATAACTCACTGATATAGCTATTAACTTTATCATTATCTTCGACATTACGAAGCCCAAAGGTAAGAGCCGTATTCACCACATCAAGATTACGGAACGCAACCTTGTTTTTACGCATTTCAACCCGAAGACCATCAGCAAGGTTAGATAGTCGTTCTCTTTCGACTTCTTCAATATCTACGCGCAGCAGTAAATGCGACCCACCCTGAAGGTCCAGCCCGAGATTAATAGGACTTCCCGGCAGGAATGATGCACCGCCACCAGACCCCAAGATATTTGGAGCAGCATACAGGACACCAAACAGGATTGTCACAGCTACAACTGCTTTTTTCCACGCATCAAATTGAAGCATTTTTGCCTCTACTTACAAAAAAATATTATTGGGTATAACAAATAGTAGAGACCGCTTTACTTGTCTTTACCTTTTGCTTTTGCTTTTGGCTTTGCTGTTTCAGTAGAAGGCTTGTCAGCGATCATAGAGCGCATAACGTTTACCTTTACGTCTTTGGCAATTTCAACTTCAACCGTGTCCTGACCATCAACAGCCTTGGTAACAACACCTGTGATACCGCCGGATGTGACAATCTTGTCGCCGCGCTTAATCGCAGCAATCATAGCTTTATGTTCTTTGGCACGACGCTGTTGCGGACGAATCAGGAAGAAATAAAAGACAACAAAAATAAGAAGGAAAGGCAGAAGCTGGCCAATTCCGGCGGAACCGCCGGCTGATTGAGCAAAAGCTGGACTAATAAGCATAGGATAAATCTCCGGCAAGAAAGCACTGGCGGCAAGAAACGCGAAACCAGACTGAAAAACCCTTCTTAACAAGATGTTCTTGAAACATGAAGGATCATTGATACATTAACGGGCACAATACAGTGCAGGCCGCCTGCCCGCAACAGCAAAACCTTACATTTTGTAAGCTTGTGTTGAGTTGATTAAGAAGAGGAAGAACCATAATGGATACTAAAGCGATGGAAAATGTAGCTCCTTATCTGAGCCGCATTGCTGATGCCCTTGACCGGCTCTCCCCTCCTGCAGCAGAACAAGCCGATTTATCAGCACATGAGGGTTATATATGGGAGGCCAAAACTAAGGTTTTTCAGGCGATTGATTCTATTCAGAGACTTCCCTTAGAAAGTTTAAAAGGCATTCAACAACAGCGCGAAACCCTTATGGCAAATACCCGTGCATTTGCTGAGGGCCGGCGCGCCAATAACGCCCTTTTATGGGGCGCACGCGGCACAGGAAAATCATCAATATTAAAGGCAGTACATGGCGCGTTAATCGAGGAAGGCTACAATATTGGTCTGGTTGAAATTCAGCGGGAAGATCTGGCTGATTTACCTCTTGTGATGAGTATATTATCTGCTGCCGATCGGCCCTTTATTCTATTTTGTGATGATTTGGCGTTTGAACAGGATGATGTAAGCTACAAATCTCTTAAAGCTGTGCTTGAAGGCGGGCTGTCTGGGCGCCCCCGCAATCTTGTTTTTTATGCGACATCAAACAGGCGTCATCTTATGCCACGCCAAATGATGGAAAATGAGCGTAGTTCTGCGATTAATCCATCAGAAACAACCGAAGAAAAAATCTCTCTCTCAGATAGATTTGGTCTCTGGATTGGGTTTCATTCTGTTGATCAGGAGACCTATCTTGATATGATCGCGTGGTATGTAACCCATTATAAGCTGCCAATTGACTTGGAAGATGCGCAAAAACAGGCTTTAAGCTGGGCTGTAGGACGCGGCAACAGGTCTGGACGTTCTGCCTTCCAGTTTATTCTTGATCTCGCCCTGCGGCTAAAGATTGATATCTGATCAGGAAATAAGGTCACGCGGGTTAACAGGCGTCCGGCTTTTTCTTATTTCGAAATGAAGCTGCGGGCTTGTAACACGCCCCGTCATGCCCACCTGCCCAATAAGAGACCCAGCGCCAAGCACCTGACCTTCGGTAACAGACAGGCCATCGAGATGAGCATAGGCCGTAATCAGGCCACCTTCATGTTTCACCAGAACCAATGTGCCAAAGGTTTTCAGCTCTCGGCCTATATAAGCAACTGTGCCGGGCGCTGAGACAGTAACAGGGCTGCCTGCTGCCGCAGCGATATTGACCCCATCATTGTGAACACCTTTGGCTGCAGGGCCAAATTCAGTGATGATTTCACCTGAAAGAGGCCAAGTAAACCCTGCCCCATTTAAGGCAGGTGCTACAATTCTTTTGGTGGGTTTTTTGGGGGCAGAAGCTGTCGTTGTTTTTAGCGGCGTTGAGACTTGCGTATCCTGCGGCACATTCTGCAACGAAACTCCCTCAAGAATCGTAAAATCCTGCGTTTCTGGCAGTGCAAGCACCTGACCATTCGTTAGCTCATAGGGCTCTGATAATTCGTTCAGTTCGGCAATCTGATACTGACTAACAGCATAACGCTGCGAAAGGCTGTAGATTGACTCGCCTGGCTTTACGGTATGGGTGCGCGGCGGTGTCAGTCCCAGATCCTGACCTGCATCGAGCAGGAAAGGAAATGTCAGACCATTTCCTGTTATGATTGATTGCGGCGTCACCCTATAGCGCGCTGCCAATCCATATAATGTATCATTTTGCTGGACAGTAATTCGCCCTGATGCCGGAATAGCAAGGCGCGCCTCACGCAAGGGCGCAACAAGAAGCGGCGCAGGTGTTTCGCGCGTTAGCGACAAATTCGGCAGGCTTGGCATTTCTGGTAATTCAGGCACCTTTAAGTCTGATACACAGCCACCAAGTGATAATGCTGAAAAGACCATCAGTGATGTGACAAGCTGTTTTGTGACTGAGGCAGGCACCATTATTGTTCTGTTCCTTTAAGCATTGGTACAAACCGCACGGGCATCAGTGTTTTAACATCTGCACCGTCTTCAGTTCTTTTTACAACAATCAACTCTTCGTGACCAGTCACTCCAACAGGTGCTACCAAAATACCGCCAACCTTGAGCTGTGAGACGAGTATATCGGAAAGTCTTTCGCTTTGGCAGGTTACGATTATTCTGTCAAAGGGCGCGGCTTCTGGCCAGCCCTTATATCCATCTCCATAACGGAATGTTACGTTGGAGACTTGGAGCGAGCGGAGCCTATTTTCTGCATCGACCATAAGAGGCCGAAGGCGCTCCATAGTATAGACCCGGCGGCATAGATGCGAGAGAATGGCGGCCTGATAGCCACTGCCTGTTCCAATTTCTAGAATCCGATGCCGCTTGTTTATCTCAAGCGCTTCTGTCATGCGTGCCACAATAAAAGGCTGCGAAATAGTCTGACCGCCAGCGATTGGCAATGATACATTTTCATAAGCATGTGCAACAAGGGCACGGGGAACAAAGGCTTCGCGGGGAACACGCTCAAGAGCAGACAAAATATGCGGACGCATAATCCCTTGAGAGCGCAAAAACATCACAAGTTTTGCTTTCTTATGAAGAATATCACTCATTTAGCTGCTGCTCCGGTTACGCATATTACCGCTAAAAATTATCGGCGGAAATTCGAACCATCTCATTATGTGCTGTCGCATCCATGCCAAGTGGTGTGAACGAGACATAGCCCTTATTAAGCCAGTATCTATCAGAAAAGGCGAGTGTTTCTTCATAGGGTATTTGCGGGCCAATACGGTATGTATCAGGTACGGTACCGGTCAGAATTTCATCTGAGAATTTATGTTTATCAAGCAAGGCCGGACGGATACCCTTAACAGGCGATGCGTTTTGCGCTGGAAAGTTTACATTCAAGATAGTGCGTTGCGGTAGCACAGTTTCAAACGCTGCTTTCATGACGGCAGCCCCTGTCTGCCGCACAGCCTCAAATGCAGCCTCATCACTACCATTTTTTTGTGAAACGGCAATCGCAGGAATTCCAACTATTGCAGCTTCAAGTGCGGCGCCAACAGTCCCGGAATAGCCAACATCATCAGCAACATTCATCCCGTGATTAATCCCCGATACCACAAAATCAGGTGGCGAATCCTTAAACAGCACATTCAACGCAATCATGATGCAATCAGCGGGTGTACCGCCAACCGCATAATGCTTTTCATCTCGTTTGGTAAAGGAAATATCTGTTCTGAGTGAAAGAGCGCGCCCTTTGCCTGACTGGTCTGCGCTAGGGGCAACAATAGTTATATCATCACTAAATTCGCGCAAAATCTGTTCAAGAATATGAATACCATAGGCATCAATACCGTCATCATTGGTAACTAGAATCCGCATCATATTCCCTCTTAAATCACGACACTGCTTTATATTCTGCGCATTCGGATAACAGCATTCTCTTATTAGCTATAATATCAGAGCGATGCGACCAGCCTGTCAGTTCCCATATAGCTGTGCAAGGCGGCTGGCAGCAGAATGCTACCATCTTCCTGCTGGCCATTTTCAAGCAACGCAATCATACATCGCCCAAGCGCTAATGCAGACCCATTTAAGGTATGAACAAAGGCTGTTTCCTTCTCACCTTCTGCGCGTGTGCGCGCCTTCATCCTGCGGGCCTGAAAGGGGCCACAATTCGAGCAGGAGGAAATTTCACGGAAACTACCTTCACCATCATTCTGGCCCGGCAACCACACTTCAATATCCAAAGTTTGTCGCGCAGAAAATCCTGTATCGCCATTGCAAAGACGCAAAACACGATAGCTTAACTCAAGACGTTGCAGAACTGTTTCAGCACAAGATGTCATCCGCTCAAGTTCAGCATCAGACTCTTCGGCTGCTACAATACTAACAAGTTCTACTTTAGAGAATTGGTGCTGGCGTATCATACCGCGTGTATCGCGCCCTGCTGACCCTGCTTCGGCGCGGAAACACGGCGTATAGGCTGTCATCCGTAACGGCAGGTCGGCATGCGCAATAATACTATCAGCCACAAGATTAGTAAGCGGGACTTCTGCTGTTGGGATAAGCCATCTATCGTCGGTTGTCCGGAACAAATCCTCTTCAAATTTTGGAAGCTGGCCTGTCCCTGTCATTGTCTGCGTGCGAACCAAAACAGGCGGCACAGTCTCACGATAGCCAAACTCTGTTGTATGGATATCCAGCATGAAACTAGCAAGCGCTCGCTCCAGCCGCGCCAACTGGCCGTGCAGAACAACAAAGCGGGCGCCTGATAGTTTTGCCGCACTCGCAAAATCCATCTGACCCAGAGCCTCACCTAATGCAACATGATCCCGCGGCGTAAAGGAGAATGATGGCGGTGTGCCAACAACACGCAACAGCTCATTATCAGCCTCATCAGCCCCTTCAGGTACATAATCTTCTAGAATATTAGGCAGTCCCATAAGATGGCTGGTTAACGCCTGCTCGAGACGCGCCTCTTCG
This sequence comes from Alphaproteobacteria bacterium UBA4588, assembly GCA_002387605.1. Lineage (GTDB taxonomy): Bacteria > Pseudomonadota > Alphaproteobacteria > Puniceispirillales > Puniceispirillaceae > UBA4588. The sequence continues at coordinate 5,521 of DGJU01000066.1, read as the reverse complement.
GCTTCGAGTGCCGGAATGGATTGTTTTAGCTCGGCCACCTCAGCCATCAGCACATCAGCATTGCCGCCAGACCCTTTTACCTTGCCAATTTCCTTGCTGGCATCGTTCCGGCGGGACTGCTGTGTCTGAAGTTCGGTTTGAATATGACGGCGTTCTGTATCAAGCGATAGAATTTCCTGAGCCACAGGGTCAATATTACGACGCGCCATAGCCGCATCAAATAGCTCAGGATTGTCTCTGATAAAACGAATATCATGCATGATAAAAATGTCCTTACTGATACAAGGTGTCAGTTGTTAATCTGCGTCAGGCTCAGAAGGCTTTGCCATGAAACGTGCACAAACAATGGATAGCTCGTACAGAATAATAACAGGCACAGCCAGAAGCACTTGAGAGATTACATCTGGCGGGGTCAGAATGGCTGCGGCAATGAAGGCAAGCAAAATAGCATATTTGCGTTTGCCTGCTAGATCATCAGCGGTCAGAATGCCGGCACGCACCAATAATAGCAAAATAACCGGAAGCTCGAATGATACGCCAAAGGCAAACATCAGACGCATCACAAGACTGAGATATTCACTAATGCGTGGCTCAACCTCAATGGGGAGTGCGCCCTCGCTGCCAGCAACTTCAAAGGAGAGAAAGAAGTCCCATGCAAGCGGAATAACTATATAATAAACCATCGCCGCGCCAAGAATGAATAACAGGGGCGTTGCCATAAGAAACGGCATAACAGCCCGTTTTTCCGTCTTATAGAGACCCGGCGCCACAAATTTCCAAACTTGGAGTAATATCAAAGGAAATGTAATTGAAATAGCGACAAAAAAGGACACTTTAACTTGGGTGAAGAAGCCTTCGTGAAGGCCTGTGAAAATCATCCGGCCGCCGCGTTCCAATAAAATATCTGCCAATGGTGCCTGCAAAAAAATATAAACAGCATCAGCTATATTCTGTGTGCCACTGCCATAAGGCCGGATAAAGCAGATCAAAAAGATGGCAATAAAGCCAATCATAATCACACCGATGCGGTTTCTCAGTTCGGTTAGATGCTCGATTAGACTCATCTCACCTGGGGCCGCTGCGCCATCAGCGCTTTGTTCGGTCTCAGACATTATGCCTTATCCTGCTCTGATGAAGGTGTTTCAGTGCTAGACAGATTAGCCTGAGTATCACTCATGGTCTTTGCGGCATCCTGCACCGCCTGAATATTTTCCTTGATAGATGACACATCTGCCGAGCTACCTATTGACTGAACATCGGGTGTAATCTTGTCATCAACGATACGAGCCATATCTTCTAGATTGCCGGTTTTAAGATCAGCGACCATTTGTTTGACGCCTTTGACATCGGCCTCACCGGCCACCTCTTCAAGACTTTTGGAAAATTCGCGGGCCATCTTGCGGGCCTGTCCAGTGATTTTGGTGAAACTGCGCAACATTTTCGGCAGGTCTTTTGGTCCAACGACCAAAACCAGAACGAAGGCAATCATCATAAATTCCTGCCAGCCAAAATCAAACACGCGGACCGTCTCCCTCACATGAACGTCTCGAATCCAACCATACACTAAAAGGATGGGGCTTTACTATGCCCGCCTTTATGTTGTCTGGCTAAAAACGAAAAAGATGCGCCGCCAGACTAAGAGGTCTCCAGACGACACATCTTTGATATTGATAGACATCAAAAGCTTGCAC
>DGJU01000066.1:0-3753 GCA_002387605.1 Alphaproteobacteria bacterium UBA4588 | reverse complement strand
GCCTTCTTTGGCGCGACCTTTTTAGCTGCAACCGGCGCCGCCTCTATTACATCATCATCAGATGAAGCATCACTATCATCGCTCTTAACCCCATCTTTGAAGTTTTTAAGGCCTTTGCCAAAATCACCCATGATGCCAGAGATTTTTCCCGGACGTGCAAAAAGAAGCAAAAGAACGGCAAGAACAATTAGCCAATGCCAGATGCTAGTAAAACCCATGATATTCCCCTTGAAGATGGAATTAATGCTTAAAACTTACCAGCAACTGCCAGCAAACGAATGCGACGAAACTATAACTATACTAAAGCTTCCTCGCAATAACAGAAATTAAATACCCTTAACTTTTATAAAAAAACACTATCATCGCGCAAAGAAAAAGGCTTGCTCCCTATCCATCTCCAGATGTACGGCGCTTCCAGCTGCAAATGAGTTCAGCCCGGGAATGCGCGCATGAAGATGAAGCTCTCCATCATCGGACGGCACAGCAAGGTGAATGAGGGTAGCACGGCCCAGTAAATGAGACTCAACAACCGTAGCCGGCACACCGCTATCAGTCGCTGAAATGCGCAATCCTTCATGACGCAACACCATCAGTGCAGCAGAGCCTTCCGTCATATCAGGGCTATCAAACTCACCAAAAAGAGTTGATACACGTCCCTCACGACCATGAGCCGGCACATGGTTCACTTCCCCAAAAAATTCTGTGACAAAGGCGCTTTGGGGTCGGCAATAAAGGTCAATCGGGCGACCTTGCTGGAGGATATTACCATTATCCAACACGATAATCCGGTCCGACATAAACATCGCTTCTTCTGCATCATGGGTTACCATAAGAGCAGACGTCCCTGTTTCGCGTAAGACGTGAAGCATCCGGTCACGTACCCGCTCGCGCAACCGCGTATCAAGTCCTGAATAAGGCTCATCCAGCAGCACCAGTTTTGGCGATGGCGCCAGCGCACGGGCCAGTGCAACACGTTGTTGCTGGCCGCCAGATAATTCATGCGGATATTTCTGTGCAAGATCAACTACATCAAATTCAGCAAGCATGTCAGCCGCCCGTTTACCGGCAGATATTCCAAAATGAGACAGGCCAAACAAAACATTTTCAGTCACGGTAAGATGCGGGAACAGCGCATAGGACTGAAACACAAGTCCCATTTTGCGGTCCTCTGGCGGGACAAGCACGCCTGCGCTACTCAAAATACGATTTTCAGAGATGATTTCGCCAGATGATAAGGTCTCAAACCCCGCAGCCAGACGCAGCAAAGTTGTCTTCCCGCAACCAGACGGCCCCAGCAATGTTACCACCTCGCCTGCCCCAACATCAAAACTGACATTGCTTACAGACGCTGTGTCACCATAATCATGGGATACTGACCGAAATGACAGCATTATGCGTCCTCTTCTACAAAACCATCCAAGAAATCATCATCTAGCAGGCCATCACTGACCTCATCCTCAGGACCATCATCATCTTGATGACTAGATTCGCCAATACCGCCAAGTATCTGGCCTTTCCGCAGTAATCCGGCAGATTTTAGCTCATCAATACCCGGCAATTCATCCACGCCTTGAAGCCCAAAATGATCAAGAAAAGCAGTGCTTGTTCCCCATGTAAGCGGCCGGCCCGGCGTACGCCGCCTGCCCCGCGGCTTAATCCAGCCCAGCTCAAGCAAAATATCAACCGTACCCCGTGATAAGCTAATACCACGTATTTCTTCAATTTCCGAGCGTGTGATGGGCTGGTGGTAGGCGATGATAGCAAGCACTTCGAGTGCCGCCCGTGATAAGGGGCGCTGTATTGGCCGCTCTAATGTAAGGAAGGCAGCAACATCAGCGCGTGTCCGGAACGCATAATGCCCCTCAATATCAGAAAGCTCAATGCCAGACTGCTCATCATATCGCGCGGCTATAGACGCTAAGACTTCGGTTATCTGGTCTTCATTTTCAAGATAGGGCAGTAAGGCACGACGCGGGACAGGCGCTGGAGAGGCAAAAATCAGCGCTTCAATCACACGAGCTGTTTTCTGAATATCTATCATTGCTCACTATCCTTGGCGCGAATATATAACGGGGCAAAACTATTGCTCTGACGTAAGCTTACAAGACCATCACGCGCCAATTCAAGTGACGCCACAAAGTGAGAGGCAAGAGCCGAGCGCTGATCAAGGGGCTGTTTAAGATTGCCGGGCAGAAAATGCTGCAAGACTTGCCAGCCAGGAGATCGTGAAATCAGCGAGCGCATCCGCCCTGATGCTTCCTGCACTGAATAAAGCCGCGTGGCTGCAATTGTCAGGGTGCCGGCCTCTTCTTGCGACCGGATATCCCCATAAGCACTGAGCAAATCATACAAGCTTGCTGTCCAAACAGTTTTTTCCGTTGAATGGAATGCCTCTATTGTGCCGCGCACAAGCCTATCGCGGCCAAGATGCGGCAAATCAACCAGCCGTTTTGCTGCCGATTGCATGGCCTCCAGCCTTACCAGCTGGTAGCGCAATGCATCTGTCATATCGATAATTTCTTCATTCTGGTCTGGTTCAGGATCAGGCAGAAGAAGACGTGATTTCAGGTAAGCTAGCCATGCCGCCATCACAAGATAATCAGCAGCAACTTCAAGATTTATGTCACGCGCCTGCTCAATATAAAGCAAATATTGGTCTGCCAGAGGTAGAATGGCAATCTTGCTCAAATCGACCTTCTGATCACGCGCCAGTGATAGTAACAGGTCAATAGGGCCTTCAAATCCGTCCAGATTAACAAACAAAGAAATTTGACGGCCTGCATCGTCAAATTCATCCTCATCTGGTGCCTCCATTGGGGCGTTATCTGAAGCGTTTGATGACATCATGGGCGTACAGGAGTAGCTTTCCTCAGAATGCAATCCTGTCCAGAACGCTTCAAATCACCACAAATTTTACGGGCATCTTTCGGCGGCAAGGGTTCAGTTATCACCCGCCAAAACATCGTAGAATTTTTCGCTTCCACCTGCATGACGCCAAGCATAAGACCCATGAGCCGCTGATTATGTTTTTCGGTAAGCAACGCTGACGCTGTTTCTGCTTTTTCCCGGTTTCTAAAAGCTGCCAGTTGAACCATAAATAGTTCAGGGTTTGATAAATCAGGCTCAATAATCTGTTTCTTAATCACTCTGTTTTCTAGTTTTGGCCGTGCAACAGGACTGGCTATCTCAGATGCTTCACTGACCGATGCACTGCTCTTAGCATCGGGCTCACTTGCGGTATCATCGCTACCTGATGCACCTGCGATATCATCGCTACCTGATGCACTTGCGATATCATCGCTACCTGATGATAGTCGTTTTGCTATAATGACTTGAGTGCCATCATTCGTTTTGCTCTCAGAAGCCGCCTCACCCTGGGCGGCGGCAGGAGCTGTTGCGGGTGGTATTGCGCCGGCTGTTTGGTTTGGTGCAGGCATCGCACCAACGCCGCTTGCTGTAGAAGTAGATGGTGTGTCTGGCGTTTCTTTTAGGTCAGTTGTTTGGACTGGCGGCAGTTCAGGTTGACCATCAGGCAGCGCTAATGTTTCGGTGCCCTCTGAGCGAGGCTGAGTACCATCCAGCATATTCAGAACAGTTGTGTTTGATGTTTCAATTTCCAAACCACCTGACTCGATAGGCTTAACCTTAAACGGGCCTTGGTCTGGGCGTAGAACGGAAATGTCACTATTATTCTGGTCAGCGCTAGAGCCAAACCAGACAAACCCTGCACCACACACAGATAACAATACCAGC
>DGJU01000085.1:53310-83536 GCA_002387605.1 Alphaproteobacteria bacterium UBA4588 | reverse complement strand
AGCAGAGATGGGCCAGCAGAGATGATGAGGAGAAGTGTTTAAATGCAGACGGTAAAGCTCATTGCCTTTGTTAGTGGCGGTATTGGTGACCAGCTCTATCATTTTACGCAAATGCGCGCTCTTGCCGGAACAACAACCTCTGGAACCATTGATATTGGCTGTATTCATGCCCCTATCATGAAACGTATTGCTGCGGGCTGTGACTGGATTGGCAAGATTATCGATATCTCGCCATTACGCAGACTAGCAGCCCCTGTTGGGTTTCTTGCAGCTGTTCGTGACGTAAGAGAGGGCGGATATTCAGATGCATGGTTTATGCATAAATCGGGCAATTTTAAAATTGCTGCCACTCTTGCCGGCATTCCTGCGCGTCATGGGTTATGTGCAACCTGGTTCGATAGATGGGTTGTAGATACGCCTATTTTTCTTCATGAAGGGGGCGGGCGCCGTAAATCATGGGGCCATATACCTTTTATTGGCGCGATTGATGAATGTTTGACAACAAAAGGGCTCGTGCTGAATGACAAATATCCTCCGATAGGTAGCTCTGCGAACTGGACAGATGAGGTTGCCAGATGCTTGGCGCACCTGCCGCGCCCGCTTGTCGTTGTCAATCTTTTCGCTGCTGATACTGCGCGTCGCTGGCCACTTGAGCATGCTGCCACTGCGTTAAAACAGGTACTGACCCATTATAATGGCAGTATTGTGCTGAATACAGGACCAGATGCGCGCGAATATCACGCGCAAGCCTATGCCATGATTGCAAAAGACGAAATGTCCGAACGAGTCGTGGATACCGCTGCTTTGTGGCGAGGCATAGAACAGGATATTGCTCTTTATCATTTGGCAGACGCCTATCTTGGCGTTAATAGTTTTTCTGCAAATCTTGCGATGAATTGTAATTTAAAATCGGCAGTTCTGTTTCCTACAGATGGCGATATTCTGAATTATCGCAGTGATAATGCGCCGCTTGTGCCAGCGACCTTAACCAGCAAGACAGAGCGACCATGCTTGACAGATATCACTTCTGACCAGATCATCTCTGCTCTTGGCAGGCTTCTGGCTCATTAGCCTGAAGCTCAGATAGTGTGTGCCTGATTAACGGGCTTTTTTATCAAAGGATAATACAATGATTCTTTTCTCATCTCCGGCCTCTCCGTTTGGTCGTAAAATTAAGCTCGCCCTTTATGCTACGGGTATGCAGAATAATGTCGATGTTCGGGTTGGTGATACTGGTGACCCGGAGTCTGAGTTTAAAAAGCTGAATCCGCTCGGAAAGCTTCCAACCCTGTCAGCGAACGGCATGCCGCTTTATGATAGCCGTGTTATTATGGAGTTTATCGATAGTGAAGCCGGTGAAAAAAGTCCGCTATTTCCAGCATCAGGACCGAAGCGCTTTAGCGTCCTCACAAAGGTTGCGCTTGCTGATGGCGCCATGGATGCCGCTATTCTAATGGTATATGAGGGACGGTTCCGCACAGCAGAACAGCGTGTTGAGAGTTTTGTTGACTATCAGAGGGGTAAGATTGAGCGCGCGCTTGTGGCTCTTGCTGAGCAGACTGGCAGTTATCAAAATGGGGCAACCCCTGATGCAGCAGAAATCAGTCTTGCTTGCCTGCTAGATTATCTGGATTTACGGGCACTTGTGGAGTGGCGTGAATTTGCGCCGTCTCTAGAAGCTTGGATAACAGACTTTGCCGCTCATGCAGCAGGGTATCAGGCAACATTGGCGCCGGACATGCCGCCTGCACCTTGGCGTAATGCGCGTTAACATATAACCAACTGCGTTACGCAAATGGCGTTAAAAAAATCAGGGCCGTCCTTTATGATTAAAAGGGCGGCCCTGAGATAAGCGCTGCGAGGTTTAGTGACGTCTGTCATTTTCTCTGGGGGGAGGGCAGACAGGCAGCACTATCTCGGGCGCAAAACAATGAAACCAAAATGTTTCATCGTTAAACACATTGCATTAGTGAAAACTAGGCAACGTTATCCTGCTCTGACTTATCAGACCATGACCGAACATAATCATTGATTTCAGAGCGTGTGATGCCGATTTGGCCCAATGAATGATCGTCAAGACGGCTTAGTGCACTGCGCGCTGAAGATGTCTGAACCCAGTTTGTTAACCGGTTGAATAGGCCAGGTGTATTGTCATTTGATACTGTTGTCTGTGTCATAGTGAAATCCTTTTTAAGACATAGTCGGATCTGTCGCATGGAGGAGAAGCGGCAAGCCCATCATATAGATGTGATTTGTGGTTATGTGGTTATGGGGACGGGGTCTGAAATCGGTACAGGCGGCGTTCTCATAATAGGACATATAGGCTGACCTAATTGATTTGTAAAGTGTTAAAAAACAATGTCTTGAAAATGTCATAAAAAGAAATTTTCATATAAAAAATCGAGTTTTCTGATTTAAAATGTACGATTTTGATCGAAAGTTGGTAATTTTATTTCCTTTTGATGGGCGGGGTTTTATCTCTGCGTGATGAAGCGCTTCTTTTTTTGAAAAAAAAGGGGGTGTGTCGTGGTGCTTTTATCTAAATCTGTTTGGTTTAGGTGTCTTTTTACGGGTGACGCAGGGGCGCATCTCGCATTATTGTTTCAGTATATTAGGCAATGCCGGGAATGATGCCGGGAAAAATACTGGAAATAATGGTGGCAATAATATGAGTGAAGCTGCGGGTGCTGATGGGCGGGCCATTGAGTTTGTGTGCCGGGCATGTCTTGCATCGGGGTATCTGGGCGGCATTAACAAATTAACATCATGTCTTCAGTGCGGCTCACCCCGGATTGTTGCCCATGAAGAGCTTTTTTCGCTGACTATCGCTCATCTGGATTGTGATGCTTTTTATGCCTCAGTTGAAAAACGCGATAATCCGGATTTGCATGATAAGCCGGTTATTGTTGGCGGCGGGTCGCGCGGCGTTGTGGCAGCAGCCTGTTATATTGCCCGTCAATATGGCATCCGTTCGGCCATGCCAAGCTGGCAGGCGAAGCGGGCTTGTCCCGAACTCATCATCATAAAACCGCGGATGGCGCATTATAGTGCGGTAGGTAGTGCGGTCAGGGAGGCGATGAGCTCTTTGACCCCGCTGGTTGAACCGCTATCAATTGACGAAGCCTTTCTTGATTTGTCTGGCACAAACCAACTGCATAGGAAATGTCCGGCAGAAGCGCTTGCAGCCCTGCAGCAGACAATACTCAAAGATGTAGGCATTACGGTCTCTGTAGGTCTGGCCGCAAATAAATCACTGGCAAAGATAGCATCTGATCAGGATAAGCCGGATGGGTTTTATGTAATCGGAGCACAAGAAGCGCCAGCATGGCTCGCTGATAAGCCGGTTAATATTTTATTTGGCATGGGCAAAACATCTACCGCGCGCTTGGCTGCTGAAAATATCCAGACATGCGGCCAGCTTCTTGCGGCGCCTGAATATTTACTAAAACAGCATTTAGGGCGTGATGCTGGCCGAATAACTGCGCTTGCCCGCGGCGAAGATAGGCGGCCTGTAACCCCGCACCGTGCCGCCAAAAGTATTTCATCAGAAACAACCTTTAGCCATGATATATCAGATAAGGATGAGTTGATTGCGATTGCAGATACACTCATCCTTACCGTGTCACGCCGGCTAAAGCAGAAAGACCTTTATGGCGGGCGGATTACGCTTAAGCTGAAACAGACTGACCACCGGATATTGACCCGCAGTGCGCCGTTATCGCCCCCGACTGATAAGGCACATAGAATTCTGGATGAAGTCATAACACTTCTATCAGGTGAAGTTGGCCCGCGTAAATTCTATCGATTGCTTGGTGTTGGTGTTGATGCTCTTCAGCCTGCTGGCGGCGCTGGGTTGCTTGACCTGATGGATGAGGGGGCGCAAAAACAAGATAGTCTAGAACAGGCGCTAGATCAGCTCTATGACAAGCATGGTGATGCAGCGATTATTTCAGGGCGCAGATTTGCGCAAGGCTATGTAAAACCGACAAAGAAGTGATGAGGCAGCGTTATGAGCAGAGCAGCAGGGCATTCTTTATTTTTCTATGGCAGTTTGCGCGCCCATGAGGTGCGGGTTGCTGTTTTGGGAGAAGATTTCAAATCTGAGCAGATGCAGGATGCAAGTTTAGCGGGATATGAGCCGCGCTGTGTGGTTGGCGCGCATTATCCGATGCTTGCTGAATATAAGGACGGGTTATCTATCGGGCTTCTGGTCAAAAATGTCTCTGATGAGGCTCTGCGGATGCTAGATGAATTTGAGGGGGTGCATTATCATAGAGCGCTGGTTGATGTGCGTATCACTGGCGGAAGTCACCGGGCTGAAATTTATCGTCCCGATGAAGCGCTGGTCGCGGGAGGTGTTTGGCATTATGATGCGTGGCGATTGAATGATATGGCATCATTTTTTGCTGATGATTTTGAGCTTTCTGGCGTTACTGCGCCACGACCCCTGCCTATTAAGACTTCTGCCCCTCAAGACCTCTAAGCATTCACAAGGTAATCGAGATGATGTTAGGCATGTTTGATGCGCTGATGACGCAAGGGTTTCTTGCGAATGCAGATTTGTTATTCTGGTTTATCTGCGGGCTTTCTGTTTTTCTGGTTGCGATTGCCAAATCAGGGTTTGGCGGCTCGATGGGTGCGCTGTCTGCCCCGCTTCTCTTAACGCTATTGCCGGCCAAGACAGCGTTGGCTATTTTACTGCCGCTTTACCTTGTTTGTGATGTCTGGGCTGTGATGATATGGCATCGTTTTGCTGTTCGCCGGTTTCTTATCATTATGGTGGTTGCTGCGGCTATCGGGCAGTATTTAGGCTATTTATTATTCGCCTATATTGATGATGGCGCATTGAAAGCTGTTATTGGTGTTGTTGCTCTGGTTACGGCAGCCCGTTATTTCTGGCGGATAGTAAAGCCGGTTTTTGATGTCAGAGCGGCAGCACGGCGGCGGCTGTTACGCAAAAAATTTACCCAGCGCGCTGTGTTCTGGAGCGGCTTATCTGGGTTTTCCAGCTTTGTATCTTTAACAGGTGGGATTCCGGTTCAGGTATTAATGCTTCCGCTTCGCTTGCACCGGTTTTTTCTGATTGGCACGCTGGCTTATTATTTCTTTTTTATCAATCTTCTTAAACTGCCCTTCTTTTTTAATCTGGAAATGCTGACACCCCAGACGCTTTTTGTCAGCGTTTGTATGCTACCCCTTATTCCGCTTGGCGTAGTGGCGGGAAAATGGATGGCAACAAAGCTCTCTGATAAATGGTTTTATCATATCTCGCATATCGCACTTGCACTTCTTGGGCTGCGACTTGTTATTGGCTGGTTGATGTCCTAAGTCACACGTAAGCAACATTTTATATCTCATCTAAAGGGCATTATTTATGCGGTGGAGACATCTTCTTATAGCTGTTGGTATTATCCCGGCACTCATTCTATATATGGCGCTCTGTATGATGGCTGCAGATATTTTTGTTGGCTGGCACTGGATAACTGACGTTGTTTTTTATCTGGTGGCAGGCTTGGTATGGCTTTATCCGGTAGGACCCATTATCAAATGGTTAGCTAATCACGAAGCAGAATAGATGTGTCTGGCTGACTTTTGGGTCGCCCCCTGTTCTTTTGATGTCGATTTCGAACGAAAATCTGGACTTTTAAAGTTTAGGGTTTCACTCTGATGCTATCATGTTTTGGCAGCTCTTTTTGAACTAAAATGGGGTTAAATATTTAGATGTCACGCTATTCTGCATGGCAAATCGTGAAACAGGGACTGACCGGCAATAAAAGCTGGGAGCCTGCCTGGCGCGATGCCTCTCCTAAATCATCTTATGATGTCATTATTATTGGCGGCGGCGGACATGGTCTGGCAACAGCCTATTATCTGGCAAAAAACCATGGCATTACCAATGTTGCTGTGATTGAAAAAGGCTGGATTGGCGGCGGTAATGCTGGCCGTAATACAACGATCGTGCGTTCCAATTATTTTATGGAAGGCAATACAGAATTCTACGAGCATTCCTTGAAATTATGGGAAAACTTATCGCAGGAATTGAACTATAATGTGATGTTCAGCCAGCGTGGGCACCTAAATCTGTTTTTCACGCCCGGGCAGCGTGATGCTATGATTCGTAAATATAATATTATGCGCCTGAACGGTATTGATGGCGAGTTGCTTGACCGCGATCAGTTGATGAGTAAAGTACCGCACCTCAATTATAGCCAAGAGGCGCGCTTGCCCATCCTAGGTGCTTTGTATCAGGGACGAGCCGGAACAGCCCGTCATGATGCCGTCAATTGGGGATATGCGCGGGCTGCCTCAAACCTTGGTGTTGATATTATTCAGAATTGCGAAGTGACCGGCTTTATCAGCAATGGAGGCCAGCTTGTCGGTGTTGAGACAAGCCGCGGTGAAATTCGGGCTGAGAAAGTCGGTATGGCAGTTGCAGGCTCAACCTCGCTTCTGGCCCATAAGGCCGGTCTTGGCAGACTGCCAATCGAAAGTCATAAGCTGCAGGCCTTTGTCTCGGAGCCAATTAAGCCGTTTCTGGACTCAGTTGTTGTTTATGGCGTTGGACATGGTCATTTCTATATCAGCCAGTCTGATAAGGGCGGTATGGTCTTTGGTGGTAATCTTGATGGCTATAATTCCTATGCCCAGAAAGGTAATCTGCCGCTTTATACTGATGTTGCAAGCTGCGCTATGAACATGATGCCAGCGCTTGGCCGGGTTAAGCTGCTGCGTCAATGGGCAGGGATTATGGATATGTCGATGGATGGCTCTCCTTTCATTACCAAAACCGATATTAACGGGCTGTATCTGAATGCTGGCTGGTGTTATGGCGGCTTTAAAGCAACGCCGGCATCGGGCTGGTGTTTTGCCCATACGATTGCGCATGATGCGCCGCATGATGTTAATAAACTATTAACGCTTGATCGCTATAAAACAGGACATATGCTGGATGAATCCGGTCATGGTCCTTACCCGAAATCGCATTAGGAGCGGCGCGCTATGTTGAGATTAGATTGCCCGGTATGCGGACTTCGTGACCATGATGAATTTACCTATCTTGAAGATGGCAGCATTACCTATCCAAAGCTGACCAATGAAAATCAGGATGATTGGTTTGATGCTGTTTACTTGCGCGAAAATCCACGAGGGCGTCATGTTGAAAAATGGCATCATACCTTTGGATGCCGGACGGTCCTGTTGGTAGAGCGCGATACGCTTACCCATGTTATTGGCAAGATTAAGCCAGCTCATCCCAAAATAGCAGCAGCGCTCAAACAGCCTGCTACTGCAAAAAAACGGTCTTAGAGGAGGCGGATATGACAGGGTCACGTTTTGCTTCTGGCGGTCTGATAGACCGCAAAAAACCAATTACATTTCAGTATGACGGCATGCGGGTGCAAGGCTTCGCGGGCGATACAATAGCCTCAGCCCTGATGGCATCTGGGCATCAGATAGTCGGGCGTTCCTTTAAATATCACAGGCCACGCGGCATCAATTCGGCAGGCCCTGAAGAATCAGGGGCGCTGTTTACGGTTGGAGATAACGCGAACCGGACTCCCAATGTCAAAGGCACGATTGCTGAAATTCATGATGGTCTTATTGTCAGGTCACAAAATGCCTTTCCAAATGTTCGTTATGATGTAGGGGCTGTAAATGGCCTGATTGCACCGTTTCTTACGGCTGGGTTTTACTATAAAACCTTTGTTGGTCCTTTTTCAGGAACGCGTTTCTGGATGATGTTTGAATATTTCATCCGTAAAGCAGCTGGTCTTGGTGTTGCATCACGGGATGCAGACCCTGCTACTTATGATATTGCCCATCATCATTGCGATATATTAGTGGTCGGGGCCGGGCCGTCTGGTCTCTGGACGGCGGTTCAGTTAGCAGAAGCTGGGCAGTCTGTTATGCTGGTAGAACAGGATTTCGCCTGTGGCGGGCAGCTTTTGTCCCGGAATAATGCACGGGATGCTGCTTTTATTGCTGAAATGCAGTCGCGCCTGACGCGGGCCGGTGGCCGGATTATGGTCCGGACAACAGCCTTTGGGCTGTATGATGGTCTTGTGACAGGATTGGTTGAACGGGTTACAGACCATTTAAGCGCGCCGCATGAAAGCCTGCCGCGGGAAATTTTCCACATTGTCAGACCGCAACAGATTGTGCTTGCCTCAGGGGCATTGGAACGCGGCTTGGCCTTTGGCAATAATGACCGGCCAGGGGTTATGCTTGCTCATGCTGTAGCGCGTTATGCTGGCCGTTTTGGTGTTTCAGCAGGTCAGTCATGTATTATGGCAACCAGTCATGATGGCACTTATGATGACGCTCTGCAGCTCGCCGAAGCCGGTATGCAAATATGCGTGCTTGATGCGCGGCCCTGTCATACCGATGCACAGGAAGCTGCCAAGCGGGTTGGACTTGATATCCTGTTTGAAACAGTGCCGGTTCAGGTGGCTGGCGGCAGGGGTGTTGCCGGTCTTGAGGTCGGTATGTGCGATAGTGATGGTGTAGTTCACTCAGATAATAGAATGATTGGCGCAGATGTTGTTGGGATGTCTGGCGGATATTCACCCGTTGTGAATTTGCTCTCGCATCGCGGGGTTAAACCTGTATGGGATGCCGATATTCAAGCATTCCGGACTGGCCCAACAACTGAAGCTATTCAGGTTGTGGGGTCTGCAGACGGATTTTATGATAATGAGGCATGTCTAGCCTCAGCTGATGTGGCTGTATCACATATTTTGCGGCCCCGCAGACGGGACGCAGAAACAGATATTTTCCGCGGCTGGCAAACACCTGCTATGCCGCTATTTGAAATTAACATTCAAGGGCGCTCACTGAAAAGCTTCATCGACCCTCAGCATGATGTCACAACAGCCGATATCCGCCAGGCTCATTCAGAAGGCTTTGTGTCTGTTGAGCATATGAAGCGATATACAACCCTCGGCATGGCAACAGATCAGGGACGTATGGGCAACATACTTGGACTGGCAACAATGGCTGAGGCGCGCAATATGCCGATTGCTGAGAGCGGCATTACAACATTTCGCCCACCCTTTACCCCGGTCTCTATCGGGGTGCTAGCGGGACGCTCATCAGGTGCTGATTGGTGGCCGACGCGGCGCACGCCCATGCATGATACCCATCTTAGCGCTGGCGCTGCTATGATGGATGCAGGATATTGGAAGCGCGCATGGTATTATCCACAAAATGGCGAGACAATGGATGATGCCTACATAAGAGAAGCTGCTATTGTGCGTCAGACCGTTGGCATGGTTGATGTATCTACTCTGGGCAAAATTGCCATTCAGGGACCAGATGCAACTGAATTTTTAAATCAGATTTATATTAATGCCTTTGCCAAACTTCCGGTTGGTAAGGCGCGCTACGGTATTATGCTTCGTGATGATGGCCATGTCATGGATGATGGCACAACATGGCGGCTGTCTGATGATGAATATTTCATGACAACAACGACTGCACAGGCTGGACCTGTGATGTTGTTCCTTGAAGAGTTGCTTCAGACCCGGATGACAAACCTTGAGGTGCATGTAAGCTCAGTTTCTGATTACTGGGCCGGTATTGCTGTGGCAGGCCCTTTGGCGCGTCAGGTGCTCACCGGCGCATTGCCAGCGCTTGACTGGTCAAATGACGCCTTTCCTTTTATGGGGGTGCAGTCGGCTGAGCTTAACCTCGGCGGAGCAGTAATACCGTTTCGTGCGGCGCGCATTTCGTTTTCAGGTGAACGGGCATGGGAAATCTATGTGCCGGCTGATTTTGGTAATGTTGTCTGGGCGCATTTAGCAGAACATGTCGCATTAGCCGGGGGCTCTCCTTATGGGATGGAAGCGCTCGGGACGCTCAGAATTGAAAAAGGGCATGTGACCGGCGCAGAGCTTGATGGCCGCGTTACGCTAGAAGATGCTGGCTTTGCAAGGATGGCGTCCAAGACAAAACCTTATATTGGGTCTGTATTACGCAAACGTCCCGGCCTGATGGATGAGGCCCGGCCGAGCCTTGTCGGGATATTCCCGAAAGACAGAAGTAAGCAATTCGGCACTGGTGCAATTTTGTGTGAGCCGGGTGCTGTTTCTGGCTTTGGCAAAGGCTGGATAACAGCTGTCACCCATTCACCTGCGTTTGGTCACTGGATAGGCTTAGGGTTCGTGTCTGGTGGATATGACGCATGGCACGACAAGACGGTAATGATTGCTGATCCAGTCCGCGGTGTAACAATTGAGGGTGAAATTGTAAGCCCGCACATGTTTGATCCAGAAGGGGGCAGACAAAATGGGTAAGCAGACAGCCCTTCACGGACACCTTCCAGACGGTGATTCTGGCCTTATTAGCAAGGCTGGCCCGCAAGTGACGGTTAGTGAAATTACAGATATGAACCTCTTTCAGCTCTCGGCGTTTTCCCGTCAGATGAAAGAGTGTGCCGCTTTTCTGAACAAGCATAGTGGCATCGCTAGCTTGCCAGCATTGTCATCATCCATCCGTGGCACAGCGGTTGTGGTGATGCGGGCTGAGCCAACAAAATTCTGGGTCGCATCACGCCAGTCAGTAATGACGACGCTGCCGGCAAATGGGGCAATGTTCTATCCTACTGATATGACAGGCAGCAAGACAGTTATAAGAGTGTCAGGGCCGGCGGCTCGGACAGCGCTAAATAGGATGTGCGCGCTTGATCTAGCCGTAGCACAAGGTGCGTTTCTGGCAACCGGAATGCATCATGTGCCGGTCCATATATATTGCCGGAGCAAGGCTGTCTTTGATGTGATGATCCCGCGTAGTTTTGGGCTCAGCATTACGCATAGCCTGTGTGAGACATCCCAGCAATTCGGGCTTCGGGTAACAGCTCCTACACGCTGGACATTACCGCGTCTCTAGGGCATTTTAAGCAGGTCTATTGTCTATCATAATCTAACAAAAAAAAGAGTGTTGCTGTTATGCCGGAGGGAGTGAGCCGCCCGCACCAGTATGTTCTGGAGATGGGGGCTGAAATGATGGCCCATTATGGTCTTTCAGGATGGCGTTTGCGCCTCGACCATGCACGCCGGCGTGCGGGCCAGTGTGATTACACGAATAAAATCATCTCTCTTTCGCGGCATTATGTGCGCTATGCCGAAGAAAATCATATTCGCGATACATTGCTGCATGAAATAGCCCATGCGCTTGTTGGCCCCTTTCATGGTCATGATGCTGTCTGGCGAAAGAAAGCTCGTGAGATCGGCTGTACAGCTACGAGATGCCATACTCTTACCTTTTCACATGCAAAGTGGAAAATGCGCTGTCCGAACGGCTGTTTTGAGGCAGAACGGCATCGCCGCTCGCAAAATCTTGTCTGTGCAACATGCCGCGCTAGGGTTGAGTTTCAGCTCAATCATGGTGAGACGTGACGGGTGCCTGCTTTGTTCTTGGTGATGCGCGCGTGCAGGCTCTCAGCGAAGCTGTTCAGGCATTACATGATACGCCTTACATAAGCTGCCCTTTTTTTACCGAAGATGAAATTCAGCAGCTGCGCAAAGATGTGTTAGCGATGCCATTCAGAGACGCGCAATCTGTAGTTGGCAATGGCGTCTATCAGGATTTCGAAGTTTGCTTTCCGGCGCCGCGTATCGCAAGCCTTGATGCGGTCGCCTCTCTGCTTGAGGATGGTTTGAACCAGATTGGCCAGCAAACCGATTTATTTGAAAGCGATATAGCGCTTAGCGACTGTGCTGTGCAACGCTACCGGGCGCACTCACGCGGTATAGGAATTCATAAAGACGGACTTCGCTACCGTAATATCGTCATCATCATAACGCTGGCAGGTACATCAACATTATATGGCTGCACGGCCCGTAATGGGGCAGGGCGGCAGGTGATAGATGATAGCCCAGGAAACCTTGTTCTTCTAGCAGCACCGGGCTTTAAGGGGTTGGCGTCTGCTGCAGACCGGCCTTTGCATGGGGTAGATAAGGTTACCGGTGGCAGGCTGTCTATTGGCCTGCGGTGTGAGCGGCAGTAGAGGACTAGCCGAAATGCTAATGCAGGTAGATGTCCTTGCCACGGCGCCAAAACAATGTCACTGTTTAGGATAAGGCGCACCATGTGCCATTCTCCTGCGGCAGCGTGTTTATGTGGTCGTGCTGCCCAGCTACCAGTTATGAGATGTGGTGCCCGACCCACTCGTTAAGGAGGTAGTTCTGTGGTCATTACCGTTTCAGGAAAAAACGTCGATACTGGTATCGCTTTTCAAGAGCATAGTCGTGATAGGCTTACTGATGTCGTCTCAAAATATTTTCAAAATGCTGTTAGTGGACATGTCACTCTCGATAAAGATGAGGCCATATTTAGGGTGCGTATCCGTGTTAACCTAACCAATCGAATGGAAATGGAAGCAACGGGAAGTGCGCGCGATGCAAATGCTGCGCTGGATATGGCTCTTGAACATGCAGAAAAAAGACTGAGGCGACATAAAAGACGGCTTAAAAATCACCGTCCAGCACCTGAACAGGATGAAATTTTACAAGTGCCAATGGCGATTTATGCTGGTGTTGATAGTCGCCCCGATGAGGGTGTTGATGAGCCGGAAGCTGACGAAGATGAAGCCCTGCCGGTAATCGCAGAATTATCCTATGAAGTTGAAATACTGAGCGTTGATCAGGCTGTTATGCGGCTCGAATTAAGCCGTGAGCCGTGCTTGTTATTCCGGCATGCAGGCCATCTGGGCCTTAATATGGTCTATGTTCGAGCAGATGGCACAATTGGCTGGGTAGACCCACGCGGCACCCGTCAGCTTGCCACCTCAAACGGCATTTCATCACAGGCAGAGGATGTTGCCAACACTCATTAAGTCTCAGATGCATTAAGCTTCGGTCGCTGGCAGGTTCAGCCCCATTAATTGCCAATTTCCACCGGCAGGCGTTAGGCTGCCTGTTACCGGTGGCTCTGGCGGCAGATAATCAAAGATAGTGCGGCTGTAATTATCAACCGCGATGCTGAGGGCTGTGTCAGGGGCGAGACCAAAACAATGGGCAATAACAGCCCGAATTGTATGTGCATGTGCAAACATGACATGCGTTCTTGTATCCTTTTCGGCTGCAATCCGAACTTCCTGAGCATTAAGATACGCCGCAATTCGCACGCATTGGTCGGCAAATTTTTCTCCGTCGGGGGGCTGTGTTTCAGCCCGCTGAAAGGAAAAATTATGTTTTGGCAGTGGGGCAAGCTCTTGCCACACATCTGCAAGCTGTGCGCCGGCCCAGCGCCCTAAATCCTGCTCAATGATATCTGGCTCGATATGCTCGTCCTCTGGATGCTGTGCCTGATGGTTAAGGTGCTGTCTTACCTGCTCTGCTGTCTGGCGTGTGCGCTTAAGCGGGCTCATAATCCAGCGCGCATTCTCGGGCATTGCGCGGCCTAACCGTTCAGCCGCTCCAGCATCATAACGGGCATTTGGGTCATGGTCAGGAACATACCCCGTTTCTTTTTCAACCGGCGCATGACGTATCCAGATAAACCGTGTAACAGGAGAATTTTTCATGCAAAAACACCAACAAGACCGATAAGAAAAGCTGTTTCAGACAATAGGATAGCACTGCCGATAATATCACCTGTTAACCCGCCCAGCTTGGCTGTTGCTGTTCTACCAGTCCATAGAACCAGAGCGCCGCCAAGGCAGGCAGCTATCAGGCCAGCTGATCCTGCGATGAGCCATAAGGGGATAAGCCAAAACAATATACTGGTAATAAGGGCGGCCCGCGGCGGGGCTGCAGCGGCGCGGCCAAGAGATGCGTGAGGTGAGACAGGATAGGCGCTGCATAATATAACAGCCATACCGCGCCCGAACATGCTTGCAAGAATAAAGCAGATGCCAAACCCAAGGGCACTATAGGTGAGCTCGGTTAGAACAGAGACGCGCATTATTACAATCAGAATAAGACTGAGCGCACCATAACTTCCTATCTGACTATCCTTCATTATCGCGGATATCCGCGCAGCTGTCCCGCCCGCCCCAAACCCGTCTGCCATATCAGCAAGACCATCTTCATGCAAAGCGCCGGTCAGAATAGCTGCGGCCGCTAAGGTTAGACAGCAGGCGATAAGCGGCGGTAGGCCGCAATAAAGAGCGAGTGAACCAATAGACGCCGCCCCAGCACTCACAATAAGACCAATCAGAGGAAACGCCCACATTGCCTCATTCAAAGCTGGCACGGAGCGGGTGATAGATGGCACCGGAAGGCGCGTCAGCATCATTGTTGCAATGCAGAACTCATCATATAGACGATGCAAAGACAAAGAACGATTTTTAACCAACTTAACCACCACTTACTCCTGCTTCAGCAAAGCTTGCCATGCCATTATGAGTGGCAAGTGCGGCCCGCACAAGAAGCGTTGCTACAGCCCCGCCGCTTGCCTCTCCAAGGCGCATATTCAATGACAGAAGAGGTGTTTTGCCAAGCGCATCAGATAATCTGCCATGTGCTTGTTCTGCTGAGAGGTGGGAGATTTGGCAATGTTCAAGAGCGGCTGTATCAAGCAGGGTTAGGCAAGCGGCTGCCGCACAGCAGATATAGCCATCTAGCATCACAGGAATACGCCGTGCGCGGGCTGCCAGAACGCCGCCTGCAATAGCCGCAAGCTCTCGGCCCCCATAAGCAGCAAGAAGCGCTTGCGGGCTGTCAAATATGCGTCCATGGCGAATAAGGGCTTCATCGATGATAGCAGCTTTTGCGGCGAGCGCGGCATCATCTAGCCCCGTGCCGCGGCCTGCCCAGTCGGCGCCGTGTCCGCCAAATAGCGCCGCACACAAAGCTGCCGCACTTGTGGTATTGCCAATGCCCATTTCACCAAACACCAGATAGTCACACGTCTCGGGAATAGCGTCCATACCGGCCTGAAATGCCACCAGAACATCATCATGGCTCATGGCAGGACCGGCAGAAAAATCAGCTGTTGGGGTATCAAGCATCAAGGGTGTTACAGACAATGTGAGGCCAGCTGTATCACAGAGCTGGTTAATGGCAGCCCCTCCATGGGTAAAATTGGCAACCATCTGGGCTGTAACATCTGCTGGAAAAGCAGAAATACCGCGCGCAGTAATACCATGATTTCCCGCAAAAATGAGACAGTTTCCAGCATCAAGAGTAGGACGTTCTGTGCCTTGCCAGCCTGCCATCCAGAGAGCAAGTTCCTCTAGCCTGCCAAGACTGCCTTGCGGCTTGGTTAGCTGGTTTTGACGCTACTGTGCTGCTGCGAGCGCCGTATTATTACAAGCAGGCAGTGAATATGTGCCATCAAGTAACGCGCTTAGTGATGTCATGTCATCATCTCCGATAAAAACAGTATGAGTAAAAGTAGTCTGATTTAAATGTTATGAAGAGGATTTGAGTGTCAGAGGCAATCCGGCAATTACAATATCTACGTTAGTGGCAATATCGGCAATTTTTTGATGAAGTAAACCAGAATTATCAAGAAAGCTCCGGCTCATCGGCTCAATAGGAACGATGCCAAGAGATGTCTCGTTCGAGACAAGAAAAATCTGCGCTGTACTTATCGCTAACGCCTCACACAGACGCGCTATGGCGTCCTGCTGATGAATGTCGTGAACCATCAGGTTTGTCAGCCACACTGTCAGGCAATCAATCACAACAATGTCGTTCGTGGCCAGACCTGCAATGGCGGCATCAAGATGAAGCGGCACTTCTGCTGTGCGCCATGCATCACCGCGACTGGTTTTATGAGCTTTTATCCTCTCAGACATCTCATCATCAAAGGCTTCTGCTGTTGCAATATAGAGCGGCACTGTGCCATCGGGGCAGGCTGTGCGGGCACATCGTTCCGCAAAGGCTGTTTTTCCAGAGCGGCGACCGCCTAAAATGAGATGAAGCATATCAAAATCTTTAACAGGTAAAAGGTGTCATCATTATCAGAACCTTACTGTATGGACAGATAAAAATCATACTATTCCGGTTTCGAACCTGTTTTTTCTATTTTTCCCAACGCCTCTGAAATAAGGCGGCAATGGACAAGCTATTGTCCAGTTTGAAACAGTGTTGATGCTAACACCCGATAGCGTTTTACGTAATCATATGAAAGGAAATGGTAGCCATGCGGCGTTCGGCCCAAAAAAAGCTTAACAAAGGGCGTGTTCGCTCGGCTCTTGCCGGACAGCTTCCTTGGGAGCCGCCATCTTATACTGACCCACCAATTTGTGCTGTTTCTGATGATGAAATAGAGGCCATCCATCAGGCAAGTCTGGATGTGATAGAAAAAATTGGTATCCAGTTTCTGAATGAAGAGGCATTGGATGTTTTAAGGAAAGCTGGATGTGATGTTGATGAACAAAGCCAGAATGTAAAGATGGATAGGCAGTGGGTTGCCAGCAAACTGACCCATGCGCCGTCAGAATTCACCATAACCCCGCGCAATGCCACCAAAGCTATTACAATCGGGGGGCGTAATTTCTGTTTCGGGCAGGTTGCTTCGCCGCCAAATGTCATGGATCTTGATAAGGGACGGCGTCCCGGCACCCGCAAAGATTATCAGGACCTGATTAAACTTACCCAAGCCTATAACTGCCTTCATACAATTTGCGGCTATCCGGTTGAGCCAATGGATTTGCACGCATCAGTGCGTCACCTACATTGCTTTTATGATGCGCTTACTCTGTCTGATAAGGTTATTCATGTCTATTCGCTCGGTAAAGAACGGGTTGAGGATGGCATGGAGATGATCCGTATTGCTTCGGGCCTGCCAGCAGACGAATTTTATAAAACACCGCGGCTTTTCACCAATATTAATTCATCATCACCGCTCAAACATGATTATCCCATGCTAGATGGCGCAATGCGCATGGCGCGGCTGGGCCAGCCTGTTGTGATAACCCCATTTACACTTGCAGGCGCAATGGCACCTGTTACGATTGTTGGGGCTATTGTGCAGCAGAATGCCGAAACACTTGCAGCCATTGCCCTGCTTCAGGAAATTAACCCCGGAACACCTATTATCTATGGGGCGTTCACCAGCAATGTTGACATGAAAACAGGTGCGCCTGCGTTTGGCACACCTGAATATGTACGGGCTATGCAGATATCAGGTCAGATGGCGCGGCGCTATAATCTGCCGTGGCGCGGCTCAAACGCAAATGCCTCGAACGCGCCTGATGGGCAGGCAGTGTGGGAGTCAGCATTCTCACTTCACGGCGCAACCTCCGGCCATGCAAACCTTATCTACCATTCCGCAGGCTGGTTGGAGGGCGGTCTGTCAGCGTCTTTTGAGAAGTTTGTGATGGATTGTGAGATGCTACAGCAGGTCATCTACACCCAAAAACCGATCTCTGTTACAGAAGACGATCTAGCAGTTGATGCAATTAAAGAGGTTGGCCCGGACGGTCATTTCTTTGGCGCAGAGCATACGCAAAGCCGGTATAAGGATGCCTTTTACAGCCCGCTTCTATCAGATTGGTCGAATTACGAAGCGTGGGAGGAAGCAGGTGCCCTCTGGACGCATCAGCGTGCCTCGGTGCAGTATAAAACTATCTTGAATGAATTTGAGCCTGCGCCACTTGATGCAGCGCTCACAGAAGAGCTAGATAGTTTTGTTGCGCGGCGATTAGAAGAAGGTGGTGCGCCAACTGATTTTTAGACGGCGCCAGCAGGTAGCCACGCTAAGAAGTGAATGAAGAGCATATAAGTATAAGATGATAACTTGGAGCGGATAAAAGATGATTTCTCAGGCGCGTGTTGTTGTAATTGGGGGCGGTGTTGTTGGCGCTTCTATCCTCTATCACCTAACAAAAAAGGGCTGGAAGGATGTTGTTCTGCTGGAACGGTCTGATTTAACCTCAGGCTCGACATGGCACGCTGCTGGCGGGATGCACACCATTAATGGCGATCCGAATGTTGCAAAGCTACAGCAATATACGATTGGCCTTTATAAAGAAATCGAAGAGCTGTCCGGTCAGGATATCGGCTTGCATATGACTGGCGGTGTTATGCTGGCAGCAACCCAAGAGCGCTTTGACTGGCTACAAGGCGTTTATGCTAAGGGAAAATATCTTGGTATGGACGATCTTGAGATTATCTCATCTGAGCGTGCCGCAGAACTAATGCCATTGCTTGACCCGTCACAGTTTGTTGGCGCGCTCTATGATCCAATCGAAGGGCATTGCGACCCCTATGGTGTCACCCACGCTTATGCCAAAGCAGCCCGCAAGCAAGGCGCGCAGGTCGAAACCCAGACAAAGGTTGAGGCTTTATCCCAAGCGCCGGATGGTACATGGCATGTTACGACAAATAAAGGCAGCATCATTGCAGAACATGTGGTGAATGCAGGTGGCCTCTGGGCACGTGAAGTAGGCCGGATGGTCGGGCTTGAGCTGCCTGTTCTTGCTATGGAACATATGTATTTACTCACAGAAGATATGCCAGAAGTAGCCGAATTTAACGAAAAAGAAGGTATCGAGATGTTACATGCCGTCGATTTTGACGGTGAGCTTTATCTGCGTCAGGAACGCGGCGGGATGTTGATGGGGACCTATGAGAAGGCCTGCCGTGTCTGGTCAGAACATGATACACCATGGAATTTTGGGCATGAACTTCTGGAGCCAGATATTGACCGGATTGCGCCCTCTCTTGAAGTTGGGTTTGAGCATTTCCCAGCGTTCCAGAATGCAGGTATCCGGAAAATCATCAATGGTCCTTTCACCTTTGCGCCGGATGGTAATCCGCTTGTTGGGCCAATCAAGGGCATGACAAATTACTGGTCAGCCTGTGCTGTGATGGCTGGGTTTTCCCAAGGTGGCGGCGTTGGACTTGCTCTGGCAAACTGGATTGTTGATGGCGATCCCGGCTTTGATGTATGGGCAATGGATGTGAGCCGTTTTGGTGACTATGCAACCATGGCCTATACAAATGCCCGTGTGCGTGAAAATTATTCGCGCCGCTTTTCTATCCGTTATCCAAATGAAGAGCTACAGGCGGCCCGTCCGCATGCCACAACCCCGCTTTATGATATTCTGGCTTCCAAAGGGGCGCAATTTGCCGCAAGTTATGGGGTCGAAACAGCATTATGGTATGCGCCTGAGGGTGTGAGTGAAGAGTTTTCATGGCGCCGGTCAACTGATTTTGGTCCTGTTGGCGCAGAAGCGATTGCTGTGCGAAACAGTGTTGGGTTATGTGAAATTTCAGGGTTTGCCAAATATGAAGTAACGGGTGACGGAGCCGCAGAGTGGCTCGATACGCTGCTTGCCAGCAAAATTCCTGCGATTGGCAAAATGACACTTGCCCCAATGCTGAAAGATGATGGTCGTATCATTGGCGATTTCACGCTTGCCCGTTTGGCTGAGGACCGGTTCTTGATTATCGGGTCTGGAATTGCTGAATCCTATCATATGCGATGGTTTCAGGACCATTTACCAAAGCCGAGCGCCACAGCAAGAGATGTGGCTATCAGGTCTTTGGGGCTAGACCTTGCTGGGGTTACCATTGCTGGCCCGCATGCCCGTGAGGTTCTTGCATCAGTAACCCGCGCTGATGTGAGCCACGATGCGATGGGCTTTATGGCGATTGCTGATATAGATATCGGCATGGTGCCCGCCCTTGTTGGCAGGGTAAGCTATACAGGCGATCTGGGATATGAAATCTGGGTAAAGCCTGAATATTTGCGAACCCTATTTACAACTTTGATGACGGCAGGTGAGCGTTTTGATATCACGCTGTTCGGCATGCGCGCCCTTAATGCACTGAGACTAGAGAAAAACTTTGGCAGTTGGGGGCGTGAATATCGCCCGATATATTATCCGGTAGAAGCAGGGCTTGACCGGTTTATTGCCTTTGATAAAGACGCTGATTTCATTGGTAAGACGGCCGCACATGCTGTTCAGACGGCAGGCGGTGGCACCTACAGATTGCGCAGTTTTATTGTGTCAGCCAAGGATGCTGATGTGATTGGTGATGAGCCGCTCTTTCACAACGGAGAGGTTGCAGGCTTTGTAACGTCTGGCGGATTTGCCCATGCGTCTGGTGTGTCTGTTGCCATGGGGTATGTGAAAACAGAACTTGCAGATGAAGAAGAGGGCTGGTCACTAGAATTGTTGGCAGAGTTTCTGGACGCACGCATGCAGAAACAGCCGCTCTTTGATTCAAATTCAAGCCGGATGCGAAGCTAATCAGCTACTAAGATAATCGGGTAGGGGCGTGGTGAGAGCCCGTGCCATCATTGCCTCATCACAATTACCGCCAGATCCGATAACAATGATGGTCTGGCGGCGTTCTGCGTGCGCCTGTTTTGCCACAAACTCATCTGCTAGTGCGGCGGCAAGCGCAACAGCGCCGCCCGGCTCAATGACAACCTTCAGATAGGTGGCAGCAACATGCATGGCCCGCAACGCGTCTTCATCTGAGACGCTCAGCCCGCCAGCGAGAAGCTTCTGGTTGATGGGGAAGGTGATTTCGCCCGGCATTGGGGTAACAATAGCATCACAAAGTGAACGTGCATCTGGCTCATTGGAAAGCCGCTTTCCAGCAGCAAGAGACCGAGCTGTATCATCAAACTTGTCAGGCTCGGCTGAATAAAGCGTAATATCAGGGAAACTATCAGATAGGGCGATGGCTGTTCCGGCTATCAATCCGCCACCACCGCAACAGCTGATAAAGGTGTCTGGGGTAAGTGACAGGGCCTCACTCTGCCGCACAATTTCGCACCCTGCTGTGCCTTGGCCTGCAATAACTCTGACATCATCATAAGGTTTAATCAGGTTTGCGCCTGTCTGCTTGGCGTAGTGAGCGCCAATTTCCTCGCGGCTTTCAGTGTAACGGTCATAAAGGACAACCTCAGCGCCATAAGATTTTGTTGCTTCAATTTTAGCAGCTGGCGCATCTTTGGGCATAATGATGGTGGCATGACGAGCGGCTAATTTTGCCGCAAGGGCGACAGCTTGCGCATGGTTGCCACTGGAAAAAGCAATAACAGCCTGATCTGGGTCATCCAGACCAAAGACAGCATTGTAGGCGCCGCGAAATTTGAAGGAGCCTGTTCGTTGCAAGCTTTCTGCTTTCAGATACAGATCAAACGGAAGCACAGCATTTAACCGGTCTGATGTTAGCAGAGGTGTTTCAAGAACTGCTGGGCGAATAGCGGCATCCGCGCGTTTGATATCATGAATTGTTACAGTCTCGGCTAAGTCAGCCTGTGAAGGTGTTGTTTGTGATGAAGTCATGTGCAAAACGGGTCCATAAGCTGATGTTAAAACAGTTATTGTTCAGGCATTAAAATGAACCTTAGGCAGTTTTGGCGTAAGGTCCAAAACCATTTCTTGTTTTCTGTTTTATTTCTGCCTATTTTATCATCTGAATAAAGTGGCCGGCTAGGTGATATTTCTAATCGCGCTACATCCTCTTTTCTGTATCAAAATCATTAGGTGACGCTATGTCAGCATCTTTATATCCTCATCTTCCCTTTTCTGGCTCCTGCACGGCGCTTATTACGCCGTTTGATAGTGAACAAAAACTTGATGAGGCAGCGTTTGAAAAGCTCGTTGATTGGCAGATCAGTGAAGGAACGCACGGACTAGTTCCGGTTGGCACAACAGGCGAAAGCCCCACTGTGAGCCATGAAGAACATGACCGTGTTGTTGAAATGTGCGTTAAAACAGCAGCCGGACGTGTTCCTGTTATTGCCGGCGCTGGCTCAAACAGTACGGCTGAAGCTGTGCGGCTTTCACAGCATGCTGAAGCTGTCGGGGCAGATGCTGTGCTGATTGTCTCACCCTATTACAATAAGCCAACCCAAGCTGGCCTAACCGCGCATTTTACCGCCGTTGCAGACGCCGTATCCATTCCGGTTATTATTTACGATATTCCGGGTCGGTCTATTGTGCGGGTTTCTGATGAGACGCTTGCCAATCTTGCCAAGCATCCCAATATTGTCGGTATCAAGGATGCAACAGCTGAATGCTATCGGCCAACAAAACTGCGCTCGCTGATTGGACCTGACTTCTGTCAGCTTTCAGGCGAGGATGCGACAGCATTGCCCTATCTTGCTGCTGGCGGGCAGGGCTGTATTTCTGTGGTCAGTAATATTGCCCCAGCGCTTTGTTCTCAGCTTCATACAGCGTGGGCAGCAGGTGATACAGCCACAGCTCTGGCTCTTCATCAAAAGCTTATGCCGCTGCATGAAGATCTGTTTATTGAGGCAAGCCCAGGTCCGGTAAAATATGCAGCGTCTCTGCTGGGTCTTTGTGGCCCAACGACTCGGCTGCCTCTTTGTGAGATTTCTGACAGCTCAAAAGCAGCGGTAAAAGACGCGCTGGTAGCAGCAGAACTTCTCTAAACGTTTACGGACAAGCCAGCTAGGAGGCGTTAACAGTTATGTCAGCATCTTCATCTGGCGCGCGTAAAACAGCGATTACTTCAGGCCGCGTTTCTGAAAACCGGCGGGCGCGCCATGATTATCAAATTGAAGACACGCTTGAAGTGGGACTCATTCTGAGAGGGAGCGAGGTTAAATCCTTGCGCACGGGGCGCGCCTCAATCGCTGAATCCTATGCTGCTGAGGAAAAAGGCAAGCTGGTTTTGGTTAACGCCAATATTCCGATTTACCCAGCATCACGCGATAATCACGAACCCAAACGCGTTCGCCCACTTCTGGTCAGCCGCAAAGAGCGCGACAAGCTGCTTGGTATGATAAGGCGTGATGGCTATACGCTTGTGCCGCTTATCCTGTATTTCACAGAAAAAGGCATTGCTAAATTACAGCTTGGTCTCGCACGGGGCCGTAAAAAACATGATAAGCGCGAAGCTGATAAGCAACGCGACTGGGATCGTCAGAAAAGCAGGTTGCTGCGCGCCCGATAATTAGTGCCCCACTCTGTTCGTATCACAGGCTGTTTCCTGACCCGGCCTTGCTGATTATGTCCCTGCTATTATATAAGCCCTGCCTCTTGTTTCAGGCGTAGGCAAACTGCCAAAAACATGTCTTGTGAGAGCCGCTTTGTTTGAATGTTATAGCGTGAGCAATGGTATGAGCTTAGCAGCTTTATACCTGAGGGCAGGGTATGCAGGCTATTATGCGAGAACGGATATGATGAGAGCTTTAGCCCAAAATGCCGCAAGCAGGTCTCATGTGAAATTCTGCCAAGGCTCAGAATAAGCCGCAAATTTTTCATCTGCGACAGCTCTTGTGATAAAAAGGGCCGGCAGGTTGCAATTTCAGTTGAGGTTGGTTTGTTTTGTGGTGGCACGCATCTTACAGCATTGCTCACCCTGACCTGCCGCAGCGTAAGGCCATCATCCTTATGGGCATTGTAAGGGCCGTCCGCTAATCCGCATGCAAGCAGAGCATCATAGAGAACCTGTCCTGCAAAATCGCCTGTAAAGGGCCGTCCCGTTGCATTAGCGCCCCGCAGCCCCGGCGCTAATCCTAGAATGAGGACTGGGGCGTCTATTGGGCCAAATGAGGGCACTGGGTTATTATGCCAGTCTGGATGGGCGATACGCTGACTATCGATAAAATCAGCAAGCCGCGAACATTTCCGGCAGGTCTGCGGAGCAACAAAATCAAGCTGCGCTGCTAAAGGGGTTTGGCGATTATCCGGCACTATACCTAACCCCGGCTTAACTCATCATAAATATCATCAAGGTCAAGGAAGGAGTCTGCTTTGCGCCGCAATGCATCGGCAATCAATTTTGGCTGAGTATGTGTTGATGAAACAACTGTTACCCGCACCCCCCTATCTTGAACCTCGCTCAGAAGGCGGCAAAAATCACCATCACCAGAAAATAGATAAACATGGTCCAGATGCTTTGACATTTTTAGCATGTCGAGCGCTAGTTCCATATCCATATTACCCTTGACGCGCCGCTCGCCAGTTACGTGATCGGTGAATTCCTTTGTCTGTTTCGAGACAATTGTATATCCATTATAATCAAGAAAATCAGTTAGTTTTCGCAATGGTGAGATCTCAGATTGGTCAGGGAGCGCTGTATAGTAATAGGCGCGAATAAGCTGACCTTTTTCTTTGAAAAGGCTGAGAAGTTTCAAATAATCAACTTCTAAATTGAGAAGCTTGGTTGTTGAATGAAAGTTTGAGCCGTCGATGAAAAGTGCAATGCGCTCTGATAAGTGAGAATTTTTGGGTGACATGAGGGTTAAATTTTATCTTTCTGGGTGAAATGAATTCATGAAACTGACTATTTTTATTATAATGGACGTTAATATTTATTTTTTATAGAAATCGTATCTTTTTTACATGGTAGTAATGACAATAAAACCATACTGACCTGAAAAGGGAGTGTCTCACTACATGGTCAATTACTCTAAACCAATAAATATCTTTGTTGCAATAGGAGCAAATCTTGTTCCTGACGGCTATGGCAGTCTTCATGAGGCATTAGAGGATGCTGTGGCTCATTTATCTGCAACCTCTCTTCATCTTATTCGCCGGTCTGATTGGTTTGTTACCACGGCTGTTCCTGCATCAGATCAACCTAATTTTTTGAATGCAGTGCTGGCAATGGAAAGTCCTGTTAGTGCGCTGGAAACGCTTCGGATTCTGCATGAGCGTGAAGCCTCATTCGGGCGTACCAGAACAACAATGAATGAAGCCCGTGTTCTCGACCTTGACCTGTTATCATACGGTCAGTCTGTTATTGATAATGAGACGATTACAGTGCCCCATCCACGTCTATCAGTCCGGAGTTTTGTGCTAATGCCATGGGCGCAGATTGCCCCTGATTGGCGCCATCCTGTCTCTCAGGTAACGATTGCTGATATGCTTGAGGCACTCCCGTCTGAGCAGAAGAGACCACCTGCAATCGCGCACTGGCATGCTGGCTAATCACCATCTTTATCAGTCCTGAGGCACTTTGAAACTGCTTAAACGTCTTCAGGCTTGAATTCATCTGAAGAAAGCTGTATTAACTCGAACGCTCACCGCCTGCTAATAATTAAAAAAAGGATACGCTTATGGCCCGCGTTACCGTTGAAGATTGTATCGAGAGAATTCCGAACCGTTTTGATTTGGTGCTTACGGCTGCGCAGCGCGCACGTGGTATCCAAAAAGGCGAATTGCTAACAATTGACCGTGACAATGATAAAAACCCGGTTGTTGCTTTACGTGAAATAGCAGATGAGACAATTGATATTACCCGTGTTGAGGAAACACTGGTTAAGTCACTTCAGCGGTTAAATCAGGCTGAAGAAATTTCAGCGCCTGATGAAGCATCAGCTACAGCTCAGGAAGATTTATCTGAAATGATTGGCCTGCCAAATACAGAAGCATTTGAAGATGCTGGTATGCAGGTTGGTACTGGCGCTGAACTCGAAGCAACTGGCTTCGAAGATGTTGATATCTCATCACTTGACGGCGACGAGTAAAGCTCCGACACTAATGGGCTTCTGTTAGGTTTTTCAGCACTTAGGGGATGTTTAACGCCATGCCTGATGCGCATGAATCTGGTTACTCGAAAGCCGATCTTAAAAAGATTGATAGTGTCTTCTCTGTTCTGGAAGACAAGGCACAAGCCTATCTTGATAAACCTGATTTAGCGCGTTTATCAGAGGCCGCCTTGTTTGGTCAGGAGGCTCATAAGGGTCAGTACCGCGATACAGGCGCGCCCTATTTTACACATCCTTTAGAAGTAACCTGCCTGCTAGCTGACATGCGGCTGGATACTGAAAGCCTGATTACAGCGTTGCTACATGACACGGTTGAAGATTGCGGTGTCTCATTACATACCTTGTCTGAAAAATTTGGTGACAATGTAAGCCAGCTTGTTGATGGCGTAACCAAACTGACCCGCATTGAGCTTCAGTCAATCGATACCAAACAGGCTGAGAATTTCCGCAAACTCGTCGTTGCTATGGGAAAGGACATTCGTGTCCTGCTGGTAAAGCTTGCTGATAGAACGCATAATATGCGGACTCTTTCCGGAATTTCTGCGCATGAAAAACGCGAACGTATTGCCACAGAAACCATGGAGATTTTTGCACCGCTTGCTGAACGGATGGGGATTACCCAATTCCAGCATGAGCTTGAAGATTTAAGTTTTGATATTCTTCAGCCTGAAATGCGCCAATCCATCATGACACGGCTAGAGTTTCTTACATCGGAAAATAAAAATACCATTCCTGATATCCAGCGCATTCTGGCAGATGTGATATTTAAAGGCGGTATTGAATGCGATGTTGCTGGCAGGTTGAAAACATCCTATTCCATCTGGCGTAAAATGCAGACGAAAAACATTACGATGGAACAGCTGTCGGATGTGATGGCATTCCGCGTTATCGTTGATGATGATGCTGCCTGTTATATCGCTCTTGGTCTTATCCATCAGGCATTCCCGATGGTGATGGGCCGGTTCAAAGACTATATTTCCACCCCAAAACGTAATGGTTACCGGTCTGTTCATACCGGAGTTCTGGGGCCAATGAATCGAAAAATCGAAATTCAGATACGCACCCCAGAAATGCATGATATTGCCCAGCGCGGTGTTGCAGCGCATTGGGATTATAAGGCGCGGCAGACAGATGCGTTGCAACCGCGCCAAGCTGAAGGGTTTAGGTGGGTCCGCGAATTGATCAGCCTGTTGGAGCTTAATACAGGCCCGCAAGAGTTTCTTGAACATACAAAAATGGAAATGTATGCCGATCAAGTGTTCTGCTTCACCCCCCGCGGTGACCTTATTGGCCTGCCTAAAGGGGCAACCCCGATTGATTTTGCTTATGCCGTTCATTCAAAAATTGGCGATCGTTGTGTTGGTGTCTTTATCAATGAGAAGCGGCGTCAGCTTGCAACCGAACTGGAAAATGGTGATCAGGTTAAAATTATTACTGATCCAGCTGCAAAACCAAGAAGTGAATGGGAAGAGTTTGTTGTCACAGGCCGCGCGAAATCAAGTATTCGGCGCTTCATTCGGGTTGAAAAACAAATAGAATTTAGCCGAATTGGTAAAGCATTATTGGAACGTGAATACAGGTTTCGCAAAGTTACTTTTGCTGAACAGCATATTGCAGATAGTGTCATTGCCTTTGGGATTAGCAAACCAGAAGAGCTTTATGCTTTGATGGCAGACGGAAGTCGGCATCCCCGCGATGTGTTTGAGCGTCTCCACCCCGAAATGGCAACGGGCAGAAAACCAGCGGTGTCTGGCTCATTATCAAAAGAACAGCCGCTCTTTAGCATAAGCGGCGCTGATGAAGGCATGGCCGTTCAGCTTGGTAAATGTTGCCATCCTCTCCCAGGTGATAAAATCATCGGGATCATTACCACTGGTAAAGGGGTGACTGTTCATACAAAAAACTGCTCCATCTTAACAAAATTTGTTGAAATACCCGAGCTTTGGCTGGAAGTTGACTGGCCGAGGGGTGAGGGGCGCCGTTATGCTGGCCGGATAAAGGCCATCATTCTGAACGAGCCAGGAGCTCTTGCAGCATTATGCACCGTCATTGGTCAGCAGGCTGGCAATATTACCCATATCCAGTTGACGGAACGGTCATTGAACTTTTTCACCTTTCAGGTGGATATTGACGTAAAAGACATTGAACATATCCATTCGATCATTGCTGTTCTTCGCTCGAACAAATATATAGAGTCTGTATCCCGCCGTTCCCTTTAATATGACGTGTTCAGCTCCTAGATGTAGGATGTATCTAGGAAGTGAGAAAAGAGTTTTATGTTCAGAAGACGTGCTCCTTTATCGCTGTTGCAGCAGCTTCGTGCCTTTATCTGGCCAAAGCGCGGTTTTACGCGTCTTGTAAGCTATCTGGTGCAGCGTATTATGCGGATGCCAGGAACGCCCTATTCAATCGCCTGCGGGGTGGCTTGCGGGGCTGCAATTTCATTTACGCCATTTATCGGACTTCATATTATTCTGGCCTGCGCTATTTGTGTTGCGCTGGGCGGTAATGTCATCGCAGCCTTAATCGGCAGCGCTGTTGGTAATCCGCTAACCTTTCCTGTGTTTCTGGTCAGTGCAAATAAGGTTGGTAAAGTAATATTGACCTATCTTGGGTTTGACATGCCGCTTCAGTTTGACGGTGTTCTTGCTCAAAGCAGTGATGCGTTGGCGTTATTCATTCCCATTTCTATTGGGGGGAGTGTGACAGCTTTTCTGGTCTGGCCTTTTTTCTTTGGCAGCACATATTACACCGTTATAAGATGGCGGGTATTACGTCAAAAGCGCCGCTTAAGAAAATTAGGTGATAAAAAAACAAACATTTGAGAAGAGGTCTCATCCCCATGACTAAACCAGCTGATATGCTGAGATTAGGAGTCAATATTGACCATGTGGCAACACTTCGTAATGCCCGTGGTGGCTCACATCCCTGTCCAGTTTCTGCTGCATTGCTTGCGCAGAAGTCTGGCGCTGATGGTATCACAGCCCACCTGCGCGAAGACCGTCGCCATATTAAGGATGATGATATTGTCAACTTGAAGCAGGTTCTGGATATTCCGCTTAATTTTGAAATGGCGGCAACCGAAGAGATGGTCTCACTCGCTGAAAGACTGCGTCCGAACGCTGCCTGTATTGTGCCAGAAAAACGAGCAGAACTGACAACTGAGGGCGGTCTTGCCGTCACAGGTCACGAAGCGCGTCTTGCCCCCTTTATAACGCGTCTTAAGGCAGCTGGTGTGCGGGTCTCACTGTTTGTTGATGCTATTCCTGGCGAACTTGAAGCAGCTGTCGGCCTTGGCGCAGATATTGTTGAGCTTCATACAGGCGCTTATTGTGATGCTAGCGGGGCTGAGCGTGCCGCGCATCTAACGTTGCTACGCGACGGAGCTCATTATGCAGACAAGCTTGGTCTTGAAGTTCATGCAGGTCATGGCCTTAATTATGAAAATGTCTCTGATATTGCTGCTATTCAGCAGATGGTAGAATTGAATATTGGACATTTTCTGATTGGCGCTGCTGTCTTCTCAGGGCTGCCGGACGCCCTTTCTACCATGCGCCGCTTAATGGATGATGCGCGCCCGGAAAAGAGCGCGTGATTATGCCAGCTGGTCTCGGACAGGGCGTTATACTGGGTATCGGCCACGATATTTGCAGTATCACGCGTATCCAGAACATATTAGAGACGCATGCTGACCGGTTCTTGTCACGGATTTGCACTGAGGCTGAGAAAGCCGAAGCAAGCACACGCGCTCATCTTGCAACCTATGTAGCGGGGCGGTTTGCTGCCAAGGAAGCTGTTTATAAAGCTTTGAATGCGGCCGATCAAACCAAGATGAGCTGGCGTAATGCTGAAATCCTTACCGGACATAAAGGCATGCCTGTCTTGTCACTGAATGGTGGGTGTCATGATGGTCTTATGAGCTTGGTAGCAGATGGTGCAACACCGCACCTTCATCTGTCATTATCACATGATGGTGGACTGGCCTCAGCGTTTGTTATTGTCTCATCTATAACAGGTAAATGACCGCCGCTTCATTTATCTGGCTGGGCAACACTTGAAGCTGATTTGTTATTGTGATTTATAAGCGGCATACTAAGACATCTAACTTATTCGTATCCTGTCACCATGATGGACCACGAACCCCATAGTCAGAGAGCAGCATGAAACAAACATCATCATCATCACAATCAGGTGGTTCAAATTCTGGTTGGGGAGAGACTATTCGCACATTGCTTGTTGCTGGCGTGATTGCTATTGGGTTTCGCTCTTTTGTTGCAGAGCCGTTTAACATTCCGTCAGGCTCAATGGTGCCAACGCTTCTGGTTGGTGATTATCTGTTCGTATCCAAATCATCCTATGGATATTCCCGCTTTTCATTCCCGTTTGGCGTAGCCCCGATATCAGAACGTTTATTTGCTGAAAACCCTAAGCGCGGCGATGTTGCTGTGTTCCGCCTACCATCTGATACGGCTGTTGATTATATCAAGCGGGTTGTTGGCCTGCCGGGTGATAAAATACAAGTTATTGACGGTGTGCTTCATATTAATGAGGCCCCCGTAACGCGCCGGCTGGTGGGTAATGGTTTATATAAATATGGCACCCGTCAGATACAGACAAATCTCTATATGGAGACCTTGCCCGGCGGTGTCCCGCATATGATACAAGAAGTCAGTGATAACGAGCTATTTGACAATACGGCTGTTTTTACAGTGCCAGACAAGCATTACTTTATGATGGGTGATAACCGTGATAATTCACGCGATAGCCGCTCACGCTCAGTTGGGTTTGTTCCCGTTGAAAATTTCATTGGCAGAGCCA
The DNA here is from genome assembly GCA_002387605.1 of Alphaproteobacteria bacterium UBA4588. Lineage (GTDB taxonomy): Bacteria > Pseudomonadota > Alphaproteobacteria > Puniceispirillales > Puniceispirillaceae > UBA4588. The sequence continues at coordinate 53,341 of DGJU01000085.1, read as the reverse complement.
AATTCCTGTTCTTCAGTCATGATAATTCTGC
>DGJU01000085.1:11782-53172 GCA_002387605.1 Alphaproteobacteria bacterium UBA4588 | reverse complement strand
ATGGCGTTAACGCATCGCTCGTTACGGGCAGATGAATATTCTTATGAGCGGCTCGAATTTCTGGGCGATAAGGTGCTTGCCCTTATCTTAAGTGAGACGCTTTATCACAAATTTGCTGATGCTGATCAGGGCGAGCTTACCAAACGCTACCATCCGTTAGCCAAAGAGGGCGCTCTTGCCAAAATTGCTGTTGGTGTTGGCCTGCCATCATTTATTCTGGCAGATGGCATCGGTGATGTTCATGAGCGGGCATCGGTTCAAAGCGATGTTGCAGAAGCCATTATTGCAGCCTTATATCTTGATGGCGGTATGGCGGCGGCGCGAAAATTTGTTCTCACCCATTGGGTTTTTGATGATGCTGTTCCAGATGACCGGAACGAAAACCCTAAATCAGCATTACAAGAATGGGCAGCTGCCCGCCAGCTTGGGTTGCCAGCTTACAATATTCTGGAAAAGAAGGGCCCCGATCATGCACTATATTTTAGTGTAGAAGTGGTTCTGAATGGCGTTCATAAAGCGCAAGGAGAGGGCCTGTCACGCAAAATAGCCGAACAGGATGCCGCTCGAAACCTGCTTTCTAATCTTACAAAAGGGTAATAATATCTCATGAATAAAAGGGAATGTTGTGATGGATAATACGCAGACACGATCTGGCTTTGTTGCGCTTATCGGCCCACCAAATGCCGGTAAATCAACATTGATGAACCAGATGGTCGGTCAAAAAGTATCGATTGTAACACCTAAGGTTCAGACAACCCGTAGCCGTATTCGCGGCATTGCCATGAAGGGGACGTCGCAGATGGTGTTTGTGGATACCCCTGGTATCTTCACTCCCAAACGCCGGCTGGACAGAGCTATGGTGCATGCCGCATGGCAAGGGGCAGATGATGGGGATGTGTTGTTATTGCTGCATGATTGCGCCCGTAAAGTCATCGATGATGATACGCTGGCTATTCTTGCCAAAATCAAAGAACAAAAACTAACAGTCTCTCTGATATTAAATAAAACAGATCTGGCAACACCGGAAAAGTTACTGACCCGCACCAAAGCATTGTCAGATGAATATGATTTTGAAAAAATCTTTATGGTTTCGGCAGAATATGGGCATGGTGTTGAGGATGTCAAAAGCTGGCTCGCAGAAAAGATGCCACTCAGCCCTTATTTGTTTGATCCTGAAGATTTATCCGATTTACCGCAACGCCTGCTTGCGGCCGAAGTGTTGCGCGAAAAACTATTTTTGAACCTACATCAGGAATTGCCGTATCAAATGACGGTTGAAACAGATAGCTGGGAAGAAAAAAAGGATGGCAGTGCCGAAATCAGGGTGTCTGTTTATGTGTCTCGCGAAGGTCATCGCGGTATTGTGCTTGGTAAGGGCGGGCAGACGCTGCGCCGGATTGGGCAATCAGCGCGGCTTGAACTTGAAGAGGCGCTCGATAGGCGCATCCATCTTCTTACCCATGTTAAATATCGTAAAGACTGGATGGATGATAAAGAGCGCTATGCAGATTGGGACCTGAATTTCGATGCCTGAATGGTCGGACACGGCGCTTATTCTCGAAAGGCGTCCGCATGGTGAATCTAATGCGGTTGTCACTGTCCTAAGCCAGTCCTATGGCCGGCATGCCGGTCTTGTTCATGCAGCTGCCTCGCGCTCTAAAAAAGGTATGTTGGAGCTTGGTAATCTTGTTGCGACAGACTGGCAGGCGCGTCTTGAGGGCCAGCTCGGCACATTCCGGATGGAGCTTGAGCGTAGTGCGCCGGCAGCCTGTCTTGATGACCCGCTTAAGCTTGCTGCAATCGCTTCATGCTGCGCGCTCATAAATGCTGGCATTCCTGAACGTGAGCCTCATTCAAATTTATTTGATGCTACGATTGCTTTGCTTGAAATCATTTCCTTGAGTGAGGATGATGATACATGGCTTGCATACTATATTCGCTGGGAAGCAGGGCTGCTGACGATATTGGGCTTCGGGTTGGAGCTTGATCGCTGCGCGGTAAGCGGCACAGCAGATGAGCTTATTTATGTTAGCCCTCGAAGTGGCTGTGCTGTTGGCCGCGCTTCGGTTGGCGCGTTTGCAGACAGAATGCTGGTATTGCCTGCCTTATTAGGAGGCGCTGTTGTCACAAATACTGAAATCTCATCTGGTTTGTCTCTGACAGGCCATTTTCTGGGCCGCCGCGTTTTTCAGCTTATTCACCAAGATTTACCAACGCCGCGGTTGAGACTGGCACATTTAGTATCCAGACGCTATAACAACGACATCATATCGTAGCTGGCCGGGAACTGTTCCCGACACGACAAAAAGGATTTGGGTACTATGTCAGATGAAAGCCTTCTCGGAGACGACATTTCCAAGACAGCTTTTTCAGAAGCGCTCTCCCAGCGCTATCTTGCTTACGCTCTCTCAACGATAACATCACGCTCCCTGCCAGATGTCAGGGACGGGTTGAAACCGGTGCATAGACGGCTGTTATTTGCCATGCGGCAATTAAAGCTCGACCCGGATCAGGGGTATAAAAAATCAGCCCGTGTTGTGGGTGATGTAATGGGTAAGTTCCATCCGCATGGAGATGCTGCGATTTATGATGCCATGGTCCGGTTGGCGCAGGATTTTGCGATGCGCTATCAGCTTGTCGATGGGCAAGGGAATTTTGGCAATATCGACGGTGATAATGCGGCTGCCATGCGCTATACCGAAGCTCGGATGACAGATGTTGCCCGCCTGCTTCTAGATGGTATTGATGAAGATGCCATTGATTTCCGGCCTACTTATGACGGCGAATCAGAAGAGCCGGTGCTGTTGCCTGCTGGATTTCCAAACCTGTTGGCAAATGGTGCACAAGGGATTGCTGTTGGTATGGCAACTGCTGTGCCGCCGCATAATGTTCTTGAGTTAAGCGATGCGGCGCTGCATCTGGTGAAATATCCAAATGCCTCTGTTGATACGCTGCTTGGCTATGTAAAAGGTCCAGATTTTCCAACGGGGGGTGTGCTTGTTGAACCAGCAGAATCAATCCGTCAAAGCTATGCAACGGGCAGGGGCAGCTTTCGGGTAAGAGCAAGCTGGGAGGTCGAGAAGGAAAAAGGCGGCGGATGGCAGATTATCATTACTGAAATTCCCTATCAGGTGCAGAAGTCACGCCTGATCGAGCGTATGGCAGAAATGATGATGGCAAAAAAACTGCCAATGCTGGCAGATATTCGTGATGAGTCAGCCGAAGATATCCGGATTGTTCTGGAGCCCAAGACACGCCGGCTTAATCCTGAAGCTGTGATGGAAAGTTTGTTTAAACTGACCGAACTTGAGGCGCGTGCCTCACTCAACCTAAATGTCCTTGATTCAACGGGTCGCCCTTCGGTGATGAATTTAAAAGAGGCATTGCTTGAATGGCTTGCTCATAGGCGCGTAGTTCTGTTGCGCCGAAGCCAGTTCCGGCTTGATAAAATTGCCCATCGGTTGGAAATTCTTGGTGGCTACCTTATCGTTTTCCTCAATCTTGATGAAGTTATTCGGATTGTTCGGGATAGTGATGCGCCGCGCGATGAGTTGATGCGGGTGTTTGAGCTTACCGAAGTTCAGGCCAATGCTATTCTTGATATGCGCCTCCGCTCATTGCGCCGTCTAGAAGAAGAAGGTTTGCTGTCTGAACGTGATGCATTGATTGCCGAACAGTCTGGGTTGGCCTCTCTTGTTAGTGAAGAAGGACTTCAATGGACTGAAATTACGCGCCAGATAAAAGCGATGAAGGCATTGTTCCAGAAAACAGATGTCCGCCGTACGATTTGCGCAGATGCGCCTGTGATCGATATCGACATTGAAGAAATGCTGACCGAAAAAGAGCCTATCACGGTTATTTGCTCAGAAATGGGCTGGGTGCGTGCCATGAAAGGCCATCTTGACCTGACAGCTGACTATAAATTCAAAGAAGGAGATGGGCCGGCATTTATCCTTCATGGTGAGACGACTGATAAGTTTCTGCTAATGGCAGAAAATGGTCGGTTCTATACCTTGAGTGGTGATAAATTACCGCGCGGGCGTGGATTTGGTGAGCCTCTGTCTCTGATGCTTGATATTCCGGCAGATGCCTCGATTATTGCTATTATGCGCGGCGGAATTGGAAAAATGCTTGTTGCATCAAACGCCGGTCATGGGATGATTGTTGATATGCAGTCAGCGATTGCCCAAACACGGTCCGGCAAGCAGGTGTTAAATCTTGGGGCAGGCGGCAAAGCTGTTATTTGTGTGCCGGCACAAGGCGATATGGTTGCTGTTGTTGGGCAGAATAGGCGATTGCTTGTTTTTGCCCTGTCTGAGTTACCAGAAATGACCCGGGGTAAGGGTGTTATCTTGCAGCGTTACCGGGATGGCGAGCTTGCTGATATCAAGGTGTTTGAGAGCGAAGCTGGATTAACATGGCAGATGGGCGGCGGGCGCACCCGCACTGAAACAGATCTGCTAACATGGACAGGCAAGCGGGGAAGTGCCGGTAAATTACCGCCAACAGGCTTTCCGCGGCCCGCTCGTTTCACCTAAATTATAAGGATGAGCCACGCTGCCACGTGCCGCCGTGAAATATCTCGAACGGTGTATAGCGCGCCTTGTAGGACATTTTGCGGCTTTCAGCGATGTAATAGCCAAGATAGAGGTAAGGCGCTTCTGACTGCTGGACCCTGTTGATTAAATCAAGAATGATAAAACTGCCAAATGATCGTTCCGGGCAATCCGGCTCAAAAAAACTATATACAGCGCTAAGTCCGTCCGACTGTAAATCGACCAGAACAGAGGCCAGCAAAACGCCTTCAGTATCACGATAATCAATCAGCAAACTTGAAATTGGGGAATTTTCAACCATCGATGAAAATTCTTCCTTGCTCATGCCGCCCATCTGGCCATCTACATGACGACTGGTCAGATAACGCTGAAACAAGTCATAATGCTCATCGGTTAGCGGGCCCTCTAGCACAGTTGCTATTAAGTCAGCATGTTTTGCAGCAAGGCGTTTCATATTGCGGCTCTGGGAAAATTCAGAACATACAACCCGGATAGGCTGACAGGCCTGACAGTCTTGACAGGCTGGCTTGTAAACCCAGTTTTCAACCCGCCGAAAGCCTGCTTGTGCAAGCGTATCATGCAATTCAGGCCGGCTGCTGATATCAGCTGCAAGCCGTCGCTCAACCTTATCCGGCAGATAGGTGCAACTATGGGCGCGTGTTACATTAAGCCGCAAAGGTTTGGGTAAAAAAACATAAGGGTGTTGATCCATAACAGAAGTTTTATGGATTTATCTCTATTAGGCAAGCTTGATTAACGTCCATACCTGATTTAACCCAGAAACTATGAAAAAGCAGGCAGAGCTCAGCGTAACAGCACCTGTAACTAGCTACTTTGCTCATCTATAATAGAGACTGAAAAGCCTCGTTCTTTTAGGGCATTTACGATTTCTTTGGCATGCGCTGTGCCGCGCGTATCAATAACAGCATCTACTTTTGCCAGCTTTGCCGGTACATCATAGAACATTCGCTGATGATAGATTTCAACAATATTACCGCCGCATTGACCAATAGCATCAGAAATACCGGCCAGCATGCCGGGCTCATCAGAAATATCAATACGGGCCCGCACAAGCCTGCCATCCGACATCATATTTCGGTTCAGGATTGAGCCAAGGAGGCGGGTATCTATATTTCCGCCGCAAATTACGACACCAACACGCTTGCCGGCAAACAAATCGGGGCGCGCATAAATAGCAGCTATTCCGGCAGCCCCTGCACCTTCGGCAATAATCCGCTGTTCTTCAACAAGTGTGCCGACAGCCCATTCCAGATGCTGTTCTGAGACAAGAACAATATCATCGACATGTTTTGCAATGATGGGATGGGTTAGTGTGCCCGGACTTTTAATGGCGATCCCTTCGGCAAGGGTTTCCCCGCCGCAGATAATCTTATCCCCGCGAATGGTCTGTGCCATGGTAGGGTAAAGTTCAGCCTGCACGCCAATGATTGTAATATCTGGCCGCATTTCTTTGGCCATAATGCTGATGCCAGACATCAGCCCGCCGCCACCAATAGGAACAACAAGTACATCAAGATCAGGAACAGCCGTGAGCATTTCAAGGCCGATTGTTCCCTGACCACTAATGACATGAACATCATTGTAAGGATGGATAAGGGTTGAGCCATGTTCAGCTTGATAGGCTTTAACCGTTGCTTCTCCTTCATTTACCGACCGTCCGGCAAGGATGATTTCTGCGCCATGAGAGCGGGTTCTCTCCACTTTGGCAAAAGGTGTCTGTTTTGGCATGATAATGGTTGCTTTGAGGCCTGCTTCACGGGCGCGAAATGCGACAGCCTGCGCGTGATTACCTGCTGACATGGTGATAATGCCGCGCTGTTTCTGCTCTTCGGTTAATTGTGCCATAGCAACAGCGGCGCCGCGCACCTTAAAAGAGGAGGTATATTGTAAATTCTCAAGCTTTAGATGAAGCGAGCAGCCCAGCAAACCCGATAAAGAGGGCGCTTGTATCATGGGCGTATCAATAATAAGAGGGGCCAGAAAATCAGCCGCGCGTCTTATATCATCAGCTGTTACGTTTGGCAGGGGAGGCGTTTCAGGCATCATCATCTCTTTTTTTCAACGTCAGGCAGTGTTGTTAGAAGAAAAACCATATGCCAGCTTAAGCTAAGCCGTTACCAAGAAGGCGACGCTTTTTGCCTGTTATCGCTGAGCGCGGGCGTGAATTTTTTCAGCGATGACAGGTGCAAAATACGTTAAAATGCCGCTTGCACCAGCCCGCTTGAAAGCAAGCAGAGCTTCTTCGACAACGATGTCTTCATCAAGCCAGCCATTCTGACCTGCTGCCCGTAACATCGCATATTCACCTGATACCTGATAGGCAAAGCAGGGTACGGTTGTCGCATTACAGATATCACGCACAATATCCAAATAAGGCATGCCCGGTTTGACCATTACCATATCGGCGCCTTCATCAATATCCATCAGCACTTCACGGGTCGCTTCATCGCGGTTGGCAGGGTTCATCTGGTAGGTTTTTTTGCCCTCCCCGCCAAGCTTGCGCCCCGCGCCAACCGCATCTCTGAACGGCCCGTAAAAGCCAGATGCAAATTTAGCAGCATAGGACATGATCATCATATCTGTATGACCTTCTGATTCCAGCATGGCCCGAATAGCGCCAATCCTGCCATCCATCATATCTGATGGCGCAATAATGTCACATCCTGCCTCTGCCAAGGTGCGGGCTTGTTCAACAAGCGCTGCTACTGTTTCATCATTCAGCACTTTTGCGCCGTCCAGCAAACCGTCATGGCCATGATCTGTGTAAGGGTCTAGAGCAACATCGCATAATAATAAAATATCTGGGCATTCTGCTTTGACCGCCCGCACAGCGCGGCAGATAAGATTGTTAGGATTAAGCGCCTCAGTCCCGTGCGCGTCTTTTAGCGCATCTGGGGTGCGCGGAAACAGCGCAATCGCGGGGATGCCAAGGCGTAGCGCATAGCGGGCCTGTTCTATAATCATATCAATTGAATAACGGGATACCCCTGGAAGCGATGCAATAGGCTCTTCTACCTTATCGCCTTCAACAACAAAAAGCGGCCAGATAAGGTCTGATACTGTAAGGCGGGTTTCCTGCACCATATCGCGAATTCCAGCAGAACTGCGCAGGCGGCGCAGACGTGTTCCTGGAAACTGAGGGCGGTTCGTATCATGAGACATGGCAGCAAAGTCCTAAGAGGAGGGGGTAGGAAACAAAATGACCTCTATTCTAGATGAATTAGCAGGGCACATGCAAGTCACTGGGGAAAGGCCGGCCATTGGCGGGTGGAAGCTTATAGGGGATAAGGATGATAAGTGCTTCATAATCTTGTTTCTTGCCCTAACAAGCCTGTGCGGGAGGCTTGCTCTTAGCAGGTGAATTAGCCTAAAGTAGGCTCAGTATTCCTGATAAAAATCCCGGCTCACGAGAGCCCGGGGGCAGGTATGCAAAAGCACATCTTCAGTCTGCTCCTAAATAAGGGTTTTTATTATATGCGCCTTAGTCAGTATTTCTTGCCTGTCCTTCGTGAAAATCCCAAAGAAGCACAGATTGCCTCCCATAGATTAATGCTCCGTGCTGGTATGGTACAGCAATCAAGTGCTGGTATTTATAGCTGGTTGCCGCTTGGCTTAAAAGTGCTGGAAAAAATCGAACAGATTGTGCGCGAAGAGCAAAACCGTTCAGGCGCTCTTGAAATCAAGATGCCAACGATACAGCCTGCTGAATTATGGCAAGAATCTGGCCGGTACGATGATTATGGCCGCGAAATGCTCCGGATTACGGACAGGCATGACCGCGATATGCTCTATGGGCCGACAAATGAGGAGCAGGTCACCGATATCTGCCGCTCGCATTTGCGCAGTTATAAATCGCTGCCGCTTAATCTATATCATATTCAGTGGAAATTCAGAGATGAGGTGCGGCCGCGTTTTGGTGTGATGAGAGGGCGTGAGTTCTTAATGAAGGATGCTTATTCCTTTGATGTCTCCAAAGAAGCAGCGCGTATTGCCTATAATAAAATGTTTGTTGCCTATTTGAAGACATTTGAGCGTATGGGACTAACAGCTATTCCGATGGAAGCTGATACTGGGCCTATTGGCGGTGATATGAGCCATGAGTTCATTATTCTGGCTGATACGGGTGAAAGCGGCGTGTTTTTCGATAAAGAATGGGAAAACACCACTCTGGTTACAGATATATCCTATCAAGATGATTTAGAGCCTATTGTGGAGCGCTTTACCTCGCTTTATGCCAAGACAGATGAAATGCATGATCCGGCAACCTGTTCTGTGGCGGACGCAGACCTGTTGACGCGCCGCGGTGTTGAAGTCGGACACATCTTTTATTTCGGGACCAAATATTCGGCTAAAATGGGGGCAGCAGTGTCAGGGCCTGACGGCAAGGATATTGACGTGCATATGGGCTCCTACGGTATTGGTGTCTCGCGCCTTGTTGGGGCGCTTATCGAAGCCAGTCATGATGAGCGCGGTATTATCTGGCCTGCGTCAGTGAGCCCGTTTGATGCTGCGATTGTTAATCTGAAGGCGGGCCATGCAAAAACAGATCCCGTCTGTGAAATGCTTTATGAGAAGCTGACACAAGCTGGCAATGATATCCTGCTTGATGATAGTTCTGAATCGCCCGGTGCAAAGCTTGCCAGTATGGATCTGATAGGATTGCCATGGCAGATTATTGTTGGCCCGCGCGGCATTGATGCCGGCCATGTTGAGCTTAAAAACCGCCGGACTGGCGAGACGGTCGAACTTTCGCCTGAATCTGCCCTTAATCATCTTTTAGAACAATTTGGGTAATCATAATCTTACCTGTCAGCTATGCTGTGAGGCACGCTGATGAAACTTAGACTTACCTCATACCAGAAGGGTATAATAATAACTGATGATATTCAGCCCGATTGAACGCCTACTTGCTTTTCGATATATCCGTGCGCGCCGCGCTGAAGGGTTTATTTCTGTTGTTGCGTGGTTCTCACTTGCTGGCATTACGCTTGGGGTGGCAACCCTGATTATTGTGATGTCTGTGATGAACGGATTTCGCGCAGAGCTTATTGGCAGAATTTTAGGGCTGAACGGACATTTGGGTGTTAGCTCTGTTGAGGGCGGCATTAAGGATTATAATAAGCTAGCGCTGCGGTTATCTGAGATGCCGACTATCATTGCTGCAACCCCGCAAATTGAGGGTCAGGTTATGGTAAATGCCAATAATCAGGCGCGCGGGGCTGTTGTGCGCGGCGTGTCCTGGTCTGATCTTGCTGTCCGCAAGCCGCTTTGGGAGTCCCTTGATGAGAATGCAATTGCGGCGTTCAGAGATGATGGCGCTCTGCTTATCGGCGAGACAATGGCCTTTACCTTCCGCCTGAAGCTGGGCGATACCATAACGTTGCTTTCGCCAAAGGGCCGTGTGACAGCCTTTGGTACAGTGCCGCTACGGCGAAGCTTTAAGGTCGGCGGTATTTTCAAAGTCGGCATGCATGAATATGACAGTAGTTTTATTTTCATGCCGTTAGATGTCGCACAGTTGTTTTTTGATACAGGCGATATTGTTTCAGGGTTTGAGGTTTATTCATCAGCCCCGCTAAAAATCACGGCGGTCTCCAATATTATTAAATCTCAGCTTGGCGCAAAATATAGGGTGTTTGACTGGCAGGAACGCAATGCTTCATTTTTGAACGCCTTGAAAGTTGAACGCAATGTCATGTTCCTGATTTTGACGCTCATTATTCTTGTTGCGGCATTCAATATTGTCTCATCAATGATTATGCTGGTGCGGTCGAAAAATGCGGATATCGCTGTTCTGCGCTCACTCGGGGCAAGTAGTAGTCTGATTATGCGCGTCTTTCTGATTACCGGCGCTAGTATAGGGGCTGTTGGAACTTTGGCAGGCTCACTGCTTGGGCTGATATTCTGCTGGCAGATCGATAATATCAAAAGCGGTATTGAATCGCTGTCAGGCGCCGAATTATTCTCGGCAGAAATTTACTATCTATCAAAATTACCGGCTGTTGTTGACCCCTTTGAAGTCAGTATGGTGGTTGTGATGGCGCTTGTGTTGAGCTTTATTGCCAGTCTGTATCCGGCGTGGCGGGCAGCGCATGTCGCACCAGCTGAGGTGTTGCGCTATGAGTAAGTCTTCATCTGTGTTGCAGCTGGTAGATGTTGAGCGCCATTTCGTGCAAGGCGGCCGGCGTATCAATGTGTTGAATAAGGCAAGTCTTAGTCTTGAAGCTGGCCGCATGACAGCCCTTATTGGGCCGTCAGGAGCTGGCAAAACCACATTGCTGAATATGGCAGGGCTTCTTGAACGGCCTGATAGCGGCGATGTGGTCGTTGGCGGCGTCAGAACAGCCCAATTATCAGAAGCAAAGCGCACAATGTTACGCCGGCAACAGATAGGGTTTGTGTTTCAATTTCATCGGCTGTTTCCTGAATTCTCGGCACGTGAAAATGTTATCATTCCGCAGATGCTAAACGGTCTCACTTACAAAAAAGCTGATGAGCGGGCCACTGCCTTACTGGCTATGGTTGGTCTTGAGGAACGGACTGATCATCGCCCCGGCTTATTGTCGGGCGGAGAGCAGCAACGTGTTGCCATTGCGCGCGCGGTGGCAAATGCGCCTGATATTCTGCTGGCAGATGAGCCAACAGGAAATCTGGACCCCGAAACTGCAAAAATTGTGTTTGACGCGCTGAGCCGCATTGTGCGCGGTACAGGGACAGCAGCCCTTATTGTGACGCATAATCAGCTTCTTGCTGAACAGATGGATGATATTCTAACCATTAGCCAGGGCAGGATAGTCAGGTCAGGATCATGAGCTACGCGCCGTTCATTCATTTACGCGTTCATTCCGCCTATTCCTTATCTGAAAGTACATTGCGGATTAGTGAGCTTGCAAAGCTTGCTTCATCAGATAACCAGCCTGCGCTGGCGATTACCGACAGTTTTAATATGTTTGGTGCATTTGAGTTCTCGCAGAAAATGCTTGATTATGGTGTTCAACCGCTGATTGGTGTTTCTGTTGCCCTTTCTGATGAAAGAGGTGAGGGGAATGTTGTTCTGCTTGCCCAGACAGAAGCCGGCTATATCCATTTAAGTCAGTTAGTCTCAGACGCGCTATTAGCAACCGACCCTGCCTCTCAGCCTGTCATTCCACTTGCAGCATTAGCGGCTCGTTCTGCTGGTCTGATCCTGTTGTCCGGCGGCGCAAGGGGCGGCTTTATCGGGCAACCTGCTGCCCATGGTCAACGCGACCTCGCACTTCAGCGACTGACAGGTCTGAAAGATATGTTTGGCGACCGTGTTTATGTTGAGCTGCAACGCCATGGTCTTGCTGGTGAACGCGGTGCCGAGCCAGTCTTGCTCGAGATAGCTGATGCAACAGATGTCCGCCTTGTGGCAACAAATGATTGTCATTTTGAAACAGAAGACATGTTTGGCCCGCACCGTGTGCTGACTTGTATTGCAAACTCTGAGCGGCTTGCCAGCATGGCTGATAATGGTTTTACCCCCCATCATCGCTTTAAAACGGCGGCAGAAATGGTTGCTCTGTTTGCCGATATACCCGAAGCCGTGGAGAATACGCTTCATATTGCGCGGCGGTGTAGTTTTGTTGTGAGCCGGCGCAAACCAATTCTGCCCTCAACTGGCGCAGATGATGAAGCAGCAGCATTACGCCAGCTCTCAGAAGACGGGCTAGAAAAGCGCCTTACTCATCTGGCTGGTTCAGACTATTTTGATGGGTCTGATGCGGCAAAGAAACCATATTTTGACAGGCTTGCCGTAGAGCTTGATATCATTATTGAGATGGGGTTTCCGGGGTATTTTTTGATTGTTTCGGATTTCATTCGCTGGTCAAAAGATAAAGAAATACCAGTTGGGCCGGGCCGTGGTTCTGGTGCTGGCTCGGTTGTTGCTTGGGCATTGCTGATTACTGATCTTGACCCGTTACGCTGGGGATTGCTGTTTGAACGATTTTTGAATCCAGAACGTGTCTCCATGCCGGATTTTGATATTGATTTCTGTCAGGAGCGGCGCGAGGAAGTTATCCGCTATGTGCAGGAAAAATACGGTCAGGAGCGCGTTGCACAGATTATTACCTTCGGATCGCTTCAGGCCCGCGCTGCATTGCGTGATGTTGGCCGCGTTCTTGATATGCCCTATGGACAGGTTGATAGGATAGCAAAGCTTATCCCTAACAATCCGGCAAAACCGACAACAATTTCAGAAGCACTTGAATCAGAACGCGAATTATCAGCCATGGTGGAGGAAGATGAGCAGGTCGCCCATCTTGTCACCACAGCAACGCGTCTTGAAGGCCTGTATCGTCACGCCTCAACCCATGCAGCTGGCCTAGTAATCGCTGACCGGGCGTTGCCTGAGCTTGTCCCTGTTTATCGTGACCCGCGCTCTGATATGCCTGTGACCCAGTTTAATATGAAGTCTGTTGAGCAGGTCGGGCTGGTAAAATTTGATTTTCTGGGGCTGAAAACGCTGACTGTGATCCAGCGGGCTGTTGAATTGCTGGCACGGCGGGATACTACGGTTGATATTAATGCTATCCCGCTTGATGACGCTAAAACATATGACATGCTTGCTGAAGGCGATACGGTTGGCGTGTTTCAGCTGGAATCAAGTGGCATGCGCGACGTGCTGCGGGGGCTGAAGCCAGATAGATTTGAAGATATCATTGCGGTTGTGGCGCTGTATCGCCCCGGTCCAATGGAAAATATTCCAACATATATCAGCCGTAAGCATGAGCGTGAACCGGTTGAATATATGCATCCCCTGCTTGAGCCGATATTATCAGAGACCTACGGCATTATGATTTATCAGGAGCAGGTTCAGCAGGCCGCTCGGGACCTTGCAGGTTATACGCTTGGCGGGGCTGATATATTGCGCCGTGCGATGGGGAAAAAAGATCAGGCAGAGATGGACCAGCAGCTGCAGACATTTGTCAGTGGCTCGGAGCAGAATGATATTAGTGCCACACTTGCTTCAAGTATTTTTGAGCAAATCGCCTCTTTTGCCGGATATGGCTTTAATAAATCTCACGCAGCAGCCTACGCGCTGGTCTGCTACCAGACGGCATGGCTGAAGGCAAATTATCCGGTAGAATTTATTGCAGCATCAATGGCGCTTGATGCAGGCAATACCGAAAAGCTCGCAGTGTTTCGCCAAGAATGCTTATATAAGAAAATTCCAGTACTCGCGCCGGATATTAATTATTCAGAAGCCTCTTTTAGTGTTGAAGCCCCTGCCGATAAGCCTCTTTCCATTCGATATGCTCTGGGAGCGGTGAAAAATGTCGGCTCTGAGGCGATGGCCCGTCTGGCAGCTGAACGCCGGGAAAACGGCCTGTTTAGTTCGCTTGGGGATCTTGCCAAAAGATTGGCGCGTGAAGGTAGTAATAAACGTCAGCTTGAAAATCTTGTGAAAGCCGGCGCTTTTGATAGTTTGCAAGATAACCGCCGACAGATGTTTGAGTGCCTTGATCAGCTTACCCAGCAAGCAGATTTCTACCGGCGGGAGGCAGAATCTGATCAAAATAGTCTGTTTGGCGGTGAAGATGGTAATGTTGCTGACCCGGTATTCCGGTTTTCTGCTGGCCCGGATTGGACAAGTTCAGACCGGCTATCACGTGAATTTGAGGCGCTCGGCCTTTATCTCTCAGCACATCCTCTTGATGCGTATCAGGCACAGCTTGAAAGCCTTAAGATTATTGGATCGCAAGACATTGAAACAGCCCTTCGCGGGCATGAGCAAAAACGGCTAAAGCTTGCAGGGCAGGTAACCGCCGTTCAGGAACGCGTCTCTGCGCGCGGCAATAGATTTGCCTTTGTCCAGTTTACGGATAAGGGCGGTATGTATGAAACCACCTTTTTCTCAGAAGTGTTGCTAGAGGCCCGTCCGCTGCTTGGCAGTGATGCGCCGGTTCTTGTCACAGTTGATGCCCGGATGGAAAATGATGCTGTCCGGCTTCTGGCGCAACGTGTTCAAAGTCTTGATGAGGCGATTGCGTTAAAGCAAACAGGCCTTGGTATCTGGTTAAATCATGAAGGGTGTCTTGAAGAGCTGCATGCCTGCTTGAAAGAGGATGGCGGCGGCAAGGCCCCGGTAAAATTATTTGTTCAGAATGGTACTGATGAAATCGAAGTCACGCTTGCGCATCGTTTCAAACTGAGCGGGGAATTGCGGCATCGGCTGAAATCTATTCGGGGCATAACCGATTTCCGTGAAATAAGCGCAAGCTAATGATAATAAATACCTGTTATTCTGCTTGCAATTCATCGCTTTTTCCCGTAATTACCACCCCATATCACACATGAGGGCTGGAGCCGCGGTAAAAAATCCCCGCGTTTCCGTCCGGTGAAGGCAGAGTTCTGTCTTTCGCATTCCCTCATGGAGGCTTAACCGGAAAACAGGAGACTATCATGGCCCTTCCGAGCTTTACTATGCGCCAACTTCTTGAAGCAGGCGTTCACTTCGGTCACCACACACGCCGCTGGGATCCCCGCATGGAGCCGTTTATTTTCGGCCAGCGTAACAGCATTCACATTCTTGACCTGCAACAAACTGTCCCGCTTTTATCGCGCGCTCTGTCTGTTTTGCGTGATACGGTAGCCAAGGGTGGCCGTGTTCTTTTTGTTGGCACAAAGCGCGCTGCATCTGGCAAAATTGCCGAAACTGCCTTAGCATGTGGTCAGTATTATGTTAATCACCGTTGGCTTGGCGGGATGCTCACCAACTGGGCAACTGTTTCCAAGTCTATTCGCCGTTTGCGCGATCTTGAAGCGCGCCTTAACAGTGATGAAATCCAGCAGCTGTCAAAGAAAGAAATTCTTCAGCTAACGCGTGAGCGCGATAAGCTGGAATTGACACTTGGTGGCATTAAGGAAATGGGCGGTCTGCCTGATATTCTGTTTATTCTGGATACAAACAAAGAAGATATTGCTGTTCTTGAAGCAAATCGTCTTGGTATTCCGGTTGTGGCTGTCATTGATAGTAATGCAAGCCCTGATGGCGTTGATTACCCCATTCCGGGCAATGATGATGCAATGCGTGCTATCTCGCTTTATTGCGAGCTCACTCAAGCAGCTATTCTGGATGGTCTTCAGCAAGAAATGATGTCATCTGGCGCTGATGCCGGCGCGGCAACTGAGGCACCTGCTGAGCCTGCTCTTGAAGCTGTTGCTGAGCCTGCACCAGTTGAGCCTGCCGCTGTGGAAGCAGCAGTAGAACCAGCAGCAGACACACCGGCTGAGTAAACGTCTATCTTTGCTCCTCCCTATGGAATGCGGGGTGTATGTGTCATGCGTGACGATCTGGTGGATGATACCGTTCTGTCATCTGTGATTGGCGCTCACATACGCAAAAAAAGCCGTTAGGGCAGGGGTATTTAGACCATCTGACAGGTTAAGCGAACAGGGTTTTGTTTGCTTAACCATCAACCTCACAGAACAATAAGGAAAATGATGATGAGTGTAACAGCTGCATTGGTGAAGGAACTTCGCGAAAAATCTGGCGCAGGCATGATGGATTGCAAAAAAGCGCTTAATGAAACAAATGGTGATATGGATGCCGCTATCGACTGGTTGCGGACCAAAGGTCTTGCTGCGGCAGCGAAAAAGTCAGGTCGTGTTGCCTCTGAAGGTTTGGTTGCTATCAGTGTTTCAGGAACATTAGGCGCGCTTGTCGAGCTTAACTCTGAGACTGATTTTGTGTCTCGTAATGATGATTTCCAGACATTTGCCAAAACGCTGTCATCCCTTGCGTTAACAGCAAGTGACATTGAAGCGCTGAAAGCGATGGATTATCCTAATACTGGCCGCACTGTTGCAGAAGAACTAACCCATAAGATTGCGACCATTGGTGAGAATATGTCTCTGCGCCGGATGGAAAAAGTATCAGTCGAATCTGGTGCTATCGTGCCTTACATTCATAACGCAACAGCAGACGGTCTTGGCCGCATTGGTGTTCTTGTTGGCCTTTCATCTTCTGCCGATAGCGCAGTGCTGTCTGGTCTGGGCAAGCAGATTGCGATGCATATTGCTGCGACAACACCTGCGAGTATCTCAGTTGACGATCTTGACCCTGAAATGGTTGCCCGTGAGCGTGATGTGTTGATTGAACAGGCAAAAGCGTCTGGCAAGCCTCAGGAAATTGCAGAAAAAATGGTTGAAGGCCGCCTACGCAAATATTACGAAGAAGTTGTTTTGCTTGAGCAGACCTTCGTTATTGATGGTGAAACCAAGGTTGGTAATGTTATCGAAGCTGCTGCTAAGGATGCTGGAGCTGATATTAAACTCACCCATTTTGCTCACTTTATTCTCGGTGATGGTATTGAAAAAGAAGAATCTGACTTTGCTGCTGAAGTTGCGGCTACATTGTCAAACTAAGCTATTCTTCGGTAACATAAGCCCTTACCGGCATCGCATGTGAACGCTTCATCCTTGATTTATAAGGGTGGAGCGTTTTTTTAAGGCATTCTAAGTCTTTCGAGTTTGAATATTTTGCTTTATACCGACAACACTGTCAGACTAGTAGCGCTTGCATCTCTTCTCATAAGAGACCCGCTACTCACGCCAACCAGAGGAATTCATTAATGTCGGCTGATTTCAAGCATAAACGTGTTCTCCTTAAAATTTCTGGCGAGTCTCTGATGGGCGCCCAAGCCTATGGCATCGATACCGATATGGTGCAGCGTGTTGCTGATGAGATTAAAGGCGTTGTTGAACAGGGCGTTGAAGTTTGCCTTGTTATTGGTGGCGGAAATATTTTCCGTGGTGTTTCGGGCGCTGCTGCCGGTATGGAGCGGGCGACTGGTGATTATATGGGGATGCTTGCAACAGTCATGAATGCGCTTGCAATGCAAAGTGCCCTTGAGCAGAAAGACGTTCCTACACGGGTGATGTCTGCGCTTCCGATTAGTGCTGTTTGTGAGCCATATATCCGCAGGCGTGCTGTTCGGCATATGGAAAAAGGGCGTATTGTTATTTTTGCTGCAGGAACAGGAAATCCTTTCTTCACAACCGATACAGCCGCTGCTTTGCGGGCCTCTGAGATGAATTGTGATGCGTTGCTTAAAGGAACGCGGGTGGATGGTGTTTATGATGCTGACCCTGAAAAGGACGCAACTGCAACGCGGTTTGATACATTATCCTATCTGGATGTGTTGTCGCGGGACCTTAAGGTAATGGATGCGTCTGCAATTTCACTTGCTCGGGAAAACAAAATTCCTATTCTTGTATTTTCAATTTCTGAGTCAGGTGGGTTTGATAAGGTGCTCAGGCACCAAGGAGCCTTTACAATTGTAACCGAAGCATCACAATAGAGGTGTTTTGTTACGAACCCCAAATTTGTTTTAGACTATTTTTTAGCACTAATCATCACTAATACTGGCATTGGAGAGAGAGCATGTTTGACCTTGATGAAGTAAATCGTAAAATGTCTGCCTCAGTCGCAAATTTTGCAACAGAGCTTTTGGGACTTCGTGCAGGACGCGCCTCTACTGCGATGCTGGAGCCTGTAGTGGTCGATGCATATGGCTCAAAAATGCCGCTTAATCAGGTGAGTAATATTTCTGTTCCTGAATCGCGGATGCTTACTGTAACAGTATGGGATGCTGGACTTTCTGCTGCTGTTGAAAAGGCTATTCGGGATTCCGGGCTTGGTTTGAACCCACAATCTGAAGGGTCGGTTATCCGTGTACCTGTTCCTGATCTGTCAGAAGATCGCCGCAAAGAAATGGTTAAGGTTGCTGGTAAATATTGTGAAGCTGGTAAAATTGCCGTGCGGAATATTCGCCGTGATGCCATCGAACAAGTCCGTAAGGATGAAAAAGATGGCGGTATGTCTGAAGATGAGCGTCATGCGCTTGAGGCACAGGTTCAAAAAGCAACCGATGCCCATATTGCGCAGGTTGATGAGATGTTAGCGCAGAAAGAAAAAGATATTTTAAACGTGTGATAGGCGGTGTTTTGCCTTCTGACAGCCTAAATGCTGGCAGGATGTACGTGTGTACTCACCGAAACGAAGCTGTGATTAGATATTTGTTTTTATGGATTTAGTTAGATGAAGCATCTTGCACTGATAATGGATGGTAATCGCAGATGGGCTCGTGCGAATAAGCTCAGTGCCCTTATGGGGCATGATAATGGTGCTAACACCCTCAAAGATATTGCGCGCGCCGTAGCCGAGCAGGGCATTCCCTTCCTCAGCGTATTTGCTTTTTCAACCGAGAACTGGCGGCGGTCTCCAGAGGAGGTTTCTGGACTTCTTCAGCTTATGCGGAAATTTTTGATGAGCGAAACCCAGTCGCTTGTCGATGAGAATATACGACTTGTCATCATTGGAGACAGAACAGCGTTTGATAAGGGCTTTCTTGAATTATTTGAGACTTGCGAGGCAGCAAGTGCTCATTGTACCGGGTTAGTGCTAACAGTTGCGATAAATTATGGCGGCCAGCAAGATATACTTCAAGCGATAAGCGAAGCGCAAAAACAGTTTCCTGGCGAAGAAATCTCTTCTGATATGATTAAATCATGTCTCATGACATCACATTTGCCGCCGGTAGACTTGCTTATCCGCACTGGCGGCGAAAAACGGGTTTCAAATTTTCTTCTCTGGGATCTTTCCTATGCCGAATTGTATTTTTCTGACAAATTCTGGCCGGACTTCTCTTCAGAAGACCTCAACCAAGCTGTCGCTGACTTTCAACATCGTACACGTCGTTTCGGCGGTGATGTTGCCTCTGCGTCTGAGCAGTCTTAGTCCTTATGGCACCTGCTGCATCTCATGAGTTAAAATACCGTATTTTAGGGAGCTTTCTTTTCCTTCCTATAATTATTCTGATTGGCTCTGGCGGAATGCTGGCCATGATAGGAGGCGCTCTGCTGTCAGCTGGCATATCATATGAGTTTAGCACTCTTATGGGCCGCAAGGATGCAGGAGAGAGGCATATTATCGGCTCTCTTACCTTTACAGGCTATCTGCTTGGTGTACTGCCGTTTATGACAGCGGATATCTCGCTATTGGGGGCAGTTGGTTTTCTTGCTGTTACCTATCTGGCTGCCTTTTTTGTCATAAGGCGATTTGCCTTTATTCTCTTTTTAGTGATGGCCTGTCTTTTCAGCCTTGGTTATCTCATTAGTATGCCTGGCGGGGTTGTGCTTATCTTGCTTGTTGCGCTTGCTATCAGTGCCTGTGATACAGGCGCTTATTTTAGTGGCCGGCTTATTGGCGGACCAAAACTTGCGCCTCATATCAGTCCATCAAAAACCTGGTCAGGGTCTTGCGGCGGAATCATAGCCGCTATTCTTGTGCTTTTGCCAGTTGTTACGCTTGAGGTTTATCCTGTTGCGATGCTTATTATTGGCGGGGTTGTTATTGCGGCTCTCTCGCAAATTGGTGATTTGATTGAATCTCAGCTCAAGCGGCGTTTGGGCGTGAAGGATAGTAGCCGTCTTATACCAGGACATGGCGGGTTTCTAGATAGGTTTGATGGCTATCTGACTGTACTGCCTGTCCTTGCGGTTCTGGTCGCTATGGGCGTGGTCGGGTTGCCTGATATTGATATCACCATTATATTTTCCAGATAGAAGGAGGTCGTTGCTGTGATGAAAATGCTCTCCCTTTTTGGTGCAACAGGGTCGATTGGAGACTCTACTCTTAAACTTGTTGATGAACATTCCGACCGATTTTCGGTCTCTGTTATGACAGCCCATAGCAACTATGAAAAACTGGCACAACTCGCGCTGAAATATCAGCCCAGTTTGGTGGTGATTGCTGATAGCCAGTATGAAGCTGCTCTTGCAACATGTCTCCGCGGCACGTCTATTCAGGTTGCGAGCGGCGTGGACGCGTTATGTGAGGCAGCGCGCATGCCTGTTGATTGCGTAGTTGCAGGCATCGTGGGGTTTGCTGGTTTGATGCCTGTTCGGGCTGCTGTTGAGGCAGGGCAGACTATTGCGCTTGCGAATAAAGAAACGCTTGTTGCAGCAGGGCATCTCATCATGCCGCTTGCCGCTGTATCGGGGGCAACTCTCCTGCCAGTTGATTCAGAGCATAATGCTATCGCTCAATGTCTGGTTGGTGCCCGCGATGAAGATATTGATAAAATTGTTCTCACAGCTTCTGGCGGGCCATTTCGCGCTCTTAGCCGTGCAGAGATGCATCATGCAACAAAAGAACAGGCGCTGCTCCATCCAAACTGGTCAATGGGTCAGAAAATTACGATTGATAGTGCAACAATGATGAATAAGGGGCTTGAGCTAATCGAAGCGGCTTGGCTGTTTGGCCTTGGCAGTAACCGGCTTGAAGCGCTCATTCATCCTCAATCGATTATACATGGGCTGGTAAGCTATTGTGATGGTAGCTGGTTGGCTCATATGGGGCCAGCTGATATGAGAGTGCCACTCTCTTATGCCCTTGGTCATCCAGACAGACTTGCATGGCAGGCTGAACCGCTCGATCTAGCGCAGATTGCACGGTTAGACTTTCAGCCTGTCTGTCTTGAACAATTTCCCTGTTTTGGGATGGCAAAATCGATAATTGGCACAGATCCTGCGGATGCTGTTACGTTAAATGCAGCTAATGAAATGGCAGTGCATCATTTTTTATCAGGCGAAATTCCCTTTGGTGAAATAGCAGAACAGGTAGATACCATTTTGTCAGAAAAGCGGTTAGGGTCAGCTAATAGTTTTGATGATATCCTTGCCCTTGACCAAGAAGTCAGAAAGTCAGCTCGTTCTGCTGTCTAATCCACCCCATTACCCAAACACGTAATAATAAGGAATAAATAATGATTGATTTAGGTGTTCTTGGATACCCTCTCGCATTTCTTACAGCTATCACAATCGTTGTTTTCTTTCATGAGCTTGGCCATTACTGGGTCGCGCGCCGGTCTGGCGTCGCTGTTGAAGTCTTTTCTATTGGATTTGGTCCAGAATTATTTGGCTGGCAGGCGAAAAGTGGAACCTATTGGCGTGTCGCTTTGCTCCCGTTAGGTGGTTATGTTCGCATGCGCGGCGATGAAAATGCGGCAAGTATGGCATCCGAAGGGGCGACGCGCATAAAAGGGAGTTTTGCTGGCGCACCTTTGCTCTCTCGCATGGCGATAATAAGTGCAGGTCCTTTGGCTAATTTCCTGCTTGGTATCATGCTGTTTGCGCTTGTTTATATGGCTGTTGGAAAAGCCTTTATTCCGGCTGAGATTGGCGAAGTCATGCCAGAAACGGCGGCGGCGGAAGCTGGCCTGCAAGAAGGTGACAAGGTGCTGTCTGTTGATGGTCGTACGGTTCGTGATTTTGCTGAATTGAGGTCGGTTGTTTTTGAAAGCCCTAACAAAGAGTTACTCTTTGAGATTAACCGTTTTAGTGTCATTAAAACGATCCCAGTTACGCCTCGGCCTATTTATCTAGAAGACCTTAAAATGACGGCTGGCCAGCTTGGTGTGCGCTCAGCCCCTGGCGCGTTCCGCAAACTAGGCTTGTCCGAGGCGGCTGTAACAGCAGGAGCCGATACGTTTCACATGACATCTATGATGCTCAGAGGGATTGGCAGGCTTGTAACAGGAAATGCTAGCCAGTCTGAAGTTGGCGGTCCGGTGCGCATTGCAGAATTTGCCGGAGATGCTGCGCGGCAGGGGTTTGCAAGTTTCCTCATTTTTACAGCTGTTATTTCGATTAATCTGGGACTTATTAATTTACTGCCTGTTCCGGTATTAGATGGCGGACATCTGTTAATGTTTATGATTGAGGGTGTACGCGGTAAACCTTTGCCTGAGAGGCTTCAATCCGTATTGATGCGTGGCGGCATGGCCATATTGATGAGCCTTATGATTGTCGTCACATTTTTTGATTTATTTCGGTTTGTAAGCTCATAAAGATAAGATTAGAGAAAAATACCTAAAAAAAGGCGCATGTGAGGCGTTTTTTCGTGAAACTATTTTGCGTAAAACGTCTGTTCACGATACAACAATAGTAATCTGCGGCAAGAATGATGGACATTCGGCAGTTTGCAAAATGCAACGCGATGTTCAGGAGACAATTTTATGATAAGAATAATACTATTATTTGTCTTTTTGTTCAGCGCTGTTCTGACAGTGCCGCACGACGCGTTTGCTCAGACAACTAATGAGACTGTGACGGTTAGCGAAATTGCTATTTCAGGAAATAGCCGTGTGTCTGATAGTACGATTAGCGCCTATCTGCCTGTTAGAGTAGGTGATGCGATTTCAGAAGACAGTTTGGATAATGCCATTGATAGTCTGTTCGCAACCAAACTCTTTAATGATGTTACGATTAACATTGAGGGAACACGCATTAGCATCGCGGTGGTGGAAAACCCGATTGTTAACCGCGTAAATATTGAGGGTAATGATGTTCTGGATGATGAGAGGCTTCTTGCTGAGTTGGATATTCAGCCACGCCGCGTCTTTACCCGGAAAGTTGCGGTTGATGCAACCCAAAAACTTCTTGAGATTTATCGTCTGTCCGGTCGGTATGCTGCTGAGATAACGCCGCAAGTTATTCGGCTTGATAATAACCGTGTTGATCTCATCTTTGAGGTCGATGAAGGACCGCTCATCAAAGTGACATCTATTTCTTTTATTGGAAATGAGACATTTTCAGACTTTGCGCTAAGGCAGGTAATTTCTAGCCGGCAAGTGCGGTGGTGGGCATTTTTATCATCGGTTGATAAATATGATGAGAGTCGTCTTGATTATGATGCGCGGCTCTTGCGCCAGTTCTATCTGGGACGGGGCTATGCAAATATTCAAATTAAGCGCGCCCAGGGCGGACTGCTTGCTGACCGGTCAGGTTTTGCGCTTACATTTGAGATAGATGAGGGCACGCGCTACAAGCTCCGCGATGTGAGCTTCACCTCTCAAATCACCGATATAGATGTCAGTAAATTCCGGGACGATATTCCGTTGGAAAAAGGCGACTGGTATAATGTTAAGGGGTTAGAGCAAGGTCTGCTTAATGTCACAAATTCGCTTGGCAATCTTGGTTATGCCTTTGTTGATGTTCGACCTCAAGTGACCCCGGACACTGATAGCAATGAGCTTGATATCGAAATTTCGATCGGTGAAGGGCGGAAGAACTATATTGAACGCATTGAAGTCGTCAATAATTCTCGCACTAGAGATACAGTTATTCGCCGAGAACTTGAAGTTGTGGAAGGTGACCCATACAACCAGTTGAAACTGGATAAGTCTCTGCGGAACATTAAGAATCTCGGGTTTTTTAGGACCGTTGATATATCAACAGTCCGAGGTTCAGCAGATGACCAGACCATTGCTAAAATTAATGTTGAAGAGCAGTCGACAGGCGATTTTTCGATAGGTGTCGGTTATTCCTCGCTCGATAAATCAACCGTCTCACTGGGGATTAACGAGAGAAACTTTTTAGGGTCCGGACGCGGGTTAAAATTTTCTACATCATTGTCTGAAAGCCGGTCAGATTACAGACTTGGCTTAACTGAGCCTTATTTTCTTGACCGTGATCTTCGTGGTTCGGCTGAAATATTTAATCAGAAGGTGGAAAATAGTACGCTCACAACAAAATCAACAGGTGTTAATCTCGGGGCAGCGTTTGATGCTGCTGATGGTTATTATCATCGCATCGGGTATGAGCTATCATCGGCAGATTCTACCCAAAGCAGTACGACAGCTACGTCACTCACAGGCGAAGAAAATAAAGACCTGCTACGCTCAGCTTTGTCCTATACTATCGGACGCTCGACACTTGATAATAGGTTTGATCCAACAGAAGGATATTTATACGAGCTTGATGAGACTGTTTCCGGGCTTGGCGGTGATGTTACTTTTATGAAGACCTCTGTGCGGGCAAGCTATTTCAAGCCGCTGAATTTCAATAGTTTCATTCTTGGTGTTCGAGGCCGTGCTGGCTTTGTTGATGGGTTAGGTGAAAAAGTAACACAGAGCGCTCGCTTCTACCTTGGTGGCCGTACTGTTCGCGGTTTTGATTCAAGTGGTATTGGACCGCGTGATACTGGTGCAAATTCAGCTGTTGGTGGTAATTACATGTATTCGGCGACAGCAGAAATTGTATCAAGCTATGGGTTAAGCGAAGATTTAGGTGTTCGCTGGACTGTCTTTTCAGATATTGGCTCTGTGTGGGACACAGACTACCCATCTGGCGTGACAGGGGCAAATGATGATTCGTTGCGTCAGTCAGTTGGTGTAGGCTTCCTGTGGGATACTGCGGTTGGCCCTCTAACGTTCTATTGGGCCGATGCGGTCTCTAAAACATCACATGATCAACTAAAACGGTTCCAATTTAACATCGGCACACGCCTCTAGGATTGTTAGCAGATGCGTTCTCCTGAAATGTCATTACTATCTAACATCATCGGCCGTTTGTATCTGAATGCTACACAGCTGGGCAAGCACAGTGCGGCATTGAGTCTGGTACTGTTTTTGGCACTGTTTCTGTCTGGTGCAGGACTGCAGAGCGCAGCTGCTCAGGTTACAATAGGAGATGTATCGACCGAAAATGCTGGTAATTCTGACTTTGATATCAGGCGTGTTGGCACGATTGATATCTCAGCAGTGTTAAGAGCTTCAGAAGCGACTGAAAAAGTGAGACGGCTCCTTGATGGGAAACGGGCTGAGTTTAAAGAGGAATTTGCGCAAAAAGAAGCAGAGCTTGTCTTAAAAGAGCAGGAGCTTCAGTCTAAGCGGGATATTATGTCTCAGGATGCTTATCGAAACGAAGTGCAAAAATTTCAGAATGATGTCGCCGAAATTCAACGGCAAATCCAATTCCGTCGTCAATCTCTTGATAATGCCTTTCAGCAGGCTCAGGATAAAATCCGTCAGCTTGCTCTCAAAATTGTGACTGAAATAGCCAATGAACGTCGTCTCGATTTTGTCCTAAACAAAGATAATGTTCTGGTCTTCCGCAATAAGCTGGATATTACCCAAAATGTTCTTGAGGTCTTGAACGAGCGAACTAAAAATGCGCGACTAGAACTTGACGAAACACCCCCCAAAAGTAATGGGGGCTAATCGTGTCAGGTGACCCGAGATTTTACGGCACTCCTCTTCCTCTTGCTCTTGCAACATTAACTGAAATCTGTGATGGCATGATTGTGCATGGCACAGGTAGCATCATGGCAACTCATATCTCGTCACTTTCTGATGCTGGTGACGGCAGTCTTATTTATATTGCTGATGAAACATTGTTAAACCAGCTTGACAAGAAGAGTGGGTTCATCTGTTTTATTGCGCCTGACCTAGAGGGACATCTTGCCGGTGTTTTATCAGCAGCAGCGGGTGTGATAGTTGTTGCAAACCCGCGTCTTGCCTTTGCTGTGGCGGCGCGTGCTCTTTATGCAGAAGCACCAAAAGCTGTCTCTTTTTATCATGAAACAGCCCACATATCCTCTACTGCTATTATAGGCGATAATGTGTCCATTGGGGCTCAGTGCTATATTGGCGAGAATGTTGAAATTGGCGATAATGTGAAGCTTGGTGTCGGCGCTATTCTGGATGATGGTGTTATGATAGGGGCGCGCTGTGTCATCGGCGCACATACCACTATTCGGTTTGCCATTCTTGAGCAAGATGTCCATATTTCTGATTTATGTTCTATCGGCACTGAGGGTTTTGGCATTGAAGGTACAGGTCAAATGGCTGTCCGTATTCCGCATTTTGGCCGTGTTATGATAGAGCAAGGATGTCATATCGGAGCAAGTTGTACAATCGATAGAGGTGTCATGGATGACACGCGTCTCGGGGCATATGTTATGCTGGATAATCAGGTTCACATTGCACACAATGTCCAGATTGGCGAGAATACAATTATTGCGGCTCAGGTTGGCATTGCTGGTAGCACAAAAATTGGCAAAAATTGCATGTTTGGTGGTCAGGTAGGCGTTGCTGACCATGTAGCAGTTGGTGACAATGTTATTGTTGCAGCGCAATCAGGCGTGACGAAAGACTTAAATAAGCCGCAGCTTTATATCGGCTATCCAGCGCAGCCAGCACGTGATTTCTGGCGCGGACAGGCCCGATTGCGAAAGCAGATAAAAAATACAGAACGATAGGGCGTGGAAGCGGTCGCAAGGCCAGAGATACAAGACGGTGAGGGCTATTCTCACCACCATGATTAACGTACGATAATATAGGCTAACCTGATAGGATTAAGACATGAGCGAATTACCCCCTCTTGATTATGCCGCGATCGAAAAACTGCTGCCCCATCGCGCGCCTTTTTTGCTGATTGATAGGTTGGAGAATATCATTTCTGGCGAATCTGCTGTTGGGATTAAGGCTGTTAGCGGTAATGAGCCCTATTTTGTGGGTCATTTTCCCGGCCACCCCATTATGCCAGGTGTGCTCATC
Source organism: Alphaproteobacteria bacterium UBA4588 (assembly GCA_002387605.1). Lineage (GTDB taxonomy): Bacteria > Pseudomonadota > Alphaproteobacteria > Puniceispirillales > Puniceispirillaceae > UBA4588. Next base: position 26,225 of record DGJU01000085.1, on the reverse strand, counting down.
GTTGAAGCAATGGCTCAAGCAGCAGGCGCGCTTGCCATGCTCTCTCAGGAAGACACAGAACATGGCAAGCTTGTGTTTCTTGCTTCGGTTGATAAAACCCGTTTTAAGCGCCCTGTGACGCCGGGGATATTGCTTGAGCTACAGGTGAAGAAGGTTGCCTCAAAAGGGCCTTTGTGGAAGTTCTCAGGCACAGCAATGAGTAATGGTATCGTAATGGCGCAAGCTGAGTTTTCTGCAATGGTGGTAGACGGTGACAGATAAGGACGTAACAATACATCCAACAGCGATTATTGCGAAGGGCGCGCGCCTTGGCACTGGTGTTTCAGTTGGCCCCTTCACCACGATTGGTGAGAATGTTGAAATTAATGATAATACCAAAATTTTTAGTCATGTTGTCATTGATGGTCATACTAAAATAGGCCAAAACTGTGAGGTTTTTCCCTTCACAACGCTTGGACTTGCACCCCAACATTCAAAATATGCAGGTGAGCCATCGCGGCTTGTTATCGGAAATCATAATATTATCCGCGAACATGTCTCAATGCATGGCGGGACGGCTCTTGATAGAATGGAAACAACTATCGGAGAGCATGGTCTGTTTATGGCAGGCTCTCACGTTGGGCATGATTGTGTTATTGGCGAGCATGCTATTCTTGCCAATGGAACGGGTGTTGCGGGGCATGTAGCGCTCGGCGACCATGTTTATTTGGGTGGCTATTCAGCGGTGCATCCCTTTGTTCGTATCGGCAGTCACGTCATTGTTGGTGGTGGGTCAATTATTGTTGATGATATCATTCCGTTTGGCGCTGTTGTTGGCGGGCGTGCGATGCTTGATGGGCTTAATATCATCGGGTTGCGCCGTCGTGGCTTTACTGCGGCACAAATCTCGGCGTTAAGGGCAGCTTATAATACCTTATTTGTTGTTGAGACTGGCCTCTTTGCTGAGCGGCTGGAAAGTCTTAAGACAGCAGGTAGTGATGATGTTGTTGATGAATTAGTTAAGTTTATTAAGGCAAAGGGGAAGCGCCCCTTATGTCATCCAGAACGATAGAGGCTGATAAATGGGGCGTCTTGCGATCATTGCTGCCAAAGGCTCCCAGCCACGCCGGCTTGCTCAGGCTGCCAGTGCGGCAGGAGATTCGCCTTTTATCATTGGCCTTAGCAATCAGGTTGATGCAGATTTTTCTGATTTTGAGTATCTCGAAATGCCGGTTGGTCAGATTGGCGCGTTGCTTGATAGTCTTACCGAGCGCAATATTCAGAAAATCTGCTTATCTGGAAAGTTTATCCGCCCCCCATTACACACAATCAAACCAGATAGTCATGCGGTAGCACTTATCAGTAAGGCGCTATTTTCAGGTGATGATAAAGCGTTGAAAATTGTGCGTGATTTCTTTCAAGAGCAGGGCTTTCAGATCGTTTCTGAAGCTGATTATCTTACCCTTGATACGCTAAGCTCTGGCGAGATATTTGGCCCGCTTTTATCAGATGGTCAGCGCAAGGCTGTTGAAACAGCTATTAGCGCTCTTTATCAGCTTGGCGCGCTTGATGTTGGCCAATGTATCATTACCCAGAGCCAGCGTATCATTGCTATTGAGGGCGCTGAGGGAACGAACGAGATGATAAGGCGGGCGACTGACTATCTGCTGACAAGTCCGGATATCGCGGAATCACATGATATTGCTTTTATTAAAATGGCGAAGCTCGCGCAGGATATAACGCTCGACCCGCCGGTATTTGGCCGCGAAACACTAGAACTTCTTATTACAGCGGGTGTCTCTGTTATTGGGCTGCACGCACAAAAATGCCGATTAAGCGACGCACGTGATGAGCTGATTGCTGCTAGTAATGCAGCCGGCATCACGCTTCTTGCGACAGACTATCCGGGGTAGGACATGGCAGCACGATTTTTCATTCTGGCAGGAGAAGCCTCTGGCGATACGCTTGGCTCTGAGGTGATGCAGGCCTGCAATAGTGCCTATGGCCCATGTAGCTGGTTCGGGATGGGCGGCTCTAAAATGGGCGCACAGGGTTTGACGTCCGAAGAAGACATGGAAGAGCTGAGCATTATTGGCATTGCCGGCGTTGTTGTTGCCTTGCCGCGGCTTGCGTCTTTGGCAGACAGGCTGCTTGAGCAAATAATGCAAGATCGCCCCGATGCTGTCTTTACGATCGATTCAAAGATGTTTTCTGTTCGGTTCGCGCTAAGATTAAAACAGAGAATGCGCGCTGCAGGCTGGTCTGCTCCTATTATTCATGTGGTTGCTCCCACGATTTGGGCGTGGGGAAAATGGCGCAAAAACGGTTTTGAAGACGCATTTGATGGGTTAATCTGCCTCTTTCCATTTGAGCCGGCCTTGTTTAATCAGCAGAAGGTGAAGGCTGTTTTTGCGGGCCACCCTGCTGCATGGCGCACGGATTTAGAGCCTCATCCTAACGGCAATAATACGAAGCGTAATAAGAATTTAATATGCCTTCTTCCGGGCAGTCGGTGGCGTGAAATTATGACCCATCTGCCGGTGTTTTTGCAAGCTTGCGAAACATATCAAAAAGAACATCATCCAGAGGCGCATTTCTGCCTGCCAACATTGCCTTATTTACGGCCGCGCATTGAAGCTATTTGTGCAGAATCAACGCTTAATAATTTTTCAATTATTGATGATAAGGACGCTGTTAGTGATAGCCTGACTCAGGCTTCCTCAACCTTATGTGTGTCTGGAACCGTTACGCTAGAAGCAGCCCTTGCTGGCCTGCCGGGCACAGTATGCTATACGCTCTCATGGCTTGATAGTTTGTTTGCACGGTTTTTTGTATCGCTCAAAACGCCTGTATTGCCTGACATCATTCTAGCAGAGGCGCATTATCCTGTTCTATTATCCAAGCAGGTAACGCATGATAATCTTGTTGCGGCGCTGCTTGTCGAGCGTGAACAATTCGAGGCGCGCAGAGACGCGTTAGATGATGTATCAAAACGGCTTCGCACGTTATTACGCACTGACGAGCCTGATTTTGTCTCAAGCCTTCACGCCTGTCTTAAACAAATTCTATAAGCCATAAAAAAAGGGTTTTCCGGGCAGGATGTTGCCTAGAAAACCCTTTTAGCTATAGCAAAGGATAGCGGTAGCGCTTATCTGCCTGAGATAGGTGTGTAATCGCGGGCAACCGGACCTGTATAAAGCTGGCGCGGACGGCCAATACGCTGCGCTGGATCTTCAATCATCTCTTTCCACTGCGAAATCCAGCCAACGGTTCTGGCAACAGCAAACAGAACGGTAAACATGGATGTCGGGAAGCCCATCGCTTTCAGAATGATGCCTGAATAGAAATCAACATTCGGATAAAGTTTCTTCTCAATGAAATAATCATCGCGTAATGCAAGCTCTTCTAATTCCATCGCCAGCTCAAGCAAGGGGTCATTAATCCCTAATTTATTGAGAACTTCATGACAGGATTCGCGCATAACCTTGGCGCGCGGGTCAAAATTCTTGTAAACGCGGTGTCCGAACCCAAACAGGCGGAACGGATCATCTTTATCACGTGCTTTATTAACATATTCCCCAATGCGGCTTTTATCGCCAATTTCATTCAGCATTTCCAGCACAGCTTCGTTTGCGCCGCCATGTGCAGGTCCCCACAGACAAGCAATACCGGCCGCAATACACGCAAACGGGTTAGCGCCGGATGAGCCAGCAAGACGGACTGTTGATGTTGAGGCATTCTGTTCATGGTCCGCGTGTAGGATAAGGATTTTATCCATCGCATCAGACAGAATAGGGTCTGCAACATAATCATCTGCTGGGACAGCAAAACACATCTGCAGGAAGTTTTCTGCGTATGACAGAGAATTTTTCGGGTAGTTAAATGGCTGCCCAAGAGAATATTTATATGCCATTGCAGCAAGTGTCGGCATTTTGGCGATCAGGCGGCGGGACGCAATCATCCGTTGCACAGGATCGTTAATGTCTGTTGAGTCATGATAAAATGCTGATAATGCGCCTGTTACACCGCAGAGAATAGCCATCGGGTGCGCATCGCGGCGGAACCCGCGGAAGAATGTCGACAGCTGTTCATGCACCATTGTGTGATGGGTAATCGCATCAACAAATTCATTATGTTCATGGCCAGTTGGCAATTCGCCATTCAAAAGCAGATAGGCTACTTCCAGAAATGACGATTTTTCAGCCAGCTGTTCAATCGGATATCCACGGTGAAGCAGGATACCTTCCTCGCCATCAATATAGGTAAGGGCTGACAGGCATGAGCCTGTTACGCCATAGCCTGGGTCGAAGGTGAATTTACCGGTTGAGCTGTAAAGCTTTCTGACATCAATAACATCCGGACCAACTGAGCCAGAAAGAACAGGCAATTCAACGCTTGCTCCTGAGGCATTGTCTGTCAACGTCATATTATTTGTTACTAACTCTTTCTGAACCATGGTCTTATCATCTTTCAATCATGTTAGGTCTCTTGAAAATACAAGAAACTATGTGCGAAGTATAAATCAACTGCCTTAACGATTGCAAATCTGTTCTATACGCAGAACAGTTTCTGCCTTCCCAAGCGCCACAATAATATCAGTAATTGATGGTGCGGCCTTGGTTCCGGTTAGTGCTGCCCGTAGGGGTAGCCCCAAATCTTTCATTTTGAGTTCATTTTCTGCCAGAAATGCCTGAAACGCTGTCTGAAACGCGTCAGTCGTGGCTAATGCTGTATCATCTGCGTGAGACAAGAACCCTGTAAACAACGTTAGGCGCGCAAGAGCCTCTTGGCTAAGAATGTTTTCTGCCGCTTCATCAGGCGTCGGGGCGCCGCTATGCAACAACCAGCCGGACGATGCCCGCAGCTCATCCAATGTATGGGCCCGTTCTGCCAGAAGCGGCGCTAATGCAATAAGCCAGCCTCTGGATGTTGCAGGAGGTTTTTGGGAGGTATGGCTTAAAATATCATCTGCAAGCGCGTCAGCAGATAATTGCCGGAGCCAGTGGGCATTTACCGAGCGCAGCTTATCCATATCAAATCTGGCTGGAGATTTGCCAATACCATCACTGTCAAACCATGTTTCTGCATCAGCGCGGCTGAAAAGTTCATCATCGCCATGAGACCAGCCAAGCCGACATAAATAATTATTCATGGCTTCGCTCAGAAACCCCATATCACGATAGGCATCAACACCTAACGCGCCATGTCGCTTTGATAATTTTGCGCCGTCTGGCCCATGGATAAGCGGAATATGCCCAAAGCGGGGCGGCTGCCAGCCAAGGGCTGCAAAAATATGATGCTGGCGGAACGCATTGTTAAGATGGTCATCGCCGCGTAATACATGAGTGATACCCATATCATGGTCATCGACAACAACAGCAAGCATATAAGTTGGCGTGCCATCACTTCTGAGCATTACGAGGTCGTCCAGCGTTTCATTTTTAACGGCAACACGACCTTGAACTAAATCATCAATGATTGTCTCACCATCATCTGGCATGCGCAGCCTTACAACAAAGGGCGCATCATCAGATGGGGGTGTTTTATCAGGGTTTCGGTAGGGGGAGCGGACAGGCTTTCCTATAGCGCGCGCCTCTGTGCGAATGGTCTCTAATGCTTCGGTGCTAAGATAACACCGATAGGCTGTGCCAGCATCAAGCATGGTTGCAGCAGCTTCGCGGTGCCGGGCTTCTTGGGCGGATTGCATGATAGCTGGTCTATCGCCCTCCAAGCCAAGCCACGCCAAGCCGTCATGAATAGCCTTTACAGCATCGTCAGTTGAGCGTGCCTTATCTGTATCTTCGATACGAACCAGATAGGTACCGCCATGATGTGCTGCAAATAGCGCATTGAACAGCGCTGTGCGCGCGCCTCCAATATGAAGATAGCCAGTAGGCGAGGGGGCAAAACGGGTGACAACGCTCATCTTTTGTTAACCTGTCTAGATTATGGTTCATGGTAGCAAGCGTTTGTACATCATCTGATATGCATAGCAGCTTTAGCAAAGGGAACCGTTATAGCATGAACCGCACAGAATTTGCACTGCTGGTGCGTAAAATATCTGTGCCTGACCCTGTTATTTATGGTGTTTTTGTTCTGGCTGCTGGCATTTTGGTACATCATATGACGCCAGATATAATGCCGCCTGTCATGATGCCATTCGCTTACCTCTCCATGACCCCTTCTATGGTAAGCGGGCTTTTACTCTGTTCTGCGATATGTTTGTTTTGTGTCTGTTATCTCACCCGTCATCTTTTTGGTGACGGGTTATGGCTAATTATGTTGTTTGCGCTTGGTTTTATCTCTGCTGAAGCCGAACTAATGCGCCATGCAGATACCAGTCTTCTGGCGCAGAAAACACGCGGCATTCTTGTTGCCGAAGTCACTGACAGAACGATACGCGATACGAACCGGATGCGGCTCATCTTGCGACCCCTTAAAGGGAGAACCACAGAAATCTTTGGTGAGCTATCATTTGTACGGCTCTCAACCAGAATAGTGGATGTTCTTCCGGGCGATATTATTGTTGCTGGCGTTACATTGTTTCCGCTTTCTGGTCCTTTGCTGCCGGACCGCCCGGATTATGCCCGCCAGCATTATTTGTCAGGTATCGGGGCAAGTGGGTTTGCAACATGGGTGAAAATTGTGCGGCATGAAACTAATCTCAGTTTTTCTGAGCGTGCAGCCCGTTACCGGCTCGGCCTTGCTACCAGAATCACTGCGTCAATGTCCGAGCCATATGGCGGCATAGCGGCGGCTCTTCTTGTTGGCGTTCGCGATAATGTACCAGCTGATGTTTATACAAAATTCCGTCGCTCAGGACTTGCACATCTACTGGCTATTTCTGGGTTACATATGGGCCTATTCTGCTTTTCTGTGCTTTATATTCTGAGAGCCTTTATGGCTCTTTTGCCGCATATCTCACAACATTACCCAGTTCATAAATATGCCAGTCTTGTTGCCCTTGGTTGCGGCGCGCTTTATTTGCTCGGCTCTGGTATACCGGTGAGTGCTGTTCGCGCATTTCTTATGACCAGCCTGATTATTCTGGCGCTGTTAACAGATAGGCATGTTGTCTCTGTTCGTAATCTTGCGCTCGTTGCTGCTGCGTTTCTCATTGTAAGCCCGTCGGTTATCTATACAGCCGCCTTCCAACTTTCATTTTCTGCAACCATGGCTGTTATTGGCACGTTTCAACTCACCCGAATGCTCACAAATCTATTGCGGATGCAACGGGCTATCTTATTTATCTTCTTAAGCTCGGTGATGACGTTTCTTGCGACGATGCCGTTTGCTGCCTATCACTTTGGCCAGATAGCGCCGATTGGGATTTTTGCTAATCTGATTGCTATCCCCTTAACAGGGTTGATGATTATGCCGGCAGGTGTTCTTCTTTTGTTGGCAAGCCTGTTTGGCCTTACAAACATTGTTGCGCCTGTGATGGAAGTGCCGCTTTCAGTGCTTTGTGCCATAGCTGACATATTCTCAGATACTGGATTATCAGGCTGGTCTGTGAAGCCGCCGCCGTCATATTTACTGTTTGGTGCAGCATGTGGTGGCGCATTGGTCATAATGCCGCGGACATATCCTAAAATGATAGGTCTTGTTATCCTGTGTCTTATGGCGATGCACTGGGCTGTAATGCCAAGACCTGTTGCGATTATCTTTCAGGCATCTGGAGGTTTGGTACTCGCTGTTCGTTCAGACAGTGATGAGATTATTGTCAGCAAGTCTGTCTCACCATTCTGGCAAGATAATCTTCGTCTGATGCTAGGCGGCGATATTATCCGCACACAGAGATGTAGCCGCTATAATGAATGCCAGATTATCGCGAAGAGGGCTCAGACATTCAGTCTTTATGCTCAAAGACCAGCTAGAATGCGAGCCTGCCCTGAGCCGGATCATATCATGATAACCACAGATGAGCGTCATGATAGCTGTCTTGAAACTATCACAAGCGGCGACAGCATTATTCTATCACCGCGCCGATCTGAAAGCTGGTTGCTTTATCAGAGCTATACAGACAGCTCTTATAAGCTTGTCAGCAATAAGGCAAGATACGGTCTTGCAGAACAGGTTTTGCTGCACACAAAAACTCAATAACGACGAATAAGCCCTGTCAGGCGGCCTTGAATACGCACAGCCCCTGTTTCAAAATAACGGGTCTGGTAATTCGGGTTAGCTGGCTCAAGGCCAATACGACCCGGCTCTTTGCGTAACGTCTTTAACGTTGCTTCATGCTCTTCGATAAGAGCCACAACAATATCACCACTATCCGCAATTTCGGTGCGTTTGATAATCACCGTATCGCCATCATGAATGCCCGCTTCAACCATTGAATCACCGACAATTTCAAGCGCGAAATGCTCCCCGCTTGAAATCATCGCCTCTGGAACAGAAAATGTAGCAGAGGGGTCTGACAGAGCCTCAATGGGCGTACCTGCTGCAATCCGGCCAAGAAGCGGTAAATCAATCGCTTTGCCAAGGCTGGTATCAGCGCGTTCGGTGCTTTTGAGTGATGTAGGAGAGCCAAAGGCAGGACGAATAATATTATCTGCTTCAGCAGAAACAGTATTATCTATCTGAATATCTGAGGGCGTGCGCAGAATTTCAATGGCGCGTGCCTTATTAGCAAGCCTGCGAATATAGCCGCGCTCCTCAAGGGCTGTAACCAGCCGGTGAATGCCTGATTTGCTTGCCAGGCCCACTGCCTCTTTCATTTCATCAAAGGAGGGCGTTACATCGCTCTTCTGAGAAGATGCCACAAGGAATGCCAGTAACTCATGTTGTTTGCGGGTCAGCATATAAGCCTCCACCAAAAGGGTCAAAATCATGCTCTTATATCAGTGAGCAAAAGATGTTCTTACTTTGTTCTATCTCATAAAAAAGAACAAAGCAAGAATATTTGGATGTGGCTATTTCTTAAATGCCAGCTGGGAAGGGCAATATTGGCACAATAGTGCCGTCAGGAGCGGCAGGAGCATGGGGCGGGCGGATAATAAGACAGTCAGCATGTGTGAATGTCTGAAGCATTGATGAATCCTGCTGTGAGGCAGGGGTTACAGCCAGACTTCCATCATCTTGTGTGATGAAACAGGCCCGCAAGTAATCCTGCCTCCGGTCATTTTCTGGCAGGGGCGTGGCAAGCGTTGCGCTTGGTTGTGCCAGAGTTAAGCTGGCACTGAGCATCGAGCGAAGGGCTGGTTGTAAGAAGACAAGACCGCAGACACCAGCTGATACCGGATTTCCTGGCAGGCCAAGGAGAGGCGTGTTTCCGATTTTACCAAAAATCAGGGGTTTTCCGGGGCGCATTGCAATTTTCCAGAAATCAATCTGCCCCCCATCTGCAGCCATGATATCAGAAACGATATGGTCATGATCCCCAACCGATGCACCGCCAGTTGTCACCAGTAAATCAAGCGGGCCGGCTGCCTTAACGGCCGTTATCAGGGCGCCGGGCGTGTCACGAATAATACCGAGATCGATAGCTATGCCGCCGCTAAGCGTTACCAGCTGATGTAAAAACAGGCTATTTGAGTTGATAAGCTGGCCAGTCTGAGGGCGCTCTCCTGGCGAGACAAGCTCATCACCGCTCGACAGAATCCCAATATGAGGGCGTTTGCGCACCATAAGCGTACTGCAACCAGCAAGTGCAGCAAGCGCAATATCGCGTGCCGTTAGGCATTTTCCTGCTGGCAGAAGACGGTTTCCTGTGGAGAAATCAAGGCCCTGCGGGCGAACAAATTGTTCAGCGCGCGCTGTTTGTGTGATGCTGATCTGCCCATCAGGACGTGTCTCTATCTCTTCTTGAATGAGAATAGTATCAGCGCCTGTGCAAAGATAAGCGCCGGTAAAAATGCGGATAGCCTCTGCAGGTCCTAAATCACCCGCAAAAGGAGCGCCTGCAGCAGCCTCTCCAATAACGCTATAAACTGTCCCAGCATCAAGGCCTGAGCTTGCGGCAATAGCATAGCCATCCATTGCTGATATGTGAGCTGCAGGATGGGAAAGCCCAGCAACAACATCCTCTGCCAGATAACGCCCACGGGCTTCTGTTACATTGCAAGGCTCAGATGGCAGCGGGGGCAGGTTTTCACAAATTTGCGCGAGCGCTTCTGCAACCGGCATAAGAGGATTATTCAGCATCAAATCGACCAGATTTGCCGCCTGATTTATGGGTGAGGCGAATGTCAGATATGACCATATTCTTGTCTATCGCTTTACACATATCATAAATTGTAAGGGCGGCAACTGAGACAGCTGTTAGCGCTTCCATCTCTACACCAGTCTTGCCTGTTATTTTACATTCTGCAGTAATATCAATTGCATAACTATCATTGTTAACGTGAATTATTACATTAACATGACTAAGAGCAAGGGGGTGGCACAAGGGGATAAGGGTGGCTGTATGTTTTGCACCCATAATGCCGGCAAGCTGAGCAACAGAAAGCACATCACCTTTTTTCATATTTTTATCAGTAATATGAGCAAGTGTTTCAGGGGCCATTTTGACCGAGCCTTTGGCAATCGCTACCCGTTCAGTCTCATCTTTACGGCCAACATCAACCATTTGCGGGCGACCCTCTTGTGTAAAATGGGACAATTTGTTGCTCATGATGAGGCGGCTTTCTGCACAGGGTTTGCCAGAATATGAGCTGTTGCAGTAGCAACATCTTGCTGGCGCATCAAGCTTTCGCCGATCAGGAAACAGCGTGCACCGGCTGATGCCATATCAGCAAGATCGTCTGCAGAAAACAGGCCGCTTTCTGCAACAGCAATGCGCCCCTGCGGTAGCAGAGGTAGCATCGCCTTGCCAACATCCAATGAGATATCCATAGTCTTCAAATTACGATTATTTACCCCGATAAGAGGTGATCTGAGCCGAGCGGCTCTTTCGATTTCTGCGGCATTATGGGTTTCGATTAGCACATCCATCCCAAGACTGAGCGCCGTTGCTTCTAGCTCGGCTGCTTGTCCATCATCTAGCCCTGCCATGATAAGCAAAATACAGTCTGCCCCAAGGCCGCGTGAATGGATTATCTGCGCCGGATCTACCATGAAATCTTTACGTAAGCATGGCAGGGATACAGCAGAGCGTGCGGCCACAAGATAATCATCCGAGCCCTGAAACCAGCGCTCATCTGTTAGCACGGACAAGCATGTCGCACCGCCCTCTTCATAGGCCTTGGCTAATGGGGCAGGAGAGAAATCAGCCCGGATAAGACCTTTGGACGGAGAGGCCTTCTTTAGCTCGGCAATCAGCCCGTAACCTTTGTGTGATGCCGCAATAAGGGCGTCAGTAAAGCCGCGCGGCGCAGATGCCGCTGTTGCCATAGCATCAAGATCAGACGGGCTATACCGGCTTTTGAGCGCCGTAACTTCATCGCGCTTTGCTGCCATAATTGTGGCGAGGATATCTGCCATTTAACTGCCTGTTCCTGTAATCTCTATCAACTTTGTAAGGGCGGTACGTGCCGCGCCTGAATCAAGCGAGTCCTGCGCGCGCCCAAGGGCTATCTTCATATCGCTTTCATGTCCGGTTGCAACGAGCCCAGCTGTTGCATTCAAGAGAACAATATCGCGGTAAGGGCCTGTCTCTCCGTCCAGCACTTTGCGAAGCGCTGCAGCGTTAACATCTGCATCGCCGCCTTTGAGGGCATCAATGCTGGTCACGGCTATGCCTAACTCTTCGGGATGAAGGGTAAAATCAGAGATAACGCCGTCTGCCAGAGCACATATCTGATTTTCGCCTGTTGTGCTCATCTCATCAAGGCCATTTGCGCCATGCACAATCCATGCATGGCTTGTCCCAAGCTGTTTAAGGGCCTCTGCAAATGGGCGCAGCCAGTGAGCATCATAAACGCCAACCATGATACGATTGACCAGAGCCGGATTTGATAATGGCCCAAGTAAATTAAAAATCGTTCTGATTTTGAGTTCCGCGCGAACAGGTCCGACATGACGCATGGCTGCATGGTGGCGCGGCGCCATAAGGAAACAGATATGAGCGTCTTTTAAGGCTGTTTCTAGCTGTTCAAACGGGCAGTCTATTGTTATGCCCAGAGCGGATAGCACATCAGCTGCCCCACTTTTCGATGAAACAGCCTTATTGCCATGTTTTGCTACGGGAATACCGGCGCCTGCGATAACAAAGGCAGTTGCGGTAGAAATATTAAAGGTGCCGATACCATCACCGCCTGTCCCGACGATATCAACAGCATCTTGTGGCGGCGTGATGGTAAGCGCGCGCTGTCTTAAAACAGCGGCCCCTGCGGCAATATCATCAGGTGTCTCGCCGCGCATTTTCAGCCCAACGCTAAACGCTGCCATCTGGGCAGGGCTAGCATTGCCATCCATAATTTCACCAAAGGCGATACTCATCTCATCAAAGGACAGAGCTGTGCCTTCGATTATCTGCTGGGTAATGGCGGTGAGACGCTCAGACATGAACCTGCTCCGGAAATTTTTCATCAAGTTTGAGAAGCTGCGCCTCTAGGGCCTCTAATGTCGTATCATCCACTAAATTATTGCTGCCTGTATGTTCAAGGAACCGGCGTAAAATACGGTAGCCGCCAGATGATGCGATTGATTCTGGGTGGAATTGCACACCAAAAATCGGAAATTCCTTATGCTGGAGACCCATGATTTTACCATCTTCGGTACGGGCATTTATGCTTAGAACATCTGGAATATGCTCCTCATCGGCAATCAAAGAATGATAGCGCGTAACAATGAAGTTATCCGCTACCCCTTCAAAAACACCTGTATTATCATGCTGGATACGCGATAGCTTGCCATGCATAGGCGGGGCAAAATGGGTTAATTTTCCGCCAAAGGCTGTACAGATAGCCTGATGACCAAGGCAGACGCCCAGAACAGGGATTGTCCCCGCAGCAGCCCGAATAAGGTCTTCAATCATGCCGGCATTCTTTGGTACGCCCGGACCGGGTGAAATAACGATGCCGTGCGGTTTCATTGCCAGAATTTCTGCGCAACTGGCAGCATCATTGCGGATGGTTTTCACCTCAGCGCCTAAATCTGACAGGAAATGCCACAGATTCCAGGTAAAGCTGTCGTAATTATCAATCAGAACTATCATAAGTCTCTCAATCGGCGTCGTTAAGGCGGCAGCGTTAAGGCAATCGGAGTTAAGGCAAGCGGCCCTCGAAAAGAGCGCACCCTCATTCCTTATACGAAATGGGTGTCTTGTGGGTCAAATGCATTTGATAGCAATATGCGATGAGAGGTAGGTGGGCTGATAGCGCTTGTTGCAAAGGCAATCATCTTTAAAAAGGCTGTTTTTAATACGGTATAATAATACCGTATATTTAATTCATTGAATTTATTGATAAATTTAGTATTTTGCCAAAATTAACTGCTTGACCTCTTATCGTTGCCCCGTTATATCAAGCTTCCTTTGTTTAGTGCTGTTAAAAATGGTGGATATCCACCCATGATAAATTGCACTAGGCTAGACGGTTTGGAGAGAAAAAGATGCCATTACCACGTACCTATGTGGCAACACCAAAAGACATCGTAAAGAACTGGATTCTTGTCGATGCTGAGGATGTTGTTCTAGGTCGGCTCGCGTCACTGCTTGCTATGCGCTTGCGCGGCAAACATAAGCCGACTTACACACCTAATATGGATTGCGGTGACCATGTTATCGTCATCAATGCTGAAAAAGTTAAGCTGACAGGCAAAAAGCGTGACCAGAAAACATATTACTGGCACACCGGATACCCGGGCGGTATCAAGTCGCGTACAGCTGATAAATTGTTGGACGGCCGGTTTCCTGAGCGTGTGATTCAAAAAGCTGTTGAACGCATGATTCCGCGCGGTCCCCTTGGCCGCAAGGCGATGACACATTTGCATGTATATGCTGGTGCTGAACATCCGCATGTTGCCCAGCAACCAGAAACGCTGGATGTTGCCAGCATGAACCCAAAGAATAAGAGGTAATCATGGCTGAAGAAACACAAGTTGAAGTAGCTCCAGAAGCCGAAGGTATGGCAGCCCTTGGTGTGTTGACAGACACACCTGCAGAACAAGCTGTTGCTGCGCCGGTTGAACCAAAGATTGATGCACAGGGCCGTTCATACGCAACGGGCCGGCGGAAAAATGCAACAGCCCGTGTGTGGTTGAAGCGTGGGTCCGGTCTGATTGTTATCAATGGTCGTGATGTAACGCGTTACTTTGCGCGTCCTGTTCTCCAGATGCTGCTACAGCAGCCATTTGAGACAACTGAGCGTGTTGGCGAGTTTGATGTGATGGCAACAGTTGTTGGCGGCGGTCTGTCTGGTCAGGCGGGTGCTATCCGTCATGGTATCAGCCGTGCGCTTACATATTTTGAGCCAGGTCTTCGTCCTGTGCTGAAAGCTGGTGGCTTCATGACACGTGACCCACGTGTTGTTGAACGGAAAAAATACGGTAAAGCAAAAGCGCGTAAGAGCTTCCAGTTCTC